>CALJMD010000091.1 GCA_937981915.1 uncultured Acidimicrobiales bacterium
CGCCGGTGAGCATCCGCGTGCCCGGCGGCCAACAAGGTGGCTTCGCCGTCGGCTACGAGCAATGCGTAATCGGCGACGTCACTCGGCTCGCCGTTTGGCAGCGTTCCGGCGCCGCCGTCGATCACGTCGAAGCCGACGGTCAACGGCTCTGCGGTTAGACGATCGGGGTCGTCGGTCCGAACGCTAAGATAGAGCCAACCCTCATCTTTGTAAGCCCGCACTTGACGCACGGCACCGTCGCCTTCGAAGATCACCTGCGACCCGTTCGATGCCCATTCGCTGTCGATGCCGTCGATAGTGACCGCTTGGCTCTCGCCGGGCTCAGCCGCCATCAGGCCGAAGTGAGCCTCGTTGGTCCAGGCGTTCATCCACAGCGCCCGTCGCTCCCCTGGGATTTCGAAGTCAAGCGTGTTCCAGGTCAGTTTGAACCATTCATCGATCCAGGCGAACAGGTAGCCGCCGGACAAACCCAAATCAGCGATCATGGTCATCATCTCGGCGTTCATGGCCATTTGGGTTGCCTCGTCGTGGCCGCCCTGATTGCGACCCAGCGGGCCGTAGTGGGCGTGACCGTGACCGGAGGGAACGCCGAACTCGGTGATCATTACCGGCATCGTCGTGTGATGATCGCGTAGCTGGACAAGGTAACCGGCATAGGGGTCGACCTGTCCGTTGTAGTCGAAGTCGACGATGCCCGGTTCGAATCGCTGGAAGTCCGGGTAGTACGGGTAGGCGTGATAGCTGGCGAACGTGCCACCCAACCAGCCGTCGGCCGGAACGATGTGGTTTGCGTCGATGTTGACGAGGTCCTCTGAAGCCAACGGTTCCAGAGGGTGGACGATCGGGTCGGTTGTCGGCCAGTTGACGAACGCCGTTGGGATCATTGAGCCGTACTCGGCTTGGCGCCGAGCGGTGCGATCCATCGCCTCAGCCAGGAAAACCTCGGTCGGAGAGGCATCGGCGGTGGCTCGAAAATAGTCACCGGAGAACTCGACACCTTCGTTGATCATGTCCGTTTCATGGGCGATGTCAGGGTCCTGCTCGACACCAAGGATCCAACTGATGATCCACTGGCTGACATCGGTTCGATAAGTACCGCTGGCGTGGCCGCGCTTCTCGGCGATGGTGGCGTCACCGTTGGCTGCCGCCACCGCATCGTCCACTTCGGACAAGAAGGCGTCTCGCACCAACGGATGCCACAGATCACGAACGTCGTAGAAGTCCTCTTCAGGAATCCAGATGCCATGCACCAAGTACAGCGGGTCATCGGGGTTCGCTTCGTTGTAGGCCGCGAACTCTTCGTAGAACTCAGGGCGCAGAATTGTGTAGACCCGGACCACACGGAATCCGGCCTCGGCAATCTGCGGAAACCATTCTCGATACTGCTCGCCGGAGATGGCAAGTTCGCCAGGGGCGAAACCGGGAACCGAGGACCCAAGATTGATACCGGGAAGGAACGTCAGATCACCGCTCGTCGTCTGCACCCGAAACTCGGTTCCCTCTACCACTGCTAGGCGCGATAACCCGTCAACCTCATCAGGGGCGGGGCCAAGCCCTCGCTCCCGCAGAGCCAAGGCATCCGGCGGAGCACCCAGCCCGCCACAGGCTGCGGCCAGCAGAACAAGCAGACCGAGCGTGATGGCTAGGTGAACGTGGCGACCCCAGCGACGCAAACGGGCAGGTGAAGAAGTAGAAGCAACAGTCACTGAGATCCCTCCAGAGTCGTTTCAGGCACTTCCCGCAGGCCGTTCTGTAACGTGTTGTCGGCCGCATCGGAGATCAACTCGATTCCGCTTTTGGGAACTTGATGCCACGTCACTTGGTCCCACGGTTCCCACGAGTACTCGCCGAGGGCCTCAAGCCGACCGCCCGACGCCGCGGTGACAAGGATCCGCTCGACTTCAGTGGTGGTCACCAGCTTGTCATCGTCGATGCGGTACGCCTGCCGCTTCGACGGGTCAGAGATGCCGATCCCCTGCCACGGGACCCGGACCTCAAGATGGTCGCCTGACATCTGCCACGAGACCCGGGAGTCAAACATCGGATCGGTTCGATCGGTGGTTCCCTGGGTCAACTCACCGGGAACCGTTGTCTCAACCGGAACCTTCGCACCGGTCGTCGGGTGTTGGTAGGCACTGCGGACCAACAGCGTATGAGGATGCCAGAGACCGCGAGGCATCTCCGATGACGAGCTCTCCGGTGCGGCTAACGGTGAGGGTGTTGGCAGTGAAGGTGTTGGCAGTGAGGCGGCTGCGTCTGCTGGTTCAGCTACCTCGGCGGACGACATCACCTCACCTGGTTCCAGCGTTCCATCAGCGAACCCGACCACCGGTCGGGAGTCAACGTCAACGGCATCTGCCCCTTCAGTGCTAGACGAATCGCCGTCAGACGAACCGGCGTCAGGTAACCGCGACGTCGCACGGGCGGAGGCCCTAGCTGATTGGTCTGGCTGCACAAGCCCCAAACGCCGGTGGACGTCGGCATGATCAGCCACCATCAATGAAAGTTCGTGATCGGTGAACAACAGCGCGTAGTCGGCGACCCGCTCTTGTTGGCCGGTAGGAAGTGAGCCAGCGGCACCGTCGATGACGTCGAACCCAAGTGAGAACGGTCCGGCGGAGAGCCAATCTTCTTTCGACGTCGTGATCGACAAATAGAGCCAGCCTTCGTCATGGGTGGCTTTGACTCTTCGAACCGACCCGTCGCTTTCGAGCACCACCTTGGAGTCGTTGGTTTCCCATTCATCGTCGATCCCGTCGATAACAACAGGGGGGCGACGCCCAGGCTCGGCGGCCATGACCCCGAAGTGGGCGTCAGCGGCCCACGCGTTCATCCACATTGAACGCTGCCTGGCCGGAATGTCGACCGCAGCCGTGTTCCAAGACGTGAGATGCCACTCGTCGATCCACGACGCCAGCATCCCGCCCGAGAAACCCAGGTCGGCGATGGTTCGCATCATTCCGGCGTTGACCGCCATCTGAGTCTCTTCGTCGAAACCGCCATGATTGCGACCGAGAGGCCCGGACCGGGCAACGGCTTGGCCGGATGACACACCGAACCGTGAGACCACAAATGGCATGGTCGAGTGATGCTCGGACAGTTGGCTGAGGTAGCCAGCGTAAGGGTCGGTCTGTCCCCGGTGGGCGAAATCAACGATCTCAGGTTCGAAGCGTTGGAAGTCGGGGTAGTACGGGTCGGCCTCGTAGCTGGCGAACGTGCCGCCATCCCAACCGTTGGCAGGCACCACGTGATTGGGGTCGATCTGGACCATGTCGTTTTCGTCGACCGGCTCGTAGCGATGAACAATCGGATCGGTAGCGGCGGAGTTGTTGAAAGCGACGGGGGTGACGCGACCGGCCTCTGCTTGGCGGCGGGCGACCCGGTCCATGGTTTCTGCCAAGAACACTTCGGTAGCCGACGCGTCGGACGTCGATTGGAAGAACCGACCTCGGAAGGAAGCAGCTGGGTTGAGCTCGTTGGTTTGAACCGCAACGTACGGGTCCAGCTGGCTACCAACAATCCAACCGGCAATCCAGGGGCCAACGTCGGCCGTGTACGATTCGCCGCCTCTGGCGCCACCTTGGCCGTTGGCCGCCGCAATCGTTTCGTCGACTGCGTCGTCTACTTCCCGACGAACCGCCGGATCCAGGAGGTCGGCCGCCGAGGAGATGACGTCATCGGGGAGCCCGATGCCATGGAAGAGGTACAGCGGGTCCTGTTGATTGGCCTCGTTGTGGGCGGCCAACTCCTGATAGAACGCCGGGTTCTGCAGAGCGGCCACTCGGATGGCCTGGAACCCGGCAGCCGCCATCTGCGGGAACCAAATTCGGTAGTGTTCCGCCGTGATGGCCAGATCCTGCGGGTTAGACCCGGGGATGGTCGATCCCAGGTTGACCCCAGGCAGGAACGAGAGGTCGCCCTCAACGGTTTGCACCAAGAACTGGTCGCCGTCGATTCGGGTTAGGCGGGACAAGCCGTCAACCAGATCCGGGGCGGGCGAAAGACTTGGTTCTTTGAATGCGACAGCGTCGGGAGGCGGTGTTAGCTCTACGCCTCCGGGATTGGCGATCGTAACGAGGCACACGACGATGAGCAGAACGAATTTGCTTCTCGGGGACCGCGACGACACAGGCTCCCCGTCGGCTGTTCACACCACCGATCAAGAGTGCGGATCTGTTTTACCTGTTCTGGTCGACCGCCAAGGAGAAGTACACCCGTTGATAGCCGGCCTCAATGCCGCGATGCGTCTCGACGAAGCCTCGTCTGGGGTAGTAGTCGAGGTTCTCAGTCATGGCTTCGTTGGTGTACAAGCGAACCTCGGAGAAGTGATGGATGCGGGCATGGGATTGAGCCAGGTCGATCAAGACCTTACCGACTCCCTTGCCCTGACTGGAGGGGTCGACCGCGATGTTGTCCACGTACAGATGGTCGTCTTTCGGCCACATCACAACGAGACCAAGCACCGTCGTGTCTTCGACCGCCAGGTGCACAACTCCGCGATCAATCAACTGGCCGTAGTCGTCGAGCATTGGCGCCGGGGCCGTCGACATACGATCCAGATACAAACCGTAGGCGCCGTTAACGCAGGCTTGAACAGCCGCTTCATCCTCCGGTACGGCCAGCCGGGTTTCCGTTTTCCCCATCGCCTGACGCTAGCGGCCGATGAAGAACATCCTCATGTCGAGCGTTTCGTCGATAAGTTCCCGGTCGCCGGTGAGTTCAGCGATCTCCAGAAGCCAGTCGTAGCAGTGGACAACGCTGACGTCGTGGTAGAGGTGAACCTTGCCGACGATGGCGGCGATGTCGGTCCAGTTGGCCCGGTTGGCCACCCGATGCAAGTCCCGAACGGCCGCCATGTCGTCATCGGTGAACGGTTTACGATCTAGCCAGTACGGCTCGATCGACCGGTCGTAGACGGCCCGATCAACGAAGAGTTCCTCGAATGGCACACCGGGCTCAAAATCCATCACCACGTTCATTCGCGGGCGATCGGAGTAGGCGGCAGCGCAGTGCATGTACTTGCCGTCGACAAACCAGATCTCACCGGGGCGCATGTGATAGCACTTGTCTTCCTCGGAGTGGCGAGCCCCAAGGTCGGTCTGCAGCACCACGTGGACCCGGGTGAAGTCGTCCTCCTCAATGTCGAGGTAGTCACGGTGGGGCATGAGGACGCCGTTGTGGCACCAGAAGATTCGAGCCCACTTGAGATGGTCGGGTTTGAACGTGCGGTCGACCAACTCATTGATGTACGGCGTGCGGCGACCCAGGTCGGTCATCTTGGCGTCACCGGCATACGAGCCTTGAAACACGATGTCGTTGTAGTCGCCGGTGTCATTGCGCAGCACGCAGTTCTTCCAACCGGGATTACCACTGGCGTAACGGTTGTAGCTGACGTTGAACGGAAACTGCGCGTCGACGGCAGCCAACTCGGCGGCCAGCCGTTCGGTGTCGAGATCGACCTGCCCCAGGCAACTAGCGTGCATGGGTGTTTGAGGGTCCGCCGTAATCGATGCGCTCATGCCGTTATCTGTCGTGTCAACGAGCGCCGTAGATGCAGGTAAAGCGGCCGCCCGGCTATTAGTCGAAGCTGATCAGGCTCTGATTGTAGTCATCCGGTGCCTGGTAGCCGAGAAGGTTGAACATGGTGGCGGCAACATGGCTGAGTCCAGCCCCGTCAGGCGGATCGAGGCGGTACTCACCACGGAACTCAGGGTCATAGATGGCAAACGGGACCGGGCTGAGGGTGTGTGATGTCTTGGGCGATCGAACGCCGTTTGACTCGGTGTACATGATGTCGGCGTTGCCGTGATCGGCGGTGTAAATCATCACGCCGCCGAGTTCTTCGATCACCGTCATCAGTCGGGCCGTGCACTCCTCCACTACTTCCATCGCTTCGATGGTGGCGTCCAAGTCACCGGTGTGGCCGACCATGTCACCGTTGGGAAAGTTGATGCGGCCAAAGCGGTAACTGCCACTTCGCAGCAACCGGATCGTTTCCTCGGTGATCTCTCGCACCTTCATGCCCGGCGTTTTGTTGAACTCGACGTTGTCGGACGGGATCTCAACGTAGGTTTCGAGCTGCTCATCGAGATAACCGGAGCGATTGCCGTTCCAGAAGTAGGTGACGTGACCGAACTTCTGGGTTTCGCTGACCGCGAAACTGTGCACCTGCTCGTGACACAGGAACTCACCCATGGTTCGGTCGATGGCTGGAGGGGGAACCAGATAGTTCTTGGGAACCTTGGTGTCGCCGTCGTACTCCAACATTCCGGCGTAGTAGACGTCGGGGTGATCACCTCGGTCGAAGGCAGTGAAGGCGTCGACTCCGTCAGCGGGTTGTTCGTAGACCTGGGAGATTTCAATGGCCCGGTCACCTCGGAAGTTGAACAAGATGACCGAGTCACCGTCTGCCATGGTTCCCACCGGGTCACCGCTGTCATCGACGACCACGAACTCGTCGAGGTACTGGTCGCCGCTGTCGGACTCGGCGTACATGGTCTCGACCGCTTCGGTGGCCGAGGCGAAGGGGCGACCGGCACCGTGGGTGTGGCAGTGGTAGCCCTTTTCCACCATTTCCCAGTCGGCTTCGTAGCGGTCCATGGTGATGGTCATGCGTCCGCCACCTGACGCAATGCGAAAGTCAGTAGCCGACCCGTCGACTGCCGCGGCGTTGATCTCGGACAGCACTGCCTCGGTGGCTTCGATGTAGCCCAGAGCCGAACGGGCCGCAGTGTCCCGGCCGTCGTGCAGGATGTGGACCCGGGCCCGCTTAACGCCGTCGGACGCCGCCCGACGCAGAAGCTGATGCAGATGGTCGGTATGGGAGTGGACATTGCCGTCGGAGTGCAGCCCGAGCAGATGAAGCGTGCCGCCATCTCCGGTGACCCGACTGATTGCCGTGCGCCAGGCGGCAGTGTCGAAGATCGACTCGTCGGCCAACGCAGCGTTAACCAATTTGGCCCCCTGAGCGAAGATGCGGCCGGCGCCGAGAGCATTGTGGCCGACTTCGCTATTACCCATGTCGTCGTCGGACGGCAGCCCGACTGCCAGACCGTGGGCGGCCAACTCGGTGTACAGCGGGCTGTCAGCTAAGCCGTCGAGCGTTGGGGTGTGAGCCCGGTGTACGGCGTTGTAGTCCTCTTTCGGGGCCACACCGACACCATCGGCCACGATGACCAGCAACGGTCCGGGGCGCCCTGAGAAGTCCGGAAGGGGTTGGAGGCTGAGGTCACTCATGCCTTCAGTTTATTGGCAGGTAGTTATTCGCAAGCGGTACCGTCGTCGTCGCGATCCAGATGGGAACCGTAACCGGGTTCGCCCCGCAGGATCGGCGCCGCGCCCGCTTCACGGACGGCGGTGCAATTGGCGTAGTACACGCTGTTTGAGTTGTCGCTGCTCGAGTTGGCGTTGTCGGACGCGTCACCGCCCGCCGGTTGGGTAGCGGTCCGACGCTTGAACTCCGTCGAGTCCGAGAAGTTCAACATCAGGGTTCCGCGCCTCATCCCCCCATCAAGTCGGCCTGACCAGTAGACCCGACCTTGATCAGCCGATTGCCGCCCCATGACGTTGCCAAAGACAAGGTCTACGAACTCGACGTCGACCAGCGGACCGTAGCGATTCTGGAATTCGGGCCCCGAAGAAAAGGTGGAGGCGATGGATTCGAGCGACGTCGATTGCGCTACGCCGACCCAGTAGCGGAGACCGTTGTCCTTGGGCGGCCGAAGGAAGAACGCACAATACAACCGGTAGATCGAGGCCGCCTCCGACGAATCGAGTGCCTCGCTGGGTGGCTGAACCTCCAGACAACCGTTTGTCGTCGCCGACGACGGAGTGGGCACGGCCAACATTCCGATGGTCAGCGGTATGACCAACAAGAGCACAACAAGTACGGATCGAAAGCTGCGAGCACGGCGGGGCATCGAGATTCCTTTGGGCGGCGGACTTCAAAGGCTAGTCGCCTGCCCGACGAACGCTGACCGCCATCGCCTGTGAGAAACTACCCGCCGCCCGCCGTCAACTCCGAGACCAGTTCACTGTCCACGTCGGCGAGAAGATCGATGACGTCGAAGTGGTGGCGGCCGGGTTCGATGTGAAGCGCGACGGGTCGCTCATCTGAACTCCAGGCGTCGGTCAACAGTTCGGATTGTCGAATGAATTCCGGTCGTTCCTCGGCTCCGACCCAGCAGCTCATGGTCGGTCCGTCGAGTGGCGCCGCCAATGCCGGGCTCTCGGCCAATGCTTCGTCGGTAGTGAGACCCAAGGTGTCGTTCATGGACGTCAACAGCAGCGGCCGCAGGTCGTGGACGCCGCTAATCGAGACAACCGCTGAGACCTTGGCCACCGTTGCCTTTGACAGCAGTCCGTCACCGGCTAGCGCTCTGGTCACCAACTGCCCGCCAGCGGAGTGACCGGTCAACGCCAACGGACGGTCGAACCGCTCGGAGAGTGCCTCGATTGCGGAGGCGACCTGGCGACCGATGCCGCTGATGGTTGCGTCGGGGGCCAGCACATAGCCCGGCAAGGCAACCGCCCAACCCCGCTGGAGCGACCCCGCCGCCAAATGCGACCAGTACGACTTGTCGAACGCCTTCCAGTAGCCACCGTGGACGAACACCACCAGGCCGGCCGCTGGTCCTTCGGGATGAAACAGGTCGAGGCGTTCCCGGGGATGAGACCCATAGGTCACGTCGAGATCGGCTCTGTCGCCCAGCGACTGTCGAAATAGCGCGGCAGTGGACGCCCACCGTTCCGGGTACTCGTCGCTGTGCGGAATGTACGGCCCGTTGGCGTAGGCGTCATCCCAATCGGCGATCTGCGGAGCGATGTCGGCGGGCTCAGTCACGAGTCGATACTAGAGGGACGCCGCCAATCGGTGCCCGATTTCACATACCCATGCTTGGCTCGAAGGCATCCCGTTATCGTGACGGGCACGCACTACCTACGACGGCGACAACCGCAGTCGTCAGACCGATGACTCCAGTCCCCCTGGAGACCGGGGTGCACCCTGATGCCACTCAGGGTTCATGAGGGATCAAGTAGGGGTTTCCCCACTACACACCGTGTTTTTGTTACACCAGGGTTGAAAGCATCGCTCTTCGCCCACTCACCACACAGGATCAGACTTGCCATGTTGCGCCGAATCGTTCAGTTCTTCGCCGCCAAGACCTACATTACGCTTCCAATCTGGATTGCCGCTCTGGCAGCCGGTGCCATTGCGTACACCACGTTGCTGCCACGAGACGGGTTCCCATCGGTGGAAGTCCCGGTGGCGATTGCCTCGGGCGGCTACTTCGTTGACGACCAGGAGCTGATCGACGCGGAGGTGGCCCAGCCGATCTCCGACACGCTTCTTGAGCGGGACGAGATCGTGTCGGTCACCACCAACTCGCGAGACAACTCGTTCGTGGCCATCGTGAGCCTCGATGAGGCCGTTACCTCTTCGGAAGGGGCGGAACTAATCCGCTCCGAGGTCGAATCCATGACCTTGCCCGACGAGTTGCAGTGGGATGTCTCGGCACTCAATGCCGCACAGTTCCTGGAGCGCTACGATCTGCTGGTCGGCGTTCAAGGACCACCGGACGCCACCGCCGAGGAGCTCGAGGAAGCAGCGGCCGGCATCCTCTCGGCCTTCGACGATCGACCTGACATCGAAGAAGTCGAAGTGGTCGAGTTGATCAGCCGCGGTATCAACCCGGCTACCGGTGAACCGGTTGCCCAGGAGTCCGACTTCAACCAGTTCACCGCTGAGAATGACAGTGGCGGCCTGGACCTGCTGCCCATGGTCACCGTCGGTGTGGTGGCCGCAGCCGACGTGGACGCCCTCACCATCCGTGACGCCACCGACGAGGTTTTGCTCGACGTTGAAGCCGACGGCTTGCTTGGCGAAGGCTACGACTCGTTTGTCGCCATCGACTTCGCCACCCAAATCCGCCAGCAGGTCGGTTCGCTACAGAGCAACGTGATCACCGGCATTATCGCCGTGACCATCATTGCGTTGCTGTTGATCTCCTGGCGAGCCTCGATGATCACCGCCATCTTCTTGGTCACCGTTCTTGCCGTGTCGTTCCTGCTGTTCTACGCCTTCGGCATTTCGATCAACACGATTTCACTCTTTGGTGTGATCCTCGCCCTCGGTTTGTTCGTGGACGACTCGATTGTCATAACCGAAGCCATCGACGCCTTCCGCGAAGGTGGCAAGAACCCCATAGAAATCATTGGCCACGCCATCAAACGAGTCGGCGCAGCCAAGATCTCTGGCACCATCACCACCGTGCTGGTGTTTGCCCCGATGTTGGCCATCAGCGGGATCTTGGGTGACTTCATCCGCATCCTGCCCATCTCGGTGATCATCGCCCTATGCAGCTCGCTGGTGCTGTCGCTGATCTTCATTCCGTTTGCGGCACGGTTCCTCGTGTTGTCCGGCGAACCTGCTCACGGTCCGTTGGCCCGGGCCGAAGATGCCGCCGCCGAGTGGGTAGCGTCGCTGCCGGGAACCGAAGGCCGACGAGGTCTCACGATCGCCGTACTCGGTTTCCTGTTGAGCGTCGCCATGATCGGCGTAGGCCTCTTCGTGTTCGCCCCCCTGGTCGGTTTCAACATCTTCCCACCATCGAAGGACTCTGAAGCCATCGCCGTGGAGTACACCTTCGAACCGGGAACCACCATCGAGGACGCCAAAGCTCTCACGCTCGACGTCAACCAGCAAGCCATGGAGATCCTGGGCGACGACGTGGTCAGCGTCTACACCTTCCAGGGCAACTCGCGCAGCGCCTTCGTTCAGATGCAGCTGACCGAACTGGGCAGCCGCACCCCGGCACCACAACTGGTGGAAGAGAAGCTGGATCCGTTGGCCGAGTCCATCGAGGGCGCCCGGGTGGTGTTCAACCAGATTTCAGCCGGACCACCGGAGGCCCTGTTCCCATTCCAGGTGCAGGTATTCGGTGACGAAGCAGACGTACTGGCCGCCGCCGGCCAAGACATTGCCGCCACGCTGGAAGGGGCCTCGATCGAGCGCCCCAACGGCACATCGTTCAACGTGCTGGAAACCGATATCGCCCTCACTGACGTGGTGTCTCGTCAGGACGGTCGTCGCCTCATCGAGGTCCGCGCCCGCTTCGACGGCACCGACACCACCACCACGGTCAGCGAAACCCAAGCGTTCCTGGAAGAGCAGTACGGTCCCGACAAGTTGGCATCGCTCGGTCTGGAAGAAGACGCCCTCGGCTTCGACTTCGGTATCGAAAGCGACAACCAGGAATCGTTCAACTCCATGCCTGCGGCCTTCGGAATCGCCCTGATCGGCATGTTGATCCTGCTCATCATCCAGTTCCGCTCCACTGTGCAGTGGCTGCTGGTGTTCCTGGCCATCCCGTTCAGCTTCTTCGGCGTGTTCGGCGGGCTGCTGTTAACCGACAACGTGATCAGCTTCTTCGTGATGCTCGGCCTGCTGGGCCTCATCGGTATCGCAGTGAACAACACCATCTTGTTAACCGACTTCGCCAATCAGGAAAGACGGGCTGGAGCCACCCGAAAGCAGGCCATTGAAACGGCGCTGCGTCGACGGTTCCGACCGTTGGTGGCAACCTCACTCACCACCGTTGCCGGTGTGTTGCCGCTGGCGCTGTCCGACCCGTTCTGGGAGGCCCTCGGCTTCACCATCATCTTCGGCCTGTTGTCCAGCACGTTCCTGGTGTTGGTGTCGTTCCCGTACTACTACCTGGCGCTGGAAACGGTCCGGGACAAGGTGGTCACGCCGTGGCGACCCAAGGAGATGCGGCCCGGTTCGTCCATCGACTACGTCGACGGCATTGACAACACGGTGACCCGTGAGCCGGAGCTTTCCGGCACCTAGCGCTGAGGTGACGGTTGGGCGGATCTACAGGTCTGCCCAACCGTTCCGCTCTTCAACCCTTATGCGTTCAACAGCGCTTCGGCTCGGACGATTTCTTCGCTGCCGCCGATTCCGGCGTTGACCGTTACGGTGTATTCGCCGTCCAAGTCTTGCGAGGTCACGCACTCGAAGTTGAGTGAAATCTCATCGTCGAACACGATGAATTCCGGCAGTTCCCCGGCTGGCATGGTCTCAACCGTGCAAGCCACGTTGGTCAACGAGGCGCCGGACGCAACCGACACCAGGAAGTCGCTCAGGTACACCGGATCGGAACCGTTCGACGTGTTGGTCATGACCGCCACACCAACGAACGAGTCCGCTCCAGTGGTCGAGATCTGATCGAGCTTCATCTCAAGCCCTTGCCGTTCGTCGTCCAATCCGACATAGCCGGAGTGATCCGAAGCCGAGACGGTTATGCCATCCAGGGTGACCGTGGCGGCCGCCGAAGTGGTGAACTCGCCGCTTGCGGCTTCGGTCGTGGCTTCGCAGTCGGCGGTCTGGCCTTGAGCGACATTGACGGTGCAGATAAGTCCTTGGGAGTCGTCGATGACATCAACCTCGGTGAGATCCACGTCGCCTGTGTTGGTGACTTGATAGCTCCAGGTGACGACGTCACCGGTAGCGACCACCAGTCCGTCACCGCTGCCATCACTGGTCACGACGTTCATCTCGATGGAGAGTTCGGCTCGCGGCTCGTCGGTGGCGTCGGCCTCTGAGGGCTCCTCGCCGTCTTCACCCGACACCGCCTCCGAGGCAACGTCCACGTCAACGTCTTCGGCCGCTATTTCCGGCATCTCGGTGGACGGTTGGTCGTCGGCTTCGGGTTGGGTGGTGACCGTCGTGTCGGCGGGTTCGATCGTCTCCTCGTCGACAAAGGCCAGGTTGCCTTCAGGTTCGGAGGCGTACTGGCTTTGATCGGTGCAGGCACTGGCCGCCAACATCACCATCAGAACAAGCCCGAGAATTCTTCGCATACATGTCTGTCTCGACGGGACAGGCCGCTACATGAGCGAATGTCGGACGGGAAACCGAAGTTTGCTCGGATCGTAGGCCGTCCGACCCCTGCAGTGAGCCGAATGCACTATGCATCGCGGCCCCGTGTCGGCTACACGTCTTGGCTGTTGGTCAGGTATCGCTGGAGCGACTCGGCCAGCGGTTTCACGTGTGGGGCCATCATCATGTTGTGGTGGTGGCCACCGGCCACCTCGATGTCGAGTCTTCCTTCGACCACTCGACGCCACCCCATATGAGCCGCCACTTGCACCTCGGTGTTCGGCTCCTCGGCCGCCTTGTAGGCCACAACCGGACCGCTGTAGGGTTCGAACTGATAGGCGGTCTGGTTGCCGATGTTTTCCTCGATGTAGCGACGCACATCGACCCGGTGGGTTGAGGGCAAAGAGAACCGATCTCGGGCCTTCATTTCGGCCAGCTCGGCCCACCGCTGCAACCGACGGGTTTCGTGATCCAGCCGACCAGCCAAGTACTGGCGAGGTTCGGCTCGCAGCGAGTCTGCGTGGTAGCGAAGCTTCTCCACCAGGGACCGATCAAGGTCGGCGTCGGGGCCGAACGAGTCGAACATGGCCAGCAGTTGAACGTTGCGACCAGCGGCCACCAACTGTTGGGCGGTCTCGTACGCCACGACACCGCCCAGGGAAATTGCGAGCAGGACAACCGGACCGTCGGGGGCGGTCTCGACGATGTGGCGCACGTACGTAGCGGCGATCTCACTAACGTCGGAAGTGACATCGGTGTCGAGCTCCAAACGCGGCTGGCCGAGGCCGTACATCGGTTGGTTGTCACCAAGCTCGGCCGACAGCGGCCGGAAGAACGAGCAGTCGACGCCGAGGACGTGAATGGCAAAGATCGGCGGTTTCTCGCCGTTGGGTTGAATGGGAATCAACAGCCCGGCATCGGTGGCGGAGACAGCAGTACCCGACTTGTCAGCGGAACCGAAGGTTCCCGCGCTACCCGAACCGTTCGCCCCGGCGGACGACTCAGCCGAAACCGCAGCGGCCAGCAGGCGGGGGCTTGGCGAGCGATACAGCGTCGCCACCGAAACGTTGAGGTCGGTTGACTCCTCGATGGCCATCACCAGGTCAATGGCCAGAAGCGAATGGCCTCCGGCGTCGAAGAACGACAGCTCGGGTTCAAAGTCGGGACGGCCCAATGTTTGAGCGAAGAGGCCGGCCAACTTCTGTTCGGTGTCGGCGTCGACCGGAGTGGGCGTTCGGGGAGCTACGTCGGGAACCGGAAGCTCGGCTGCGGCCGCCCTGTCGATCTTGCCGTTCGGGCTTCGGGGCAGCTGGCGGTGGACGACGTAACGTGACGGCCGTGCCCGTTCAGGGACCTGGCCGGACACCCGTTCCCGCACTCGTTCGACGAGGGCCGCTTCATCAGCGCCGCCAGCACCAGTGTCGTTGACCGATTCACCGTCGTCGACCAATTCAAGGTGAGCGACCAGTTCGAGCATCTTGGTGCCGAGCGGTGTGATTCGTTCGTGAGCCACCACCACGGCGGCCGCTACCTGGCCGCGTACAGCTTCGGAATCGGTGGAGGATCGGTCGACCAGAATGGCGCCTTCGATCTCCTCCGGTTCGACCCGGATGCCGTTGACGTTCAGCTGATTGTCGACTCTTCCAAGGAAGTCGATCGTTCCGTCATGAACGACGGCTCGGTCACCAGTCCGGTACGCCAATCCAGCTTGGGCGTTACGGTCGGGTCCCAGCGCTGAGGTCCATGATCCGAGGTCGGCCAGCGGGATGCCGTAATCGTCGGCAACCCCAGGTCCGCCGACCACTAGTTCACCGGCCACGCCAACCGGCGTCGGCGTTCCTATGGCGTCGACAACGGCGGCCCACGATCCGGGGATGGGTCGACCGATCGGCACCGGATCGTCGAATCGTCCAACATGGTGAGCCGTGATCCACACCGACGCTTCGGTTGGCCCGTACTCGTTGGTCAGATTACTGAGCGGGAACGCCTCGTAGTGGGCGGCCACCAGAGACGCTGGACAGGCCTCACCGGCGACGATGACCTGGGTGGGCCAGCGAGGACTTCGGGTCAGCGCCCGAGTTGCCCCCGACCGTTCCACCGCTGAGAGCAGTCCGGCGTACAGCGTTGGCACCATCAACGTGTGCGTCACCCGTCGGCGATTCATGAGTTCGACCAGAGCGTCGAAGTCGTGCACCTGCTGTTCGGTGGGGAGGATTAGGGTTCCTCCTTCGGCCAATGTCCAGAACAGTCCGACGATGCTGGAGTCGAACGAGATGCTGGACACCATGAGGAATCGGAACGCCTCGTCGCCCTTGGCGAGTTCAGCATCGGCGTCGGCACCGCTGCCACCGGTGTCGCCAGTATCCCCGGTGTCCCCGGTGTCGCCCGGGGTGACGGGCTGGTAGAACACCGAACGGGCGTTGGTGCTTGAAGAGATCTGGCCGTGGCTGATGACCACCGGCTTGGGCACACCGGTCGACCCCGACGTGAAGATCAGATACGCCGGGTCGTCTGCGCTCAGCGCCACCGCCGGTTCGGCCGGTGGTAGATCTTCGATGCCGTCCAGGGCATCGAGTGCCGACACGGGAAGCACCGGCATCGGCACCGTGGAGAGTATCGCCGGCACCATGTGGTCGTCATCGCTAACCAGGGCAGCTGCCGCGCTGGCCGCTTCGACCAACATGGCGATTCGCTGGTCGGGGTACGTCGGGTCAACGGGCACGTAGACGGCGCCGACTCGTACGACGGCCACCAACGCCAGCAGTTGTTCTAGAGACCGAGGAACGGACACCACGACCCTGTCGCCCTTGCCCACTCCAACTTCTCGCAGACGGCCGGCCAAAACGGTCGACGCCTGGTGGAGTTCAAACCACGACAAGCGATGGTCGCCGCACAGTGCGGCGGCGAACTCTCCGGCGGTTGGATCCGAAACCGAGGTGGAAAGGTGCTGGGCCAAACGGTCGGCAAACAGTCCGAGCGGGACCTCGCCGGCTGTTTGCGGTTCGTCACCTACCAGCATCGAAAGCGAGGTGACACCGTCGTCATCGTTGATCGCGTCGGTGGTGGCGAAGGAGGAGGCGACGGCCGGAGCGGACGGGTCGGTAGCGGCCACCGTGATCAGACGATCAACGGCGTCCAGCAGGGATTGGGCCGACTCGGGGCTGAACACCGAACCCCGGTACTCGAGCGACAGGTCAATCTGGTCGGCCCGACGTTCCACGAAAATGGTGGCATCGGCGACTGCCGATCCGTTGGAGAGAACCGTTTGGGTGGCCGATATCCCCCGGATCTCGGTGGTGGCCAACTCGTCGTAGGCCACAAACACCGTAGGGGCCTGCGAAGGAAGGGCAGCGTCTGCCCGGTCGGCCAAGATCTGGGCCAGCGGGTAGGAACGGTGCGACAGCACGGCACCAAGACGCTGGGACGTCTGACGGGCCAGGTGTCCCATCGATTCGGCTTCAGTCGGTTCCACCACGAGCGGCACCGTGTTGAGGAAGTAGCCGACCAAGCCTGCGGCGGAGCGGTGATTACGGGTCGACGTGATCAGCCCCAACTCCACCACGTCGTTGCTCCAGTAGTCGGTCAACGCAGTGGAGATGCCGGCCAACGCAACCGCAAACGGAGTGGCGCCGTCGGTGGACACCAAATCGTTGGGCGTTACCGACGCCACCTGTTTGAGGTAGCCGTCGGCTGGTGCGCGTCCGTTGACCGCGGTCAGCCGACCAGGCTCAAGCCGGCGTTCGGCCACTTCTGCCGCCTGGTCAAGCCAGAACTGTTGGTCGTCATCGGCGAATGTCTCTCGCTGCCAGCGGGAGAACTCGCCATAGCCAGTGGGAAGCTCGCCGGGAGCATCTCCGGCCAGGATGGCGTTGACCTCATCCCAAATGATGGCGAAGCTGTCGGCGTCACCGGAAGCGTGATGGATGACTAACAGGACGTGAGCCGACCCGTCGGTCTCCGGTTGGATGTGGCAGCGCAGCAGCGGTCCGTTGACCAGGTCGAATGGTGCGCGATGCACGGCGGCCAGTAGTTCGCCCACCTCGTCGGGCTCCACTCGGTCGCCGACGGTGAAGGCCAAGGCCTCCGACGACTGCAGCCTGCGCCGTGGCGCGCTGTAGGACCAACTCAGCGGCTGATGCCTGGCCACCACCTGTTCGAGGGCGGCCTTGAGCCGTTCAGGCTGCACCGGCTGAGAGGGGGAACCATCCGGCTCGGCGCTGAGGGCCCCGTCGAGGGTAGGGTCGAGGGCGTTCAGCCGGTAGGACCGACCGACGTTGTACATGACGTCGCCGGGTCGCTGACCCTGATCGAACAGCACCGCTCGTTCGCCGTCGGACAGCTCCGGCGGCGCATCGGCCGACGGTGGAGGTGGCCCGGACGCCAACGCAGTGGCGCCATCGGCCGACAGCGCATCGATAGCGGCGGCCAACTCTCGCGGTGTGGTGTGCCGGAACGCAAGGTCTTCGGCTGCGCTCACACCGACCCGGTCGCCGATGGCCACGATCATTTCCAGAGCAGCCAGCGAATCACCGCCGAGGGCGAAGAAGTCGTCGTCGACGCTGATCGGCTCCACCCCGAGAATGCGTTCCCAGATGTCGACCACTGACCGTTCGGTGTCGGACCCTGCAGCCACGAACATTCCGACGCTCGGTCGGTGAATTCGTTCCGGTGCCGGCAGGGCGGCATCATCGAGCTTGCCGTTGGTGGTCAACGGCAGCTCATCGACCTCGACGAAGGCCGAGGGGACGGCGTAGTCGGGTAGCAGCCCGGAAAGGAAGACTCGTAGCTCGCCGGGGTCAAGCGACTTGTCATCAAGCGAGTTGTCTCCGGTGGCCCGACGCTCGATCCAAGCGGTCAAAGTCTCCCGGCGACTCGGCTCGTAACCAATCTCCGACAGCATCGACTGGACCTCGTCCATGTCGAGTTCGTCGTCCAACTCTTCGATCGCCTCGTCCCGAGTTTTGTGGCCAAGGCGAACATCCCACGCATAGGGGATGGCGTAATTGTGATAGCCCTGTTCGGTCAGGTGAGTGTGAATACCGGCGGCGTTAACAAGGCAGTTGGTGGAACGCCCGGTGTCCGCTGGCCGCACCCAGGGGGCACGAGTGGTGAGGAAGTCCAACATCTCGGCCAGCTCAACGTCCAGATACCGGTAGAAGTCGAGGTAACGGATCCGGTCGAACACCGCGTCGTCGTCAAACACGTCGGTGTCGAGTAGACGGGTAGCGGCATCAGGGGTCCGGTGGTACACCTTGCGGGCCTCGATCACGGCCCGGTCGATGGCATCGGGGTTGAACCGATCAAGCGAGAACTGCTGGGGTATCAGTCGGGTTTCGAACAACTGCCCTCGGGACAACCCGGTGACGATCATGGGAATCCCGAGCTGGTCAGCCCGAGTGGTAGCCAACGTGTAGATGGTCTTGTAGCAGCCGTTGCACACGTTGGAGTACGTGGCCAGCGAGTCGGCGAAGATGGCGTTCATGGCGTCGGTGGTGACGAACTCATGGTCGAGGCCCAGGTCGGCAACGCTGGCCCGACAGTTGTCTTTGGCGCCCTCGGAAATGAAGCCGTTATCCAACGTGAGCACGTACGGTCGAGCGCCCAACTCCACCAGCTGGTAGAGAGCGAACGTCGAGTCTTTCCCGCCGCTCAGCAGGTGCAGGACATCGTGTTCACCGGTGCGGTTGGCCTGCGCCCACTCGATTTCGGACCGCAGGTCGTCGGGGTTCTTGAACCAGCCTTCGGCCACCGGCGCCACCCGGTCGTAGGCGTGGCAGGTGGAGCAAACACCGTTTACGTCGAATTCGGCTTCGGGAACGTTGTCGGGCAGCCCGCAACGAACGCAGTGGTTGTCGGGTTTGGCCACCTCGGTGGCGTCGCCGCCCGGTGACCAGACTCGAACGGCGCAGCGCTCAACGTCAGGGTGGCGCAGGAGAGCTTGTTCAACTTCGATCGGTTCAAGGCGGATACCGCCAACCTTGACCTGTTCGTCGATACGACCCAGATAGACGAGTCGCTCGGAGTCCTGCAATCGGACCAGATCCCCCGATCGGTAGAAACGTTGGCCGTCAAGCTCGATGAACGGGCCGTTATCACCGGCTTCGCTGTCGAGGTAGCCAACGCTGAGACCGGGATGGCTGATCAACAGTTCACCGGGAGAACCAACTGGGACTGGCCTCAAGTGGGCGTCAACGATCCGCAGCGAAACTCCAGGGGCGGGACGACCGATGGGGACCGCGTCAGATCCGAGGTCGGCCTGTCGGGCGGACAGGCCCGGTTCGACTTGATAGTCCATGCAGCCGACAACGGCTTCGGTCGGTCCGTACTCGTTGAAGATTCGGGCGTTGGGGTTGAAGGCCAACAGTTCGTCGGCCAGCGCGGTGCCGAATGCCTCGCCTCCGACCACCAGTGTCCGGAGACGATGGTCTTCGGGCAGTAGCCGGGCGAGGAGTTCGAGGTGAGACGGTGTGGCCTTTAGCCAGCTGATGTCGGTGCGACCAGCGATGGCGGTCAAACCGGGCAGTCCGTTGCGGTCGATGATGACCAACCCGCCACCGGTCAGTAGCGGGACGAACAAGGTCGTAATGGTCAGATCGAAGGTTAGGGCGCTGAACAGTGCGGCCCGAACCTTTTCTCCGGGCAGAACATAGGTGGACGCGGCGAAGTCAACGTACCCGGCCAAGCCTCGATGGCTGATCGGCACACCTTTCGGTTCACCGGTCGAACCCGAGGTGAACAGCAGGTACGCCTCATCGTCTGGTTGTCGTTCCACCACGGGCCGCGGCCGCGGGATCATGGCCGGCCGGTCCGCCAGGCGCCAGGGTGCCAACTCGGTCAGCTGATCGACAGAGGAGAGAACCAGTCGGCAACCGGCCCGCTCCACCAGACGTTGCCGACGTGCCGCCGGCTGATCCGGGTCGATCGGCACGAACGACCCACCGGCCGACATGACGGCCAGGATCGCCACCACCGCTTCCGGCGATCGTGGCAGGCTGACGGCGACGCGGTCGCCCGGTTGAACGCCTTCGCCGACCAGCCAGTGGGCTACCGAGGTGACCCAACGGGCCAGTTCGCTTCCCGTGACCGTGGCGCTGTCGTGATCGAGAACGGTGTCGTTGTTGGCCACCAGCGTCGACAGCAACTGTCCGGTAATGGGTGGCCGTTCGACTTCTCCCAGCTGATCGACATCGATGCCGTACGGGGCCACCGGTTCGCGGTATCCCCAGGCGTCTAGAACTTTCTGCTCGTCGTCGGCGAGGATTGAGTAACCGCCGATGGAGGTATCTGGTTGATCCACCATGGACTCGATCACGGTTTCCAGATGCCGAGCCGCTCGTTCCTGCTGTTGCTCGTCGGCGACTCGGTCGTTCACGTCGAGTGCAAACTCGAAGTTGGAGCCCTCGGCGTAACGGGTCATCTGCACTCGCATCAGGTGCGACGCGTCGATGGCGCCCGGGTGAATCCACTCAGTGGTGGTCCGATACGGCCCGAACATGTCCTGTTCGGCTCGTGGGATGACGTTGACCACTGCCTGGTAGTCGGCGGCAGGCGCTGTTCCCGGCAGCGCGTGCTGCAACGTAGAGATAACAGCCTTGCTGACCCTTTTGTGCAGGCTTCGGTGGGTGTCACCGGACTCGATGTCGATGTCGACCGGGAACACCTCCATGGTGGGCCCGATGAGGTTCTTGGTGTCGGGCCGGCCCCGGTGATGAACTGGCAGGCCGATCGAGAACGTATCCGCTCCAGTGACCCGGTGGAGGTAGAGAGCGGTGGATGACATCAGCAATACCGTCCAGCCCAGGTCATCGCTGAGCATGCGGTAGTCGGACTCAAGACGAGCGCTGCACTGCTGCAGCAGACGATCGCCCATTTGCAGTTGGGTGCGGGACGCCGACGCACCACCGGACCGAGCCCCAGGGTCCGGTCGGTACAGCCCGTCCAGGGCGGGGGCCTTCGATCGGGCGGCCCAGTGATCGATGGCCCTACGAGCAGTTTTCGAGTCAAACGACGAGGCAAGTCCGTCGGCCCAGTCGTAGTAGGAGGCCAGTTCGACATCGTGGCCGTGGTACACGTTGGCGACCGCATCGAAGAACAGGGCCGACGACGTGGCGTCGGTCAAGACGTGATGGACGTTGAGATACCACGAACACGTTCCGTCCTCATGGGAGGCGATAACCGAGTCGAAGCCCTGAACCGACATGTCGAGTGGCGTGGAGACCCGGTCGCGGGCCATGGCCACAAGCTCATCATGGCTGCAGTGGACAACGTCGCTCAGCACCCCGCCATCGCCGTCGAACGGCACCAGTTCAGCCGCCTCACCGGCTGAGCCCCCGGCCGGATCCGAACGACGAACAAGGCGGGTTCGCATGACATCCCCGGCGCTGACAACCCGGTCAAACGCCCAGGCTAAACGGTCGGCATCGACGGGTCCGGCGATGAGGGACACCAAGGCCATGTTCTGAACCGGGTCCTCGGGACTCATGCGCTGAGACGTCCACAGAGAACGCTGCATCGGGGAAAGGGATCTCGCCCGCCGCCGCCGTTCGATTTCGACTGGTAATCCGTCTACCACTCAAGCCCCTGTTGCCCGGATTTCACGTGCACCAACCGAGACATTACGCAGCCTCGACCTCTTGAACGTACTCTAACGTCAAGGTGCTACGGTTGAGTCCGGTGCACCGGATGCGCGCCGCCCACTGAATCCGCCCAGGACACTGTCCCAAGCACTGTCCAGGACACTGTCTCAGGCCGGGTGCAATTGACTCGCATCCGGAGGCGGAGAGCTTCACGTAGTAGGTACCGGCAAGCCGCCAAAACGGCAGTGTCGGACGGACGACGTCGCTCTCATTCAGGCGGTGTACCAGGACTTTCACGGGAGATTCGAATGACAACAAACGCGATCACTACGAGTGCAGCGGCACAAAGCGTAGTGACACAGAGCGTGGCAACACGGAACGGTGTGCGCTCGGCGATCAAGGCGGTTGCAGCCACGCTGATGGCCATGGTGGTCATACTTATGACCACCGCCGGGCCGGCGGCAGCCCACACCGGGCTCAACACCATCTTGTATGTGGACGTTTCCCGCTCTGCAGTGAGCGGCAGGATCGAAGCCCCGATTCCTGATCTGGCCGCCGTGTTGGACATCGCCCTGGACGACGCCGAGGATGCAGGCGAGTCGGTTCTGCCCGAGCTCGAAGCCCGCCAAGACGAGATCCACGCCTACTTCGACGAGCACTTCACCGTTGGGGCCGATGGCGAGACCTGGCCGCTAGCGTTCGGCGACGTCGAGCTGTTCTTCCCCGAAGAAGACGCCATCGAAGAATCCGAGAACTATTTGGTCATCCCGTTTGAGGCCGACGTCACCGCCGCCACCGGCAGCGAAGTACCCCGCCAGTTCGACATCGACTTCGATCCATTCGTCGACGAAATGGGCGATCGCTACTCCGAAGTTCTGATCGCCAACGACTGGGCGGCCGGCGTCTACGACAACGGCTGGGACGTTCTGCAAACCCTGAACGCCGACACTCGCTCCACCAACGTCGACCTGGGCGAGCCCGATTGGTTCAACAACTTCTTGTCCAGCGGAAAGCTTGGACTGAACCACATTCAAACCGGCCCCGACCACGTGCTCTTCGTTCTGGTCCTCCTTTTGCCGTCAGTGCTGGTGTTCGCCGGCAGCTCATGGGCGCCGACAGCAGGCTTCCTGTCCTCGCTGTGGCGGGTACTGAAGATCGTCACCATGTTCACCATCGCCCACTCCATTACCTTCACGTTGGCCGGGCTCGGAGTGCTGCCGCTACCGTCATCCAAAATCGTGGAGTCCATCATCGCCCTGTCAATTGCGGCCGCGGCGATACACAACATTCGCCCCATCTTCCCCAACCGGGAGTGGCTGCTGGCGTTCGCGTTCGGCCTGTTCCACGGAATGGGCTTCGCCTCGCTGGTTGAAGGCCTCGACGTGTCCCGCGGCACCCAGCTGGTGTCACTCTTCGGCCGCAACGTCGGTATTGAGGTCGGGCAGGCAATCGTTGTGCTGTTGCTGTTCCCCGGCCTCTTCCTGCTGCGTCGGACCCGGTTCTACCGCCCGTTCTTCGTGGTGGTGTCAATCCTGATGGCCATCATCAGCCTGGCCTGGATGATCGAGCGCATCGGCGAAGTTGACCTTGGCGTCAACGGCATCCTGGAGCCGATCTTCGCATGGCCCGAGCTGCTGATCTTCGCCGCCGTGTTCACCGCTCTTACCGCAGCTGCGTTCGCGTTCGAGCGATACAACAACAACCTTCTTGCGGTGGCCGGCGAATCAGACGCCATCGCAGACCTCGAGCGGGAGAGAGTGTCAGCGTGACGATGACTTCATTCGACCTGCAAGATCAGCTGCTCAAGTTCATCAACACCGAGGTGTCGCTGGTGGACGAAACCGTGGTTGGTGACACTGATCTGATGATGACGGGAGCGGTCGACTCGCTTGGTGTCATGCGAATCACCCAGTGGTTGGAAGACGAGGCCGACATAGAGGTGGACCCCACCGATGTCACGCTCGACAACTTCCAAACCGTCGACAAGATGATGGCCTACTGCCAATCCAAGACCAGCTAAGACCGCCAGTCGTTCTCTGCGGTGAACAAATCTGCGAAGTTGGTTTGACGATCATGTATTAGCCAGTCGTCTCCACCCTCTGCTGTATAGCCGTCGGCCCCTGCCGGCGACATTCATACAGACACAGATACACCGGAGGGAAACCACATGCCTGTGCTCTCACTAGAGACGATTCACTGCTACGAGACAGAGGATCGACGGTACGACGACTGCCGCCTCGATATCACATCGGATTCAGAACCGACCTACTCACTTCGTCGAAACATGTACGAAGACGGCCGGTGGGAAGTCGAGAGGGCCGTTTCTTTCAACGACTCGGTCACACTGGTCCTGTGGGATGAAGACCGTCGCCGAGACGATCGACTTGGCACTGTTCAGATCGACACTCGGTCGACTTCAGGCCAGGCAAGGTTCACCCTCGACGGTGCCCACTACGAGTTGGACTACCAGGTATCGACCGATGACAGGAATGCTCAAGAGATCACCTGGGATGGCCTACGTCGGTCGGGGAACCGTGGAGTCTGGCCGCAGTTCGGATACGAGACGATCAAGAGGCAACTCGAAGCCCGCGTAGCGAACCCGTACACCATCGACCAGGCCCAGGCCCCGCTATGCGGTCCGACCGTTGCGGTGTTCGAACTTGCCCGGACCAACCCAAATAGATACCTCCAACTGGCCAGGGAACTCTTTGAAACCGGCTACCTCCCCCTGATAGGGAACACGATTGAGGTTCCCGAAGGCCTTCGCGAAGACGCGACTGGCGGCGGTATGGCGGAAATTGACTGGATGTTCGCTGCCACCCTTCGTAATGACGCCAATGCCCTTCTACGAGTCAGATCGGACCTCCTCGGAGGAGTCCGAGGAGCAACACTCTCAGGAGCGATGCAAGACTGGAGTCGCCAGCTTCTGGGGATGACCAGGGTGGAGGACATCTCAACTGAAACCGGAGGCGAGCTGGACGCCATCAGGCGAGCCGGCGAAGTCGTGGCGAATGGCGGACACGCCTTTCTCCAAGTTGAGGCGCGACCACTCTTGCGCAATGGATCCGATCGCCTCCACTACGACCACTGGCTACCGCTGCTGAGTGAACCTGGAATTCGCGGCAACCAGATCGCCTTCGCCACCTACTCGTGGGGCGAATCAATCTGCGTCGACGTAGACCTAGACACATTCCGAGATTCGTTCCACGGTGTGATCATCGCCTCCCGCACCTAAATCCCATGGCTTCGGCACCAGCTGCTCGATGGCGGCGACGACTCGTTCGCACGACCGAACTTATGACAGCGCAGCGCACGTATCAACGGCTGCATTCAGCGAACCAATTTGCCACCGGCGCCGAGTTTCCCGTTGAGCGGGACGCCGCCATCGGGTCGGTCGCAGATTGGTGTGCAGCGCACGATCTTTGCCACGACGGGGTCGTCAGGTTGCTCGAACAAGTCTTCGAGCTCGATCGGGCTACCACTCTCACTGTCCTGGCGGAGAACTGTGGGGACCGCGCCGCCCGAAGCCTGGCCGCGAACCCAGATCTTCCCGGGGCAGCTGCGGAGCATCTGCTCCGGTCATCAGCTCCTGTTCGCGCTCAGCTGGCAGGCAATCACTCCATCCCCCGTCACCTGCTCGACCAGCTGCTACGCGACCCTTCCCCGGAGGTGAGACACCGAGCAGAATGGAACCCGATATTCCAGCGGACGTTTGAGACGCCCTCCTATTTCTTGATGTGAAGGCGGTCAGCTCGCTTTGAGCGTTGACCTGGCGGTACGGCGGTCGATCTTGCCGCTTGGGGTGAGCGGAAAGTCCTGCACCTCGACGAAGTGACCGGGCACCGCATACGGCGCAAGTGTTGCCGACAGCGCCTTGCGCCATCCGGAGGTATCGGGGGCGGCAGGGGCCGCTCGGTCGACGGTGTAGGCCGCCACCAGCACGTGATCGCCGTCGCTGTTGGTGACCACGCCGACCACGGCGTTCTCCACGCCCTCCAGGCTGCCGACCGCCGACTCGACCATCTCCAACTCAACCCGGTTGCCTCGCACCTTCGCCTGATGATCTCGCCGCCCCCTGAAGATCATGGTGTCATCAGCCAGGCGCTCGATCACGTCTCCGGTACGGTGCCACGGATGTAGCTGTCCGTCAGGGCCGAAACGCATGGCTGTGGCCCGCTCGGTCAGGTCGGGGCGGTTCCAGTAACCGGTCATGATGCGGGAGGTGCGCACCAGCAACTGGCCGGT
>CALJMD010000092.1 GCA_937981915.1 uncultured Acidimicrobiales bacterium
AGCGTGCACGGTGGACGAGGTCCAGGGGGGCCGCACGGTTCGAGTCATGATCGTCGACGATCATCGCGTTCTGGCGGAGCTGCTGACTACCGCCCTCGGTGAACGGGGCGACATCAGCGTCGTCGGGACGGCGACAACGGCGGCCGAAGCCCTCCCAAAAGTTGCAGCGCTACGACCTGACGTGGTGATTCTCGACTACGACCTACCCGACGCCGACGGGGTATCCCTGATCGCGTCGATCAAGGCCGCGTCGTCCAAGAGCCAGATCCTCATGCTTACCTCCTACACCGACCCCGTCATCTTGAACGAAGCCATCGCCGCCGGTTGCGCCGGGTTCGTGACAAAACGCAACAGCGCCGATCGGGTAGTGTCCGCGGTCATGGCCGTGGCCTCGAGCGAGACACCGGTCTCTCCTGACATGGTGCGATCGCTGGTCGAGACCGAGCGGGGCGGTACGGGTTCGGACCTGACCCCACGCGAGCTTGAAGTGCTACGGATAGCCGCTCAAGGTTTAACCAACCGACAGATCGCCGAGCAACTGTCATTGAGCGTCAACACGGTTCGAAACCACATGCAGCATGTGCTCAACAAGCTCGGCGCCCACTCCAAGCTTGAAGCGACTGCGGTAGCCGTCCGCCTGGGCCTCGTTCGCCGCTGACCGTCACCTGAGCCGCACTGACAGCGCCGGTCAACTGGTGCAGTCGCACTAGGACCAATGACGCGTCTGTTTCTTCTCGTGCCACCTGTGGACCGCGACCATGGGGCCACCCGTGGCGCGCACGGGTCGCCAGCAAGGAGGCACCATGAAACTCGCCCTGTACCTACCCAACTTTCGCGATGAGGTGACCGTCAAGGAGCTTGAGGACCTCACCAACCTGGCTGAGGAACTCGACTACGACTCCATCTGGTCGCTCGACCGCATCGTCGTCCCGGAGGCGTCCGACCGTGGGGAACTCACAAACGCCTTCGGCATGATGGACGGCTTCCCCAAACAGTTGCCGGTTTCGGCCCGAGGCCAGTGGCTACAAGGCTGGCCACTTATCCCGTGGCTAGCGGCCAAGACGTCGAAATGCCGCATCGGGATGAGCATCACCGACACCCCGTATCGGGCCCCCGGCGTGCTTGCCGCCGAGCTGGCAACCGTCGACCAACTCTCAAACGGACGACTCAATGTGGGCGTTGGTGCCGGTTGGATGCCCGAGGAGTTCGCCGCGGCCAGCGCCTCCCACATTTATCCGAAGCGACACAAGCATGTTCGCGAAACAGTTGAGATCATGCAGGGCATCTGGACCAACGACGTCTTCGAGTATCACGGCGAATTCGCCGACTTCGATCGCTGCGGTTTCGGAGCCAAGCCGGTGCAGGACCCACACCCGCCGATCTTCTTCAGCGGGCTCAAGGATCCGAAGCGCTCGGCCAACCGGATCGCCAAGTACAACCTGTCGGGCTGGATCGGCATTCAGGACCGCCCCGAAGAACTCAGCGAATGGCGTGGCGCCATCCAGCGCGAGCTCGATGAACTCGACGGTGGTAACAAGATCGACGACCTTGAGCTCTGCAGCATGTATTGGACCGTGATCACCGACGAGGACATCGACCAGCCGCCACAGGGTAAGGCCACCAACATCCTGGCCGGGTCGGCTCGCCAGATCACCGACAACCTCAAGGAACTCAAAGAAGCGGGATTAACCATGCCGCTGATCTGGCCGCCATTCGCCGACGTCCCGGTGTCAAAAACACTGGATGACATGAAGCGTTTGAAAGAGGAGATCCTGCCTGCGGTCAACGCCACCTAAGCTCGACACACCCGCCATCGTCGAGATTGGACGCCGATGAACCTGGCAACCTGGATTCAACGTCACGGTCGCGCTCGGCCAAGTGACCCGGCGTTGGCCAACGGTGAACGAGTGCACGCCTCGTGGGCCGGGTTGGCAGCCACGGTGGCTGCCGGTGGCGGAGGTCTTCGCCAGAACTTGGCGCTGTCACCCGGTGACCGGGTTGCCATCGTCATGCACAACCGACCCGAGTATTTGGAGGCCCAGTTCGCCATCTGGCATGGCGGACTCGTCGCGGTGCCGGTCAACGCCCGTCTCCACCGTGACGAGATCGCCTACATCCTCAACGACAGCGGCGCAGCGGTCGCCATCACCGATGTCGAACACGCCGACGACGTCGAATCCCTGATCGACGAAGTGGCGTCGCTGCAAGCCGTAGTCGTCCTAGGCCGAGGCGAACAGTGGGATCGACTGGCGGCATCAAACCCGATTCCGTTGGTCGACCGGCGACCCGACGACCCGGCATGGCTGTTCTACACCAGCGGCACCACGGGGCAACCTAAAGGAGCGACACTCACCCACCGCAACCTTCTGATGCAGTCGCTGAGCTACTTCGCCGACATCGATCAGGTGCAATCCAGCGACAGCGTCCTGCACGCCGCGCCACTGTCCCACGGCTCCGGAATGTACGGGCTGCCGCACGTGGCCCGTGGCGCAGTCAGCGTGATGCCGACGTCAACAGGGCTGGACGAAAACGAGGTCGCCGGGCTACTGGGGCACTGGCCCGGCATGTCGTTTTTTGCTGCGCCGACCATGGTGAAACGACTGGCCGACCACGACGCTTTCGCCGACGCCGATCTAGACGGCCTCAAGACCATCATCTACGGCGGGGCGCCGATGTACCTTGCCGACCTGGAACATGCCTTGACCGTGTTCGGGCCACGCCTGGCCCAGATCTACGGGCAAGGCGAGACGCCGATGACCATCACCGCGCTATCGAAGGCCGACCACGGTGACCGGGACCATCCACGATGGTCGGACAGGCTGCAAAGTGTCGGACTGGCCCGCACCGACGTTGAGGTTCGCGTGGTCGACGACAACGACCACGAACTGCCCGCCGGGGAGATCGGTGAGGTGGTTGTTCGTGGAGACGTGGTGATGACCGGCTACTGGAACCGCCCGGACGCCACGGCCGAAACGTTGCGCAACGGTTGGCTACACACCGGCGATGTCGGGAGCTTCGACGCCGACGGCTATCTCACCTTGCGGGACCGGTCAAAGGACCTGATAATCAGCGGCGGGATGAATATCTACCCGCGTGAAGTGGAAGAAGCACTGCTCCGCCACCCCCATGTCGGCGCGGCAGCAGTCGTTGGCCGAGCCGACGAAGAGTGGGGCGAAGCGGTAGTGGCCTTTGTGGTTGCCGACGGCACCGAAGCCCCACCGCCAGGCGAGCTAGACCAAGTCTGCCTCGACCACATTGCTCGCTACAAGCGGCCGAAGGAATACCGCTTCGTCGACACGCTGCCCACCAACAACTACGGCAAGGTTCTCAAGCGGGAACTGCGGGAGCGGCTGCGAGTCGACGGCGCCGACTCGTGAAGCTGGACAAGTCCGAAAGCTGGCACCGCCTACAAACCCACGACCACGGGGTTCTGGCCACGGTTCACCCCACCCGAGGCGTTGACGCTGTACCGGTTGTGTATGCCGTTGACGCGGAAGGCTATGTCGGGATACCGATCGACCGGGTAAAGCCCAAAGCGTCAAACCGCTTGCAACGGCAGAAGAACCTGGAGCTCGACAACCGGGCAACGCTGCTCGTCGAACATTGGGATCGCAACGACTGGACAAAACTGTGGTGGGTGCGAGCGGAGTTGCGCTGGCAGGACGCCGACCGGCAACAGGCAGAGGGTCTCGCCGACCTGTTAGTCGACCGTTTTGAGCATTACGCCGATCGGCCGTTTACCGAAATCATGGTTCTGAAAGTGGTTGACATCACCGGCTGGGCGGCCGAAGGCTGACAAGACCTGTCCTATTTCGGCGCGCGTCGAAACGACGGTGACGCATGATGAAGGGTATGGAAGCCGTTCAAACGTTCACCGGAGCTGACGCTGTGCAGGCACTCTCTCACCCAAAGTTGGCACCGCCCCCACGGCCCGCCCACTTCACTGACGGGGCGGCTGCCGAGCTGCGCGACGCCATGGCCCGCTTCGCCAGTACCGCTGAGCACGCCGAGAGACGGAGTGTGCTTGTAGATTTTGTCGACACCATCGATCTGGTCGAGGTTGCACAGGTGGCGGCCGCCGTCACGGCCGAACACCTGGACGGCACCGACGTGGACGTGGCCGCCGCCAGTTGGACCGTGCCGACCTACACACTGGCAACGGTGTTCGGCATGGCCAACCAACGAGAACAGCTGCGATCTGACGCCGAACAACTGGCCTTGACGATCGGTCGCAACCACCCGCCAACCGAACAAACCAACGCCGCCGCCACTCGGCTGATGACCGTATTCGCCGAACACGCCGACCCGGTTGTTCCTGTATCGCTGCTCTACCAAAACCACGATGCCAGCTCCCAACTGATGCGATCCGCCGTACTCGCCGCCTATACCAACGCCGCACCGCCCGGTGCCGGACGAACAGCCCGAGTGGCGACCTCCAACGTCACCGTCGGCACCGCCACTGTTCAACCCGGTCAACTGGTGGCGATCGACCTCGACGGAATGCCGTTTGGGGCGGGGCCTCACCGATGTCCAGGCCAGGAGCTGGCCAACAGTCTCGTAGCCGGTGTTCTCCGGGCCTTTAACGACACCGGCTACTACGTTGACCAACACAGCTCCGACGCCAACGGTTATCCCACCCGACTCATCATGAAAGCACCACAATGACCAACGCAGGACACACCTTCCGTCAGCTACACGAGGCCGGTACCTTCCTGCTGGTCAACGTTCACGACGCCGGATCAGCCGCGGTGGCCGAAGCTGCCGGAGCAGTCGCGCTGGGAACCACCAGCGCAGGTCACGCCTACTCGACCGGGCGACAAGACGGAGCAGGTGCGATCGGGCGACAAGAGGCCGTCGAGCGGGTGGCGGAAATCTGTTTGGCGGTGACCATCCCGGTAAGTGCCGATGCCGAAAACGGATGGGGACACGCCCCAGAGGACGTTGCCGCCACCATCACCGCATTGGCCGACGTCGGAGCGGCCGGAGCCAGCATCGAAGACTGGTCAGGCGATCCTGCCGTCGGCTTCTACGACCGAGCTCACGCCAAAGAACGTGTAGCCGCCGCGGTGGAAACCGCTAGCGGCCTCCCCGAACCGTTTGTCATCTGTGCCCGAGCCGAAGCCTTCCTGTATCCGTCCGAGCTTGACCAAGACACCGTGCCCATGACCGAAGCGCTGGCTCGACTCCAGCTATTTGCCGACGTCGGGGCGGAGTGCCTCTACGCCCCCGGCGTT
>CALJMD010000093.1 GCA_937981915.1 uncultured Acidimicrobiales bacterium
ATCCCAGTGGGAATCGTTCACCGGCATCGCCGGTCTTGGCGTTGACCTACCCGAGCACCGTCCCGGCTGCGGGTCGCTGTCGGTCGACCCTGCTCTGGTTGACGTGCTTGCCGTCCGTTTCAACCAGTCGACTCTGCACACCCGTCGAGTCGAATTTGCCTCCCTCGAAGATGAATTCGAAGCGATGTTCGATCGGGGATGGACCGACGGACTCCCGGTCGTCCCGCCAACAGAAGCTCGGGTGCTGGCGATGTTGACCGGCACGCCCCGTGACCCCCAAGACGTCGTCGCCCAGATCCCACCCGACCTCAACGAGGTGACCGTGGAACAGGTGGCGGTAAACGCGGTCATGGCGGGGGCCAAGCCGGAGTATCTCCCAGTCATCCTGGCCGCGGTCGAAGCGTCATGTTCAGACGAGTTCAACATGCACGGTCTCTTGGCCACCACCTTCTTCTCCGGACCGATCATCGTGGTGAACGGGCCAATTGTCGATCGAATCGGGATGAACGGCGAGGGCAACGTATTCGGGCAAGGCAACCGAGCCAACCTGACCATCGGACGAGCGCTGCAACTCGTTGTCCGCAATCTTGGTGGCGGCCGTCCGGGTGAGATCGACATGGCCGCCCAGGGTTCACCGGGCAAGCTGGCCTTCTGTTTCGCAGAGCGCGAGCACGATTCACCATTCGAGCCGCTGGCGCAGTCGAGGGGGATCGACCCCGGCAAGAGCGCCCTTACTCTCTTCGCCGGCCACGGCCCCAGCGGAATCATCGATCAGCTCTCCCGAACCCCGGAGTCGCTTGCTCGCTCGCTGGCTGACGGGCTTCGCTCGGTCCATCACTCCAAACTGGCCATTGGCTTCGACGCCATGCTGGTCGTGTCTCCTGAACACGGAAAAGTGTTCGCCGATGCCGGTTGGGATCGGCCCCGGCTGATGGCTGAGCTCGACGAGCTACTGACCATGCATGCCGACGACATGCTCCGGGGTGCCAACGGCATCGCCGAGGGACTCCCTGAGAAGCTGGCAGGGCATAGCATTCCCAAGTTCCGCCCCGGGGGCCTTCTCCTCGCCCATGCCGGTGGCAACGCCGGACTCTTCTCCTCCATCCTCGGTGGCTGGGTCGGCGGAGGCATGGGCAGCGAACCGGTAACCGTTCCTATCAACGACTGAAACCGACCACCCCGACCATCAACGTCCCGATCACCTCGTCCCGACAGTCTCAGGAGTCAAACCATGACCGACGTTCCCAACAATCAGACGCAATCATCAAATCTTGTGGTGCTCGACCCGACAGCGGGTCGGGCGGCGGCTGGACTGTCACCAGCCTCTAGGCCGGCCTCATTGGACGGCAAAACCGTCGGCCTACTCGACATTTCCAAACCCAGGGGCGACGTCTTCTTAGACCGCCTTCGTCACGATCTTGAACGACGTGGAGCCGTGGTGCGCACCTACCGCAAGCCGACGTTTGCTAAGCCGGCTCCGGTCGACCTCCGACAGGAGATCGCCAGCCAATGCGACGCCGTCATCGAAGCACTGGCCGATTGAGGCAGCTGCACGTCATGCAGTGTGCATGACTCAGTTGACCTCGAACGACGCGGCGTACCCACCGTGTTCGTGGCCAGTTCTGTCTTCGACGAAGCCGCTCAACAACAGGGCGAAGCTCTTGGCTTTCAGCCGCAACGGGTCTTCGTTCCTCATCCGATCCAGGACAGAACAGACGAAGAAATCCAAGAACTTGCCGAGCATGCCGTCGACAGCCTGGTGGCCGCCATCACTGCTTAGCCAAACGTTTGCGCTCCAGCTAGTCGGGGCGATCCCACGCTCTCCGCGTCACTCGGGAAGGCTCAAACGGTCGCCGTCGCGCACCACCAACCCGTCGGTCAACAGTCCTTCGAGAACCCGTTTAACCCGATGCGGGTCATCGGCCCATCCCATAACTTCAGCTGCATCGTCGGCCGGTACTTCTCGTTGACGCAAGGCGTCGACCAGTCGACCCCTACCTTGCCGATCGGACCCCTCAAAGGTCGACTGCGGCCTGGAAACGGCGGCGCTGGCGTGGGCGGGGTCGGGAGGAGTATTCTCTTGGGCGAACCAGTCGCAGTAGCTACTCAACGGGCACGAAGCGCATTGGGTTGTCTTCGATCGACAGAGGGTCGCCCCGATGTCGAGCAGGGCCTGATTCCAGGTCCACGGATCATGGTCACCCAGCGCCCTATCAGCTAAAGCCTGAACCTCCTTTCGGTCCAGTCGATGCCCGGCAACGCGAGCCAGAATCCTGCCGACGTTGGTGTCCACCACGGCGGCCGGTTGCTCGAATGCGAAGACCAGTACGGCTCTGGCCGTGTAGGGACCGACACCGGGCAAGCCCAATAGCTCGTCGAGCGACGACGGTACGACGCCGCCGTGGTCACCGGTGATCTTCATGGCGGCGCGATGAAGGTTCAGGGCTCGTCGGTTGTATCCCATCCCTGACCACAATTCGATCACCGCACCTGGCGCCGCCGCCGCGCACTGTCGGGGATTTGGGAACCGGTCGAGGAATACCGGCCAGCGTTCGGCTACCCGTCCAACCTGAGTCTGCTGCAGCATTACTTCGGACACCAAGATGGCCCACGGGTCACGGGTTCGCCGCCAGAGGAAGTCTCGCCCATTGGTGGCGAACCAACCGTTCAGGTCCAGCACCGAAAGGTCGTCACCGGCCTGCTCGAGAGTCACAACACCACCATGTCGATTGAGCGCTGCGCTCGGTGCCTCCCGGTCGATCAGATGAGCGTATTCTAATAGGATGTCAGCTACAGCAACGGACACTCCGCCCGCCGATCTTCAACAGGCGGCCTCCGCCATCGAAGCAGCGGCCTCGGTTGTCCGAACCGCCACCAGACGCCTGGCTGAAACCGGCTCAGTCGACGCCGATCAGGTATTGGCCTACGAACTGGCCCACGCCGCGGCTGCGGTCGAAACAGCTCGGGCCATGATCGACTACGGGGCAAAAGGGCCCCTCGAAGGCCAGATGACCTGTGTCTTCGTCGCCGACGTGATCGCCGATCTTGGTTCTAAGATTTGGGGTCGGGAGGGCCTGTGGGGAGTTGAGCCAGACGCATTGACCTCCACCCGGGCATTTGCCGAGCTCTGGCGAGACCCAACTGTCTTGGCCGCATTGGCGTTCGAAGACGGGCCCCGCCATCTCGACTCCGACTTCGAGCTGGTGCAAGACACCTTCCGGCGCTTCGCCGAAGAACAAGTCGTACCGGTCGCCGAACACGTGCACCGCAGCAACGGCGATATCCCTGAAGACCTGATAACCGGACTGGCCGAGATGGGCTTGTTCGGTCTGTCCATACCGGAGGAATACGGTGGTTTCGCCGGCGGAGGAGAGTCTGACTACTACGGCATGGTCATAGCAACCGAAGAGCTCAGCCGCGGGTCACTCGGTGCTGCGGGATCGCTCATCACCAGACCTGAGATTCTGGCGCGAGCTCTAGAGGCAGGCGGGACCGAAGAACAAAAGCATGAGTGGCTCCCCCGCCTGGCTTCGGGCGAGATCATGAACGCTGTGGCCGTAACCGAACCGGACTATGGCTCCGACGTTGCCAGCATCAAGGTGACAGCCACCGAGACACCGGACGGCTGGTCCCTCAACGGGGTCAAGACATGGTGTACGTTCGCCGCCCGCGCCGATGTTCTCATGGTCCTCGCCCGAACAAACCCGGACCGCTCGCTTGGACACCGGGGCCTGTCGATCTTCATCGTTCCCAAAGAACGCGGGGACGGTCACGGCTTTCAGCTGACTCAGGATGGCGGTGGCAAGCTGGAAGCACGCCCCATCGACACCATCGGCTACCGGGGCATGCATTCCTACGAAATCGCCTTCGAAGACTGGGTTGTCCCCCACGACAACTTGATAGGCGGGGCTGATGGCAACGGCCGTGGCTTTTACTATCAGATGGCCGGCTTCGAAAATGGTCGACTGCAGACCGCAGCACGAGCCGTCGGTGTTATGCAAGCCGCCTATGAGTCGGCCAAACAATACTCACTGGATCGAGTCGTCTTCGACGCCCCAATCGCCGACTATCAGCTGACCCGAGCCAAGCTGACTCGCATGGCGGCGATCATTCAAGCCTCACGCCAATTCAGCTACTCGGTCGGTCGGATGATGGCCAAGGGCGAAGGCAAGATGGAGGCCTCAATGGTCAAGGCCTACGTCTGCAAGGCGGCGGAGTGGGTGACACGAGAAGCCATGCAGATCCACGGCGGTATGGGGTACGCCGAGGAGTACGACGTCAGCCGCTACTTTGTGGACGCACGCGTGCTGAGCATCTTCGAGGGAGCCGATGAGACGCTCTGCCTTAAGGTGATTGCCCGGTCGATGCTGAAGAACCTGGACCAGGCCTGACGTTGCCGAGCACCTAGTCCCGCAATGTCTCCAACGCTTCGAGCGTGCGCTGCCAGGCGGTCGCCGAATGCACCGGACTGTGCACCTCGGGCCGGGTGTCGTTGAAGAAGGCGTGTTCGGCGCCCTCGTAGACATGGAACGTTGCGTCTTTGTCCATCTGTCGCAACGTTCGTTCCAGTTTGGCCGCCTCGGCGGGGCCGAAGAATCCGTCGTTCTCGGCGATATGACCGACCACCGTCGCCTCGAGATTGGACCACTCGGGTTGGGCGTTTTCCCACGGAATGACCCCGTAGAAGGGAACAGCGACGGCAACCGCGTCGGGCCGTTGTGTGGCCAAGGTCAACGTCAGACCTCCGCCCATGCAGAATCCGGTCACACCGACTTTGGAATGACTTGATCGATCGCGAACGAGGTCAACCGCGCCTGACAGGTCTTGCGCCGCCTTCCCAAGATTGAGTGCCATCATTTCCTTGCCTGCTTCGTCAGGCTCCTCGGTGACACGTCCGTGGTACAGATCGGGGGCGAGGGCGATGAAGCCCTGGGCCGCGAACCGTTCAGCCACATCTTTGATGTGGTCGTTGAGGCCCCACCACTCCTGTATGACGACCAACCCGGGTCCCAAACCATTCGATGGTGTGGCGAGGTAGCCGGGGGCGGTTGTTCCGTTGCTTGCGAACTCGACTAGATGTCCCACGGGCCGCAGCCTAGTCCACCACCGAACCCGCAATGGCGGATCCCTGGACGCCACAGATGTGACGCAGTTTCTACAAAGGTGACGGCGTTAGTTGCCGGTCGGCGGCGACGTCGGGAAGAGATCTGAGCTGTGCTCGGTCCAGTCGGTTCCGCTCCAATACCGATAGACCGCTTCGTCGGTTGGGTCGTAATACCACCCTGGTGCGGTTTCGGCCATCGCGGCGTCGAAACCGGATGCGGCTGGTCGGACAGTATCGGACAAGTCGATCATGCGTGTTGGAGCATCGTCAACAGAAGCAGACCCGCGGCTTGGTGTACCCATGGCTGACACTGTAGTCGAAGGCGGTGACGCGTTTATCGCAGCGCCGACCAGGTAACTGGTGATTGTCGACACAGCACTCGGACGACCACCGATTTCCGACCGTTTAGCCCGACTCCTATTGAATCAGTCCGATCAGCTCCGGAGCCGCCGCCCACCCACCATTGAGGGCCGACCGGAGCTCCTCAAGGTCCGAGTGATGCCCGTCAGCGCAGACAACAGCGTCGATCAACGTTGACGCCAATAGTTCCGTGGGAGCCATCCATTTTGGCCCGCCCCAGCGTCTCCGTCCGGCCTCGATGTCGGGCCACAGCGAGGCGGGCATGACTCTCGACGGGGGGCTCACCAGCCACGTCGGGACATCTTGGACATTGGCCGCCGCCGCCAGGGCAACACCAGCGACATCGACAACGGCGCCAGATTGGCCTACCGCCGCAGCCTCAACCAAAACGAGATCCGAATCGGCGACCGCCCCGGCGATACGCTCCGCGGCCACGACTTCGGCGTCCACCCCGGACCGTTCCAGTCGGCGCACCGCGCCATGCCCGACACCTTCGACTTCGATGACGAGCACGCGCCCTGGCACTTGTCCGTCAGAGCTTGACAGTGCGTTGACGATCGTGTCCGGCCAGCCGGCCACCACCACCTGAAGGGAGCGATCGGCCTGCCAACGTTTGTCATTCACAGCGGCGGCAAGGGTGTCGGCAGTAGCGTCGGATCGAACGTCGGATACGACGGCTCTGGCCTCCGTCAAAGCATCAGGAGCGATAAGCATGCGGCTGCACAGCCACCAAAGCCCGCCGACGACGGGCTGACGGCTAAGGAGCTGTTTGCACGCCACCAGCAATGCCTGCGGGTCACGGGCGAACATGGCGAGTGCCTGAGCTGCCTCCTCCACCAACATCGACGAGTCAGCGCCTGTCGCCCGGGCTACATATCGGAGCTGCTCCATCGGATGCATACTCACACGCTAGCCAACAATAACTTTTTGGAGACTTGTTCTGCTGAGGCTTCGTAACCGGAGGGATACCGCGCTAGTCTGCCGGGCCGTGGCCCTAGCTTCCGCTGACCTCGAGTTCACGGCGTTGAACGGTTCGTCATATCCTTTGCGCGACTGGCTGACGAGCTACCCTTTCCTGCTCGTCGCCATCGACCCGTACACCCACGAAAGCTCGTGGATACTTGAGACGGCCGGTCGCCTGATTGATCACTATCAGCCCGCCGATGTGCGAATTGGCTGGCTGGCCACGACCGACGAAGAGGGGTGTCGACAGTTTCTGGGAAGCTGGGCCGACTCGTACCTTGTCTTTCCGGACCCGCAACGGGAACTGGTCAAAGAACTCGGGCTTGATCGCCTGCCAGCCCTCGTCTACATCCGACAGGACGGCTACGTCGAAGCAGCCAACGGGTGGGACCCCGAACGCTGGTCATACATCGCTCACGGAGTCTCGAAACTGCTGGCGTGGACGAAACCACTGGTCCCCCAGCCGGGTGACCCTACTGCGTTCCAGGGAACGCCTGCGCTCGACGCCTAGGTCACCAACAACAACACCCCGCTCGGCACCGCCACCTACAACAGCATTGCCAGCTGCCGACTCCGGGCGACAAGGTTTCCCTCTTCGTCCCACAGGGTGCCGTCTTCGATCAGTAGCCCGTCGCGAAGGTCGGCCGTTTCGAACGACGCCTGAATCCACCCGGGAGCCGGGCGGGCACGAACGTGAACGGTGAGTTCGAGTGTCGGCACCCAGCCAATTCGGCCCAGCCGGGAAAAGACCGACGGAGGAAACGCATCGGCAAACAATGGCAGCGCCCGCACATCGGTGGGTCGACCATCGCCGAATCGGATCCAGCCGCGCATTGTGGCCGGTCGATCTTGAGCGCCGTCGGCTATTGCGCTGGCCGGATCAAGCCTGATGTCGAGTCGAGACATAATGGGAAGCTCAACGCCCTGGGGAAGTGCGCCACGATCCTGACACTCATCGGGGGACGGGATAGCGTCCGGGCGAATCTCGTCGAACATCGGCCCATCGCTAGTCGAGTCGAGCGAACCGAACGATGCCAGGCAAACGACACGGTCAGTGCTCTCCCCCTTGGCTTCCGAACGCTGCCCGAGGACGGAGCGAAAGACCGAGAGTCTGCGGCCCTGCTTTAGCGGCTCGACGCTGATAGAAACAGGGCTATCCGGGGTGGTGGGGCGAAGATAGTGGGTGGTCATCGACAACGGCACGTCGTGCGACCCCGCCATTTCCTGCATGGCCCGCACCATCGGCGATAGCGCGTAGCCGCCGTTCGGCGTGGCTCCAATATTCCAGGCGCTGGTTAGGTACGACTCCCATTTGCCTGGTTGCGCAGGTGGGGAGAGAGCGGTCTCGGTGTCAAACTGCCACGAGGAGGTCACGACCGGCCAAGGTAGACGCCTCAGCGGTCGTCCGCCACGTCAGGTTCGACACTAGAGTTCGTCACGTGACCTTTGATCCCAATGATCTTCCGCCAGAGGTGTTGACCTTTCTTACCGAACGTCACCTGGCAACACTGTCCATCGACCGAGAGGGTAAGCCACCTCAGGTCACGCCGGTCGGTGTCACGTTCGAGCCGTCGACTTCGGTGGCCAGGGTCATTACTTGGGCCGACTCGGTCAAAGCGAAGTTAATCGCCGCCGCCCCTGACACGCCGGCGGCAATCTGCCAGGTCGACGGTGGACGGTGGCTGACGATGTACGGCAAGGCCCGGTTACACGATGACTCTGCCGAGGTAGCCAAGGCGGTGGCTATGTACACCGAGCGATATCGACCGCCGAAGGAACGACCGGACCGCGTTGTCCTTGTGATATCGGTTGATCGGATCGTCGGTCGCGTCCCTCTCCCCGGCTAGGACGGCCCAAACGTTTGGGTCGAATGCCTCATTCGGGCTGACAGGTGAACGTCCGCCGGTCTACAATGTCGGGTAAGTCGCTCAACGTTGCGCGACATAGGAGAAACAAAAATGCAGAGCATGACTGACCCTACAAAGATGTTGGGACGTCAGACGCAGGTCGATACTTCGACCGGCCCGATTCGTGGCACGGTTCTCGCCGTCGGGGCTAAAGGCGTATCAATCGCCATTGAGCGTCAAGTCGTTCGGGTGCACCCCTCTCAGATCTTGGGAATTCACACCGACTTTCGCTAGCGGGCTCTGAGGTATCGGAGTACCGGTGTCGCCCGCCATAGGCGGCCAAGGGCTGCGGTTTGTGACGCGCCCTGAAAATCGTGTTGAACCGCAGTCATTGGACCCACAAGGATGGACAATGTCGCCTAACGTCACCACACCGGTTACCTTTTAGACTTAGCTAGTTGGTAGACAGCTAGGCCGCGTTAGGTTTCGGGAGGCTCAAAGGTGGTGTCGACGGTGATCGAACAGTTGCGAGGAATAGGTTCCTCGTGACCTCACATGACATCGAGATCACGTGGCTTGGCAACACTGTCCGTTTCGATACGGATGCGTCGCCCGTCGTGATCGGGCGATCATCGGCGTCATCGATCATGATCCCAGACGGGATTGTGTCACGGCGTCACCTTGTTCTGACTTGGAACGGCGAACGTTGGGACGTCGAGGACGTCTCGACCCACGGAACGTTTGATCCAATCGGCGTCAAGCTTTCCCGAGCCTGGGTAATCGGCTCCGACGGGGCGGTCCGACTGGGAAGCGCTGATGGTACCGAACTGTACTTCCGCATGGTGGCTGCTGACGCGCCCCCGCCGATCGACGACTCGATCTACGGACCGAAGACGGTTGTCGACTACAGCCCGCCTCCCCGCCCGCGCAATAACGACGGAATGCTGGTGATTCCAGATCAATCCGTGGTTGATGACGCGGACCGTGTCCCCGTCGTTTCCGCGTCGGAACAGCCGGGTGAAGCCGCTCTTGGGACCGCGGCCAGCATGGCGGCTGACCCAGTGGCTGATCCAGCGGTTGGTTCCGTGGCCGATTCAGCGGTTGATTCCATGGCCAATTCTGTGGCCGATTCCATGGCCGATTCACGGTCGGACATGCCAGCCGAGCCGCCATTGGACCCACGACTCAATTCGTCATCGTTCGAATCCCCGCGCTCAGACTTGTCACAAGTCGACGTCGCCCCGAGCCCTGTCGATCTCAGCGGACCGCAGGTCGACGACAGTGGAGTTAGTGCCCCTGCATCGATTCAGGAGAGCACGGCAAGCAGCGCATTCGACGGGGCCGTCGACGGTGCATTCGATACGGCATTCGACGGGGCCACCGCTGTACAACAGCTGCCTGACGTCGAGGTCGGTGGACAACCCCGACTTGTCGACCCGCTATCGCCAAACCCCGAAGCCGAACTTGATCTCCGAGGTCCAACACCGGCCGTCGATCTGAACGGCCCAGGCGGTATGACACCACCTCCCCCAGGTGACCCGCTCGGCGACCTCCCGAATCCGGCAGAGACGTTTGTCGAGTCATCGACACTTCGGCTACACGTCGACGGTGAGGACTATCTCTTTCTGCCCGGCGTTGAGATCACGATCGGTCGCGATCCAAGTTGCACCGTCGTGGTCGACGAACACCACACGCTCGTGTCACGAAAGCACCTACGAGTTGTTCATCAAAGTGGCAAGTGGTGGTTCGAGGACATCTCGTCCAAAGGCAGCTATGTCGACGGAAGAACGCTCTCAGGCCCCTACAAGGCCGAAGGCGCCTTCGTGGTCGAGCTTGGTGATCGCATCGGAGGAACGCCGCTGCGAGTGGTCACCTCCGGCGAACACAAGGCACCACGTAACGTGGCCGCTATCGCGGTAGCCGCCATCGCTGGAGTAGCTCTACTACTGGTCAGCTTCTTGGCCTGGCTAATGTTCCGCGGTGGAGCGGACGAGGCGGCGACCTTGGACGACGCCAAGCGGTCGACCGTCATGCTGTTGGCCGGAAACGGACGCGGATCCGGCTTCTTTGTCTCCGACTCGCTCATCCTCACCAACCAACATGTGGCGGCACTGGCTGACCAACTTGTTGTAGCGGTATCCGAAGAGTCCGATGAACCGGCACAGATTCAATACATTGCTCAACTGGTCGAAAGCCACCCGTTCCTCGATCTGGCGGTCCTCAAGGTGACAAACACCGCCGAGGTAAACGACAGCGGAACCGTTGACATCGGACCCGACATTGAGTCGCTCGATGTTCCGACGCTTGAAGTCGGATCCTCTGACGACGTGACGCTCGGCGATCCGATCTTCAGCACGGGCTTTCCTGGGCGTCTGGCCGTGGCCAGTACCGATGACAGTGGACAACTTCGCCTTTCACCGGTTTCAACAAGCCGGGGGGAGGCCGCGAACTTCGCCATCTGGCCCGGTTGTTCAAATCCGGAGTTTGAGAACTTCATACCCGTAGACGCCCCCGAAGGTGTCACTTGTGACCCCGACGGTGATGTCAACCGAGGCGTCCTAATCGCTTCGTTCGTGAGCGGTGAAGGTGCCTCGGGTAGTCCCGTTGTTCACAACGGCAAAGTTGTGGCCGTTGTCTTCGCCGGCGAGGCGGCCGAACCCAATGTGTCAAGAAGCATCACCAGCGAAGCCTTTGACGGCTGGCTGGACGAGATCTTGGCCGCTCAAGACTAGGCCTGAGTGAAGCAGGGTCCGGGCAGTTCTGCCTGAACGTCATGACGCCTCTGTCAGCCTTGTGGCTCAGCCGTAACAGCCTTCTGGCCCTTCTGCTTGTGGACGATGCAACCTCGGACCTTCTTCGGAGTACTATGGTCCGAAGGCGTTGGACCACACGTCCCGCAAAGGAGAGATTCTGAACGTTTCTGGCCTCGCTATAGAGGGCCTAGAAGATGTCGTCCAGATTGGGACCGGCGGATCATCTCGTGTTTATCGCGCCCGCCAAACCGCTCTCGATCGGGTGGTAGCGGTCAAGGTAATCAACGCAAGTCAGGATCCAAGCGTCGCTCGTCGGTTCGACCGTGAGCGCAAAGCGATGGGTCGCTTGTCGAGCCACGAGGGGATCGTCCCGGTCTACAGCACCGGGGTGACCGCTACGGGTGAGCCGTTCCTGGTCATGCCGTACTACCCCGACGGTTCACTTCAGGATCAGATCGATGCCGGACCGGTTCCATGGCAAATAGCAGTGCGCTACGTCGACGTGGCCGCTGAAACTATTTCGGTGGCCCACGGCGCGGGAATCGTTCACCTCGACATTAAGCCGGCGAACATCTTGCTAACCCCGAGCGGGGCGCCGCGAATCGCCGACTTCGGTATCGCCAAGTTGACCTCGTCGACCCACACCGCTCGCACGACGGGAACTGCGTTCACGCCGGCCTACAGCGCACCGGAAACCTTCCTCGACGGCAAAGCCACTCCAGCTGCCGATGTCTACGGACTCGGCGCCACGTTGTGGGCTCTTCTCGTCGGACATCCCCCGTTCTTGGCTCCGGGTGACGATTCGAACCTAATGGCCGTGATTGGCCGCGTGGTCAACAACCCGACCGGGCAAATCAACCACCTGGCACCACAACAGATTTGCGAAGTCGTCTACAAAGCCATGGAGAAGCGGCCACAGGACCGATTCGCCAGCGCATCTGACTTCTCCGCCGCACTGAAACAAGCTCTTCATAGCTCACAAAACGCTGCCGTCGCCACGTCAGCTGCCGCCGCACCAGCTCCGGCACCAGCGTTTACCGGTGCCAGCACTCAGGTATTCGCCGCCAGCGGGCCGGTCGTTTCGTCGGCACGAACGATGGCACCGGGCCCGGGAACCGTGCAGCCGCACGATGAGCCCGCACCAATCTACGAGACCGCCCCACCTCCTGGCCGAAGCCTGCTCCAAAACGAGGCTGAGGTCGCCCCACATGCTGTTGCGTATCGCGAACCTGTGCAGCGCGCCCCCATGGTTGATTTTGATCGCTTCCGGTTCGGGCCGATCCTTGTTGCGCTCATAGCACTGCTCGGAATGGGCATGTTGGTGGCGTGGGCGTTGAATCGACCGGCATCAGACGACGTCGCAGCCAGTGAAACCGCCACGCCTGCCGCTCCATCAATAACGACTACCACTGAGGGCATCGCCCCGGTCGAACCTTCGGTCAACACTCTGGTCGGCAGTGGATTCGGCAACGAATCCGGAACCGCCGATCAGGAGTCCACGTCGACGACGGCCACCACAGCTGCTGTTCCGCAGACTACCTCCACCACCGAGGCAACCGAGGAAACGACGACGTCGTCGGATACGACCGAGACGACGCTTGAGGAAACGACTACCACCGAGGAAGAGACGACGACAACCACCGACGGCACGTCTACTACGTCTACCTCACCGCCCGACGGCGATCTACAGGCACCGGAAAGCGTCGAGGCCCAGATGGACGCCATGTCGGTCCAATTGACCTGGTCAGCGCCTACGGCGGGGCCGACCCCCGAGTCGTACGTTGTCTACCGTGACGGTGAGCCAGTGGCTACCGTGGCCAGCTCGCCATACGTCGATCAGGACGTCCCTGTTGGCGAGCGCTCGTATCGCATCGGTTCAGTGAGTCAAGGCCCTGACGCCATCACGGTGTTGTCGAGTGCAGTGCGAATCGTCGTTGTCGAGCCTCCGGTTGAGGACTTCGCGATAACGGTCACGGTGCTGCGAGTGACAGACAGCGCCATCACACTAGAGATCACTGGAAACCAGTGTGTGGCCGCCTACCGGGTCGGCTACATGGTCACTCCGGAGGCAGGCGTTCCGGGCGTTCCGCTCGGTCCTGTTGTCGAAGACGGGCTCCCCTGCCCCGGCGGTCAGCCGATTCGTATCGCTCGTCTCGATCCCGCCACCTCGTATGACATTTCAGTGACGGCACTTAACGAGCAGGAAGACGTCGCAACATACGACCTGCCCGCAGCCGTAGTCACCGAGCCGTAGGCAGTATCGCCCGCTGCGGGACGGGTGTCCGGTGAGGCATCCGGCTCACTTTGTTTGCGTTTCCGTTTAGGTCCTGTACAGCGCCTCAAACCAGCCGGTACAGTCGGCTTTGTAGTGCTTATTGGGAACGGGTAGAAGGATTAGTCACTCTATGGGATCAACCACGGCCGACGTCGAATTCTGTGAACACGACGAAGTACAGGCAGCATGTCTCGAATGCCTGGCAATGCCGAAGAAAGTGATTCCTCGCCCACCCAGCACTCCTCGTGCTACGAAGAACCCAAGCTCGGTAAACGACAAGATCTCACCACTAGCGGGTGATTTGGACATGTCGATGCCAGTGCTGAACGCCGAGAAGGTCGTCGGGCTCCCCGAGCTGCCGACACGAGTCTTTCCTCACTACCTCCGACGGGGCGGTTGGATCTATCTTCGGTCAGGCGAAAAGCTTGAGGCCCGTGTAAAGGCAGTGAAGGTAATCTGGCTGGAGGATCGTTCAGACCTCGCAGATCCGGATCGTCAACTCGGGTCGGGTATCGCCATCAAGGTTGACCCGCAAACCTGGGACTCAGTCGATATTCCCCTCGGGGATCTCGCTGACCGTCAACAAGACGGCTTCCGGTACTTGATGACCAATCCGGATGATTCGGTGACTCACTACGTGGGTGGACGTCCCGTCCCGGTCGATACCAACATCGACCTGCGCTGAGAGCGGCTGCGGCCGTCAGTGGCCGCCGAATCAACGTCATCGCCGTAGTAGGACAGCGGGTCCATGTGCGCGTGCTGCGTGTACTAGCGGGCGCCACTGTCTGTGATCGGTAGCTAACGCAGCGACCGTCCAGCAACATTGCCGTCGTCACGGCCATGGTTGCTGGTCATTGTCGCGCCTGACCACACATTTGAGGTAGAATCATGTTGCTGTTGCATGATTTGGCCGGATGCAGGTCGAGGCTGCCTTAGAGGTAACTGTGCTTCGACACTAGTGTTGTGGAATCCGGCGGCGGAAGGTTCCAACATGGCGACCACCACAAGGTCTGACATCCCTGGCTACGACGTGGTCCGGCTCATAGACGAGCTTCGAAACCCTGTCTACGAAGTGCGGCGCATGCCCTCTGAAGACATCTTTGTGGCCAAGGTCATTGGTGATGAGTTCGAGCCCCATCTCCCGGCTCAGCGGGGCAAGCTTGCGCGGCGTCTGAGCCGCATTGTTGGAACCACTATCGGCTGGGTTCGGATCGACGATCACGGCACTACACCGGACGGTCAGACGTTCGTAGTCTCACCGCTGTTCGAGCGTGGAAGTTTGGCTGAACGGCTCGATGGTGACCCGACCCCTTGGGCTGACGCCGTGCGCTGGATCGCCGGCGCGTCATTGTCGATCGGCAATCTGCACGCCGAAGGCATCGCATTGGGGCGGGTGCGCCCGTCATCAATTCTTCTGTCCGATGACGATGAGGCGTTGGTCGCGATATACGGAATGGCAAGCCGCCGATTTGATGACGGCACCTTCCGTTATGAGGCGCCCGAAGTCGTTGATGGGGAAGAACCCGGCGGGCCAAGCGATACGTACTCCCTCGCTCTCATTCTGACGACGTTGGTGATCGGTCGCACGCCGGTTTTCGGCGAGTCGCTAGACGAGTTTGTTGCCGGTCTTGAAGACATTTGCCCCGAGCCGGTCAGAGCGGTGATCACCCGGTCGCTCGACACCGACCCGGAAGCCCGTCATGCCACTGGCGCCGACTTCGCCCACAGCCTTAGCGGAACCGCAGAGGAGGCGGTGGCGACCGAGTTTGCCGGGGCGACGGTAACCACCCACTTTGATGACGACGAGCTTGCCCGCTATCGGATTGAGCCCCGGGCTACGCACGTACCCCCACCACCGTTGCTCAACGAGGACGTGACGGCTCATCCTGTTCCCCGTGACGAAGAGCCAGGTCCGTTGCTGGACATCTTCGATATGGCCTCGGTAACCGCACCTCTCGATCCTTCGATGGTCGCCAGCTCTCAAACGTCCTCTAGCGACGAGTCACCCCCGCTCACCGAGACCGTCATCGAACACGACACCATCTCCGAAGACGACCTGGTGGCCAGCACTGTTGATGAAGACGGAATTAGCGCCGCCGATGCGCTCGCTGAGCTGGACCTGCTGATATCAGATGCGACCGACAACCCCTTTGACGTGGAGGCGGGCGATAGCCGCCCCA
>CALJMD010000094.1 GCA_937981915.1 uncultured Acidimicrobiales bacterium
ATGGATCGTTCGCGTTGTATAGCGGCCGACGGCAGTTTGGTGACTGTCGAGATCGACGACGGCTACGACCTTGACCGGCCGTGGTTTAGCTATGCCGAGTTTCGTCCACGTCCAGGTGAGCTGTCTAACGACGTGCTTCCCTTCGGGGTGAACACCGGACCGGTCTCTTCGGTTGAAGTGGGCGCCCAGTCGATAAATGCAGTGTTGCGTAGCGAGGTGGCTTTTGATGGCGGCGTCATCGCCATCTACGACGGTTTCGACGGGGGCCAACCGGCCACGCTGGCGGCATGGCGAGGATCGTTCAACGCCGCCTGGGGTTTCCACTACCGCCCGGAAGACACCGAGGCCGCCATCGTCGAGTTCTTCTCGCGAATGCGCCTGGCCGACGGCGAGCTTGGTCTCACCGTGTCGGTGCCGCAGTACGACGCCGCTGCCGTCAGGGCCTATAAGCGTGTGCCCGATGTTGGTTTCCTGGACGTCATCCCCGGCTCCGACGCTCAGCAGCTCGTTCCTCGCTGGGAGGGGGACGCCACCAACTACGGAGAGGTGTGGCGGCGAGATTCGCTCAACAGCGACTGGGAGGACATGGTCTTGATGGCATCCGCCAGTGCGGTCGCCACCATGACCCCGGACGTTGCCGTTCACAGCCAACGTGCGGTGCGCAACGAACGTGCAGCCTCGTTTGCCGTCGCGGTTGAAGAACTTACCTGGGGCGACTGATCATGGTCATCTTGGTGACGTTGTGGTCCGTCGGCGCGCTGCTCCTAGCGGTGGCCGGTGCGTTTCACATTGTCGACCCCAAGCCGCTGCAACGAAGCTTGGCCCGCTTCAACGTCGTGCCGATCAGGTCTGGTTCGACAGTCGTTCGGCTGTGGGGACTGATCGAACTCGGTGTCGGGCTTGGCGGCTTGCTGGCAATGTGGTCCGGTGCCTCGCTTCGCCCGATGGCGTCGGCGACAGCCCTCGTCTACATCGGGTTTACCGCCTATTTGTGGTCGGCGTTGAAGAGCGACGGAGTCGGCGACTGTGCCTGCATAGGTGCTGGAACCGCTCTCGACGTGTCGGTCCTGGCTCGTGCCGGTTTGCTGGCGGGCGTTTCGGTGTTGACCGCCGTGATCGATGCCAGCACAACCGACGCGGTTCTCACTCTGGGCATGGCGGCCGTGTTGGCTCTTCTGGCCTGGCTGGTGCCAGCGGCACTTCACCCGGCTGACGACCCTATCTACGGGGCCGCCGCAGCGGGAGCGCCTTACCAACATCAACCGAATGGAGTCGCTGTATGAGCCCGATGTTGTCCGCTCTCATTTTGGCCTGGGTTGCCATTGCCCTGCTGGGCTTGGCGTGCGCGGGTTTGCTGCGTCAACTTCGAGAGTTGCGAGCGACCGTTATGCAAGGCACTCCCGGTGTGCCGATGGCACAGGCCGCCGGCACAGGTCGTGTGTCAACCGACCCGCCACGGCAAGTCCCCGCCCCCTTGCTGGGCGATGATCAACCGGTGGTCGTGCTGAAGGTTGACTCCAAGTGCGTCGACTGCCATGCCGCCGCCGCCGAACTGGCGCAACAGGCTGGCGACCTGGCTGACCGAGCCCGAGTCGTCCTACTGGCTGACCGGCCGGACAAGGGTTGGCCGGTGCAACCCGATATTGACCTCGTCATCGACGACGAATTGTTTCGAGCGGTTCGCGCCCCGTGGACACCTGCGCTGGTCGTCGCCGACGCCAGTGGTGCAGTGGCGTCATCCGGACCGGTCGGCCAACCCGGTGTCCTGGCCGAAGCGGCGACCGCCGCGTTGAACCTGATTGTCAGCACCACCGACTCTGAATCCACCGACTTTGAATCCACAGACTCTGAATTCACAGACTCTGAATCCACGAACGCTTCTACAACACCCCGACAGGAGATCTCAGCATGACTACGTTCAAGACGCTGCCTGACGCCCTCAACAAGCCGACCGACGCTCGCCCGAGCCGCATCCGGCAGTTCCTCATCGATCCCAGAGCAACACGTCGTCGAGTGCTGAAGATGTTCACCGGGGCCGGTGTTGCCATGGGACTGGGAGCCATCGGCTCGATCCCGTTGTCCCGCCCCCGCCCGGCCTACGCCGCCGCCTACGAAGAGTGGCTCAACTCGTGCCAGGGCTACTATGCCGCCAGCACTGTTTGCGTGCCGACGTCGGCCTACTACGGGAGTGACAACTGCGCCCCCGGGTCCACGTGGCACCGCGAAGATCGAGTGCGTCAGGATTCCTGTGTGGAGATCCGCTACACCCATGACCCGACGTCGTGCAACGGTCGCAACGCTTGGGTGTGGCGAGGCAACGGCCCCTCTGCCAAGTGCTCCGACGGTCGGCGATATGTGGAGAACTCGTGCGGGAGTGATTTCAGCGCCTTCTCGATTTGCCGGACGTTCCTCGACGACGAACCGCAAGAGACGGTGACCCCGGTTGAGGGCGGCACCTACCGCATTGAGAACGTCAACTACGGCTCGTTCCTGGAAGCCGCCGACTTCAACGTCACTCACTCGAGCGGTACTGGCGATGCCACCCACTGGCAGGCCACTTTTACCTCTGGCGGATACCTCCAGCTTCGCAATGTTGACGAGGATCGGCGATTGCGGTTCAAGAGTCCAACCGAGCTTGAAGCTCAGACGTGGACGGGTACCGGCAACAGAACCCAATGGTCCCTGGCGCCGGGGAGCACCGAAGGCGCGTTTGTACTAACAAACAAGAGGACCGAGACCAACCTGGCTGCCCGTCGCGGCGGGGTGCTCATCTCGCATGACGGTGATGGCAACAAAGCCCAGTGGCGTTTCGTCGCAGTATGACGCTGATCGAGCGAACCGTCACGTCGGTTTCTGCTCCTGCCACCAGAACTCTTCTGTTGGCGGGGGCGCTGGGGCTTACCGGTTTGCTTGTCGGCCCGGTTGGTTTGGCCTGGCTAGCTGTCGGGGCTCTAGCCGGATTCTCCCTGTCGGGCTCAGTTTGAAGTCTTAACTCGGCTTGGGCCATCGCCTCGTCCGTGCGGCGTGGCAACGACACTGTTCTCTTCTCGGTCGGCTTGATCGTTGGGGGGCTGGTCACCTCCGCTGCCCTGGTCTTGCTCGGGGCGTTTGCCCAGCTGTTGCCGTTGCCGGTTCGCCTGGGGGTGGTGGCGATTGCGGCCGCCGCCGTTGCTGCTCGCGAAGTCGGTCTCGTCGACTTTGCTCTGCCACAGAACGGTCGCCAGGTTCCGCAGTGGATGACCACGATCGCCGGCTACGGCGCTCTGCAATTCGGCTTCGAGATGGGCACCGGTCTGCGAACCTACATTCCGACCGGGCTGCCTCACCTGTTGGCGATAACCGTGCTGCTGATTGCATCCCCGACGGCCGGGTTGCTGGCCGGTCTCGGATTCGGACTTGGTCGGGTGGCGATGTTGGTGAACGTGACCACGGCCGCTGATCCCGACGTCGCCTACCAGCACTTCTCGGGTATCGGTCGCTACCGACGGGCCTACGCCCTGGTCACCGTGCCGTTGGTGGTCGCTCTCGCTGTCCCGGTGTAGCCGCCGCTTATACCAGATCGGCCGGGTCGGTCGACGACGGGCCGCTGAGCAGCCAACCCAAGTCGTCGTCGGCGTCGAAACGCCACCAGTTGCCGTCCGGGTCGACCCGTAGCTGTATCGGTCCGACGCTGACGGTGTTGGCTCGCCGCTTCGGCTCAGCGCCGCCGGCCACGAATCGCTTCATGAGCTGGAAGCCCGGTTCGAGCACATCGTTGCCGGCTTCCCAACGGTTACGGGAGACGGCGATGCCGTCCTGACCGCCGTAGAAGAACGCTTTGGCCGCGGCGGCCAGATCGCCAATGGGTAGGCCTGTTTCTTCGGCGATCGCTACCACATCACCGGCGATGGCCCGCCGGGCTACGTCGGCCCCGACGCCGAGGTCCAGCATTGATGTTCCGTTGCCGGCCAACATGGCTTGGGCCCGTCGGGCGCCGTCGGCTACCAGTTCGCGCAGCTCGGCTTCGTTGATGCCGGAGTCCGCCGGGGGTGGCACCGACAGCTTTCGCATGGTCCGGGGAATGGCCGGGGCCACGATGGAGCGGTTCACCTGGATCTGTTCCTGCCGGAAGGCGGCGGCCGCCGAGGTCCCCGGGTCGTTGCCTCTAGGTCGGTTGGACTCGGCGGTGACCGTGGTGCCGAGCAGCGCGGAGCGTCGCCGTCGAAGTTCGGAAAGAACCTGTTCTCGACCTCGCCCCCGCAGGAGCATAAGGGCGAACGGATCGGCGTCGAACACGTCGGCGGCCACGTAGCACAGGGCGGCGGCATGTTTGCACGGGTCGGCTCCGTCGGGACAGTTGCAGTCGGGGGTTAGGTCGCCGGGGCCGGGCAACAGCACTTCGTGAAGGTCTCGTGGTACTTCACCGGCCAGCAGGGCGGCCGACAGTTTGGCTCGGCCAACCACTTCATCCAACAGGTCGTCCCAGCGGACGTCATCCAACAAACTGACCGACAACGTGGCGGCGTATATTTCGCCTCCGTGCACGTCGGCCCGCATCAAACCGGGTTCCACTTCCACGTTGCGGACCCGGTCCTGGCGGGCGTAGGTGCGTCCACGGGGCAGGCGGTTCGGGTCGGCCAGTGCCCGGTACTCCAGGGCT
>CALJMD010000095.1 GCA_937981915.1 uncultured Acidimicrobiales bacterium
CGCAGACGTTTCCCCGCCAAGCGTTGGTACCGCCTCTTCGAAGGTGGAAATGGGCTCGTAGTTGTCGAGATGTGGTACCGGGCCGTTCGGAGTCATGAGATCAACGTTGAACCTGTCAAGCAGGGGGTTAATGGGTGTGAATTCCGATGTTGTGCTGCATGTGCCGTCATTGCGATTGCCAGTGGACACCACCCCCTGGACTTGGTTCCCCCACATCAAGATTCCGCCCGAGTCACCTGGAACCGCGCATATGTCTGTCGTGATTTGCCCAATGTACGGATGATTGAGGTCGCCAACTGTGCTGTTGCGAGCAGTGATCTTCCCGCAAGTCCGCCCCGTCGCCAGGCCGATCTTGCATACCTCTGCACCAACCGGTGCCTCTGCCAAACCAAGAATTGGTATCGCAGCACCACCTTGAATCGCCGGGACTACTGGATCCACCGTGTGCGGAGCGTCAAGACGAACAAACAACCCATCGATGTTCTCGTTGTAAAGAGACTGCTCAACCTGCCCCACCGTGCCCGGTGTTCCGACAAAGCCAACCAAGGTGCCGGTTTCGATGAGGCAATGCGCCGCGCTCACGAAACCACCAACGACGGGAGCGCCCATGCTGCATCCGGACGCCGGACTTGGGCCACTCCACCAACCGCTCCAGCCGAAATGGCCGTCGAACTCCTCACGAGAATCCGGGCCTTGGAGAGTCTGCCGCTCAACCGGAGGGACAAACCGAACCAGACGCTCATCAACACCAACAGACCGCAAAACATCAGCAACCGAACCCTGATCAGCGGTCTCGACATCAACACGATTCTCGATCACGTTGACCGACCAACCCGTCGACAACGCCCTCAACCGGCTATCGGGTGCAGAAAGGTCGGCGTTCAATACGTCCACAGCAGCGTTCAGCTGAGAGAGCGAGAACTCAACCACTTGAGCAGACACCGCATCGGACGCCACACCGGCAAGAGCATCGACACTGGTACCCGCCACCTGAAGCTGGCCACCGTCATCAACCCAAGTGCCGGCGAAACTCTCACCGACGGCCACCCGAGCGTCGCGACTAGCAGTCGCCACGGCAGCAATCTCCGGACTGGAGTCAACGACGCCGCCAACCACCGTCGACGAACCATCATCCGAACCCGGACTGGTCAACGACCAGGCAGCGACACAAACCAGGCCGGCCATAGCCAGCGCCACCGCCAACCACACCGACCTCGTCGCCGAATAACCATCACCAAACGACCCCGAAGGGCGTCTTACTACCGTTGCCTGCATCTCTCCACCTTTTTTGCAACTACGGGCCTCGACCACGCCGAGGAATCGAACTGTCGGCCAAACGAAGGCCAACGCACTTGAATCGAAAAGCGCATACGATTTCTTACGCGAAGATTGAACTTTCTTCGCAGATGGCATGAGCAAAAATTCTCACCGGCTCCGATACCGGCAACGTGGGGTCGCTGAAGTCGCCGGGGGCGGCTGACCCCCGACGACCGATCAGCCAGAGGCGGCCAGCTAATCGAGCATGATGCTCGTCGACACACTCGGTGTGCCTGCGGCGTCCAACACGAACAACATGTACGCCCCAGGAGGAGCTACGCCCGGATCGGCGGGCATGGACAGCTGATAGTTGCCACCACCCACCGCGCTGAACGTCACCGGAATCCGTCGCTGACCGTTGTTTGTTGAGTGCGTGGAGTTAGCCAGCCGGACAAGGGCGAACTCCGACGCTCCACCACGAATATTGACCGTGATCGACTGGCCGTAGTCGGCCGAGTCAGGAGCGGCGCTGATAACCGGTCGAGGCTTCAACGCCCCAGAGCTATCAAGCAAATACGGTGGCGTAAGAATCTGAACGTCCGGATGATTGACCTCCGGCTGACCACTACAGCCACCGCACAGGCCTCCGCCCCCGACCAGAACCCGACCGTCATGCAACAGCAGCCCGGAGCTGTGATAGTTGCGAGGTGCCGACATTGGAGCCAGCGAACTCCAGGTTTCGGTGTCCGGGTCGAACAACTCGGGCACCAAAACCGAATCCTGATCGTCGAACAGCCGGATCACGCTCTTACCGCCGAGTGCAACAACCTCACCCGAAGGCAGGACGACACTGATGTGCTGTGCCCGAGGATGCGCGAGACTCTGCACCTGACGAGTCGCTCCTCCCGCATTCAGATCAATCACATGAGCGTTCCCCGTTGACTGACCGCTGTTGTAGTTCAGTCCTCCGCCGGTAGCGAGAATCTTTCCCTCGTCGTACATCACAGCGTTGCCGTTCATGGCATCGCCATCGGAACCTCGGAGACCGACAGCTTGCACCGACCCTTGTCCGGAGGCGTCAAGCCAGTGCATGGTCTTGGCCGGGCCGGCGTGAAAGACGCGGTTGTTCTTCCAGGAGAACAACCACATGTGATTGTCCGAGCGGTACTGCCCCTGCGCATCGTCAGTGACTAGCGAGCCACCACCTTTGATACCGGGGAGCCTGGTCCAGGATCCGTTGCGATAGATCTCGCTGTCTTTCGTTGCTACTCCCCCGCTCCAGGAGCCACCCACTGCCAGCACCGACCCATCGGCAAGGGTGACGTTCGAGTGATATCCCCGACCGATGTTCATGTCGGCCGCGTCCTCCCAGGTGTCCGTCGACGGGTTGTAGACCGAGGCCTCAGCGTTGTTGGAGCCTCCGGTTATCATCACTCGCCCATCAGCCATGTTGGCGATCCCCGGACAGAACATGTCGTGTTGCGTCTCGCTTACCTGTCGACGGCGAACCGAACCGGTATCGGGATTGAAGATAGCGGTCTCGGTGTAGCCGAAACCGTTGACCACAAGAGTCAACTCCTCGTAGGACGACCACATAAGGATCTCGCCGGACGGGAGATTGGCCATAGCCACCGGAACAAGCCCGATATCGGTGATCGCACCCCACGAACCAGTGCTGTTGCCGGCGTCGATCGGCGACGCTCCAGGCAACACCGGAACATCATCAGTCGGGACGTAGGCAGGTAGCTCCACCACCTCGTCAGCCGGCGGCAACTCAACCACCGGATCCGAAACAGGTGCACCAGGCAACTCAACCACCGGATCAGCCGGCGGCAACTCAACAGCCGGCGGCAACTCAACAGCCGACGGCAACTCAACAATGCCTGTCTGCCAGTCGAATTGTTGGTGGCGGAGGCCGTGACACGGCCACTGAAGAAGGTCCGTGCCCGGTACGACAGATGCGGCACGAATATCCAGACACATAGCCGAGTGCTGCACCTTCAGCTCACCCGCCCGAAAGAGATCTTGACGCTGAAACAACGAGTTCGACCCTCGGTCGCAGCCAAGGTGGCGCACGGAAGCGCCTGGGAGCATCGAAGCATCCTCGACGGCTAGGCAGAGACCGCTAGCCCGGTTGACCAACTCCACCAGCCCACCGCCCACGTCGCGGAACTCATACGCCTGGCCCGCTGAAGAATCGCAGACAGCCTGCACGATTCGGGCGTTAGCGTCGGTCGAGCCACCTTCGGCTTCAAGACACAGCTCGGAGTGAAGAGGAACGATCGCTCCTCCCACATCAGCGGCGACGACACCGACATCCACCACGGCAACCGTCATCGTCAACGCGGCCAGCAGCGCCCCGAACGCCGCACCCAGCCTGCTGAGGCCTCGCTTACCTAGGCCACCCCTATCCGCCATCTTTCTCCGCCTTCCGTCAACCTCGAGCTGCGACGTAGTCCGCCAGAGCCCAAGCGATAACACCCGTCGATCTAGAGTCGAAGGCAACAGCCGAATTCTTACAGCGCTACTGAAATTTCTTTCGACCTAGCTGAAATTGGCTCTAAGCGAACCCGATCTTGTTGGCCAAAGCGCGGTCCGCTAAGTAGAACTACCCTCCACTCGTCCAACCATCTACATGTATGTTTTAGGTCGAAATACCGTGACTGCCTGATCTCTGGACCTCAGAGCGCTTGGATGTCCGGAGAGTCTTAGGTCTGTGGCGTTTTAGGTGGAGGTGCCAGTTGACAGGTTTGGTGGTCGACCACGACGGTCGACGTGCATCCGAGGTCGGTTTGTCCCGCGACGAGTTGGCGGAGACGTTGTATCGCAGGTACAGCGACGCACTGGCGCGCTACGCCGGGCGGCTAGGGTCCCGCGACCCCGAGGGTGTAGCCAATCTGGCCGTGTTCGATGCCGTCAGACACCTGCCGCCGGCCAGCCTCCTTCAGGAGAAGGCGGTCAGGTCCTACGTCTATCGGGCAGCCCACGGCCACACTGTCGACGAGATCCGCCGGCGCAAGCCCTTCGTTCCAGTTGATCCAGCCGACATCGATGGCCCGGCCGACGAAGAAACGACGAACCTGGACGTCAGCATCCTTCTCGATGAGGCAATCGGCGAACTCACCGCCAAAGAAGCAACCGTCATTCGAGCGAAGTTCCTTCAAGGCAAGACCGTTGAGGAAATCGCCGGAGAGCTTGGGGTCAAACCCAACGCCGTGTATCAACTCCAACACCGTGCCTTGGCGCGTCTGCGGGCGTATTTCGCAGCAGCCTTGGCCCTCGTCGCCCTGGCAGGCTTGTTCGGTTGGCTGGCCACAATCGAGAACTCCGAGCCAGTCGACTCGACGGACCAACCGACCGACTCAACGCCAAGGAGCACGGAACGTTGGCTCGACAGGTCGTTCAGTCCACAAACGGATCAAGACTCCTGTCCACGGTCATATGGCAACGAGACAACCGCCGACGGGCAACTCTGCATGCCAGTTTTGGACGGCCAGCGTTGGGGAGTGTCGGTTCCGGCCGAATCGAACGAGGCCGAGGCCGAACGCCAATCGTCATCCTGGCCCGCCCCCGAAACCGAGGACAACACTGGCGAGGACAGCGCTGGCGAGACTGACGAACCCGCGACATCATCGGAGACGGGCAACGACACCATCCCCGAACTACCCGGAGTCAGCTCAACCACCGTGGTCGAACTGCCCGCCGCCACCTCCACCACCGTCCCCGAACTACCCGGAGTCAACTCGACCACCGTGGTCGAACTGCCCGCCGCCACCTCCACCACCGTGCCGGAGCTACCAGGGGTAAACGACACCATCCCCGAGCTACCCGGAGTCACCTCAACCACCGTGGTTGAACTGCCAGCGGCCGACCCAACCATCATCCCGGAACTACCCGGAGTCACCTCAACCACCGTGGTCGAACTGCCAGCGGCCGACCCAACCATCATCCCGGAAC
>CALJMD010000096.1 GCA_937981915.1 uncultured Acidimicrobiales bacterium
CCGTTGTGATGAACCAGCACACCAATCCGCTGGCCTGAGCCGGTCACGATTTCGTGCCGAACCCCCACGCCGGGAAGCATGGTCTCGGTTACCTCGGTCATGAGTCCATTGTCTCCGGCTGGAGAGCCGGAGACCACTCCGACCGAGAGAAAGAAGGCTCAGCTACGGCCACGGAGGACCCTGGGGGCCTTTGGGTTCTCCTGTGAGCTTGTCTGTGAGTTCGTCTGTGAGTTCGCCTGCGAGCTTGTCTGGAGACGCCGGGGCCGCTACCTCCGCCATGCCGGACTCGGGGCTCCTGCCGCCGCGCTTGTGGACGTACATGTCCTGATCAGCCCGTCGAAGAACTTTGTCGAACGACTCGTTCTTGACTCCGGCCGCCAGTCCAATGCTGGCCCCAATCTCCAGCTGCAACGTGGCGAACGCAATCGGCTCACTGATAGCGGCCAGCACATCGTCACGCATTTCCTCCAACCCGGACCAGTCGATGTCGTAGGCCACGGCCACGAATTCATCGCCACCCACCCGGGCCAGACGAACATCGTCATCGAGCGTCGACCGTAATCGGCGGGCCACGATCTGCAACAGGGCGTCTCCCACGTCGTGACCGTGGTCGTCGTTGACCGGTTTGAAACCGTCAAGGTCGATGAACAGCACCGCTTCGCCGCCCTTATCTCTCAGGCTGCTGCGAAGACCGTGGCGGTTCAGCAAACCGGTCAGTCCATCGTGGCGGACCCGATGGTCGAGCTCGGCCGACCAGGCCGTGAGCCGCTCCACCTCGTTGGCGTTGGCATACGACCGTCGCATGGCATTGGCCAACACTTCTGCTGCTTGTAGCCGCTCGACCTCAATGGTCAGCCCGTCGAACCACAACCGTAGAACAGCCTCCCTAGCATCGAGGCGCAATGCAACCGCTGAACCGAAGCCGGCGTTGTTCAGGTCAACTCGCTCGGACGACGTTGACACCGCCATCTGTTCGGCGGTCTCCAGCAGCATCGACGTGACGCTGCGCAGCGGCCGACCGGCGGCGACGATCAAACGTGAAGTGTCGGAGCTGACATCCCACAACTCGGCCCGGGCCGAATCGATGACCTGATCGATCGAGACCGCCAACCGGTCTATCTCGGCCACCTCACCGGCGGTCGACAAAAGCTGAACATGAGACCCGACCCGTTGCAACCATGTGGCCTGCGTGTTTGCCCGCCGCTTGTCCTCAACCAACCGGGACAGCTGACCGTGCAGATGCTGGGACCATCGAGCAACGGGAAAACCGACAAGGGCAACCGCCAGTAGTTGCTGCAAACCAATGGACAACGATGACTCGGTCGAAGTCGGGAGCAGCAACTGGACGCTGGTGTACAGCACCACCATGGCCAGCCAGGTTCCGACCGCGAACGACGCCGACACCGTGACGGCACCCACCACCGGTACCAGCAGGGCAACCCACACCAGCGGGGTGGCCTGCACGTCGGCCAGCATCAGAACCGCCAGCGCCATCATGGCGTCAACCGACAGTTGGACAACAACGTGCCGCTGTTCGGTGACCGCTGTGCGGGCAACCAATCCGAGGCTGACGACAGCGGTCAAACCCAGAAGCAAGCGGGTGTCGACCGGGAATCGATCAGCGCCACCGTCGACTGTGACAAGGACCAGCACGACCAGCGAAAGCACCGCTCGAGGCAGTCGCAAACCACTCCACAGTCGGCGCGACGCTGACAGGCCAGAGTCGGCCTCTGTTCCTGGCTTGATGTCAACCGGAGAGCTCAATCGTCAATACCCACGTTTCACCCCTATCAATCGTCCAACTTGCAACAAATTTGACCGGTCCGACCGTGAATCCGCGCCCGGTACAGCCGATAAAACATGCAGTGACTCAGACCGACCGGATCGATCACCCCACCGACGGGGCAGCAACCGACAAAAGGCACTCCATGGCGGTCGCCGTGATTGTCGCCGTCTGCGCCACGCTTGTGGTGGCGATGGTGTTCTCCATGGCCGACAGAACTCGCGCCGTGGCCGGTGACGCCAATGTCGTGCACGGCATCGATCTGGCTTCGTCTCAGGTTGATCGAATCACTCACGGGATCGGGGCCGCGGCACTGTTGTCCACCACCGACAGCGTTGAAGCACAAGCACGGCTGACGGCTGCCCAACGCGACCTGGCCGTCGCCAGCGCCATCGTCGGGTCGGCCACCGTTCCCGATATCGACGAACTGTCCGACTTCGTGACGGCGGCAACGGACGCCGTTGACGGGCTGCAACAGAATCCGTCACCGGCGGACATGACGAGCCGCTTGGACCTTGTGGCGGAGCGATCCGACCTGTTGACCAACCGCTACGCCGACCTCGCCGGGGAACGACTGGAAGCAATCGATCGAGCTGATCGCCTCCTCTCGCGATTTGGGGCTTTAGGGGGAGGAGCGGTGGCCTTCGTCATTCCGGTGCTGGCCATCTACCTGCACCTTCGTTTGCGCGACGGCGAGCAGCGAGCCCACAACGCCACCATCGCCTACCACTGGCGTCTGACCGCCACCGAACAGCGCTTCGGGCGAGTTCTCGATCGTCTCGCGGCCGCTCTCGACCTGCTCGAGGTTGACCAAGCGGCAGGGACCCGCCAACTTCGAAGCACCTTGACCGGCGGGCAGATCGAACAGGGTCGACTAGTCCTGAAACCCGAACCAGTAGACGTTGAGCGCGTCGTGCAAACCGAACCTGAGCTGCCAGGCCTACCTCGCCGGACAGCCGGACTGGCCGACACCCGCTGCCTGGTTGACCCTACGACGTTCACCGCCGCGCTGTCGACGATCGAGACCACGTTGCTGGAAGCCGGCGCCAACGCGGTTGAGCTCACGCTAACGCCGTCGAGCCAGGCGGGCTCAGCTGCGCTGTCCATAACCGCCGATGGCGTACAAACCGTCGCCTCCACCGACCCGCGGCTGGCCGGTGCACTGCCCACTATCAGGATGCTGTTGTCCTCCGGAGGGCTCGATCACACGGTCGACGAAACCGGTTCAACCTGGACGCTGTTCCTGCCGGTCGACACCTCCGCAACCGATAGCGAAGCGGACGTCCAAACTGACTACCAAACCGACGATCAGACCGACAGCCAAACTGACGCATTCCCCGACGCTCCGTCGTCGAGCGTAAGTGGAATCGCCGACCAGTAGTGATCGAACTTCTCATCAGCCGAGCATCCCGACGACGCCTCCTGGCTGTAGCCAGTGTGACGCTGCTCGTGCACACCGCGGCGAATGTCGCAGTCGCAGCTGCCGCCGATCACCTCGTGGTCGACACCGTTGGCGACACCGTCGATGTCAACCCCGGCGATGGCCTATGTGCCGACGCCGCCGACCGGTGCTCGCTGAGAGCCGCAATGCAAGAATCAGAACAGTTGGCCGGTCACGACACCATCACCTTCGCCGTTGGCGACGGAACGATCATCGTGTTGGACGACTCGCTCGATACCCTGCCGGACGTGACCGAGCAACTCACGATCGATGCCACCACCGACCCGGCCTATGTGGCCGCTGGTCGTCCGGCCATCGAGGTGGATGCCACCGGCAGCACCACCGACCCGGTGCTGAGCATTGACGCCGCCGGGTCAACCGTGAGTGGACTGATCTTGCTCGGAGGCAGCCAAGGCGTCGCCGTCACCGCAGACGACGTCACCCTTCGGCACATGGTGATCGGATCGGCGATCGGAGAAGGTGTATTCGTTGACCGCGCCACCCGGCCAGTTATCGCCGACAGCTGGATAGGGATAGGGCCGGATGGAGTGACGGTGCCGAACGCCGGAGACGGGATCCGGCTCGGCAAGTTCGTAGCCGACGGTCAGGTCACCGACAACATCATCGCCGGCAACGGTGGGGCCGGTGTCGGATTGGTTCCCAATGCCGCGTCGGGCAACAGCATCGTTGACAACATGATCAGCGACAACGCAACTCAGGCCATCGATTTGAATACCAACGATCGGGTCGACACCGGTGGAGGCTCCGGGCCCAACGACCTTCAAAGCTTCCCAGTCATCACAGCCGCAGACCACGACGCCGG
>CALJMD010000097.1 GCA_937981915.1 uncultured Acidimicrobiales bacterium
CCGGTGCCGTCGGGCCAAGCGAGCACGGGGATGACCGGAACGGGCGGTGTCGGAAGGTCGTCCCACTTAGAGTTGCGCAACACCCAACGGTGAGGAATGTGGCGGTAACGGAGAACCGCTCGCATCTTCAGGCTGTACGGCGAACCGAAGGCGCCACCAATGACCAAGGGAGGGTTGGCTGGGTCGCAGGTGCTCATGATGCTGACCGTAGCACTGACCGGTGCAGATATGCCAGTGAAACTAGCAATAGATGACCCTAGGCAAGTAGAGTGGTTTCGTGCCTGAAATCGTAGAGACGACCAGCATTGAACGGTCACCAGAGCGCGTCTGGGCTGCACTCGCCGATTTCGGCGCCATCGGTCGGTGGGCGCCAAATGTTGCCCACTCGTCGTTGGCCACTGCACGCAGTGAAGGGGTGGGAATGACCCGTCGGGTCCAAGTGGGCCGCAATGCGCTGCTCGAGCGCGTTGTGGAGTGGGAGCCTGGTCAGAGGTTCGCCTACCGGATTGAAGGCCTCCCACCGGTCATTCGCTCGGTCACCAACACCTGGTATCTCGAAAGTGCAGGGTCAGCGACGACCGTGACGCTCATGACCACCGTCGACGCAGGCCCTCGACCACCTCAGCAACTGATTGCTCGTGCCGTCGGCCTGGGCTTGGCCAAGGCGTCGCGGCAGATGCTGACCGGCCTCAAGACCCATCTTGAGGAGGGTGCGGCATGACCGACCCCGACCACTCGCCATTTAATAGTCCGCCATCTAACAGTCGACTATCTGCGACGGGCCGACCGGACATTGTCGTTCTCATGACCGACCAGGAACGTGCTGCGCCACCGTACGAATCGGCGGATGTGGCCGCGTGGCGGCGTGAACAACTCGGCGGCGCACAATGGTTCGAAGACAACGGGGTGTCGTTCCGGCGCCACTACACGGGCTCGCTAGCCTGCGTGCCCAGCAGACCGACGCTGTTCACCGGTCACTACCCCGACGTGCACGGCGTTAGCCAGACCAACGGGTTGGGCAAGATGGAAGACGACTCCCGGTTGCGGTGGCTTCGTCCAGGCGAAGTCCCCACGCTGGGCCACTGGCTACGACATGGCGGCTACGACACTCAATACGTAGGGAAATGGCACATGACCCACGCCGACCTCCTGGATCCAGCCAGCGGTGAGTCGCTGGCCACCCACGACGATCGTGGTGTGGTGGACCACGATGCGGTACGTGCCTATCTCGATGCCGATCCGCTTGACCCGTTCGGATTCTCCGGGTGGGTCGGTCCCGAACCCCACGGTGGGGAACCGCGCAGATCCGGCCTGGTCTGCGACCCTATCTACGCCGATCGTGCCGTGGCGTGGCTCAAGGATCGCTACGCCCGCCGACACGCCGGGGAGCCGGCGGCGATGCGCCCGTTCCTGCTGGTCGTGAGCTTCGTCAATCCACACGACATCGTCTATGCGCCGGGATGGCTCGGGCGCATCGGTCCCGACAACCCGTTCGCTGCGGATCCGTACAACCCGCCCGACGTGCCGCCGTCGCCCACCGATGACGAGGACCTCGCCTCCAAGCCGGCAGCGCAGATCGCGTATCGTGCGTCGTACCCAACGACCTATGGCCCGGCACCCGTGGTTGAGCGCGCCTACCGTGACCGGGCTCAGGAGTATCGAAACCTGTACTATCGGCTGCATGTCGAGTCTGACGGGCCGCTCGATCGTGTGCGCCGAACGGTCACCGAGGGAGGTTCGAGCGACGCCGTGCTGGTCCGGACATCCGACCACGGCGAGATGCTCGGAGCTCACGGGGGTCTCCATCAGAAGTGGTTTAACCTCTATGAGGAGGCCACCCGCGTCCCGTTCGTCATTGCTCGCATCGGAGCGTCGGCAACGACGGCACGAACCGTAGAAGACGCCCCTACCTCCCACATCGACCTGGTCCCGACGCTGCTGGGCGCGGCAGGTATTGACGAGCCCACGGCGGCTGAGCGACTGCGCCTGCAGTTCACCGAGCTCCATCCGCTGCCGGGTCGTGACCTCATGCCCGTGCTTGCCGGTGCTGCACCTGACGGTGACCGGACGGTGTATGCCATCACCCGCGACAACATGCCCGAAGGAGATTCGGGCGCCAGCGCCATCGCCCGGCGGCTGGGCCGCATCAACACGCAGCCGCCCCCGCTGCGGATCCAGGTGCCGGCGCACGTCGCGGCGAACTTTGAGTCGATCGTCAGTCGGGTCGGCGGCGCTGACGGGCCCGGGGGAGCAGGGCATCTGTGGAAGATCGTCCGCTCGTTCGACGACCCGGCAACCTGGACCGAACCGGGTGTGCGGCACCTGGCCAGCACAGGTCCGGCCGGAGACAGCTACCGCACCGAGCCACTGCCCGACCAATGGGAGCTCTATGACCTCGACGCAGACCCGATCGAAGCCGACAACCGTTGGCGAGACTCCGAGGCTGCCGCAGTCTTTGACGTCATGGCGGACCGGCTCGCGGTCGAGCGAGGACGAGCCGTGCCCGAACGCCACGATCCATGGCCCTACGCCACCCGAACACCTACCGGAGGTCCTCCCGTGAAGAAACCACCGTCCCCCGCGCTCGCCCTGCGCAAGGTCCTGCAACGGGTTGGGATACATCCCGAAGACACCGAGACGATCGAGGTCGACCTGACGGGTCGCCGAGCCCTGGTGATAGCGACGAACCACGGAACGCTCGATGTCGGCAAACCCACCGGCGTCTTCGCCAGCGAACTCACCGTGCCCTACTACGCCTTCCTCGATGCGGGCATGACGGTCGACGTCGCCAGTCCCAACGGCGGCGTGATCCCGGTCGACCCGCAGTCGCTGAAACCGGTGCTGCGCACCGAGGCCTGCGATCGTTTCCTGGCCGACGACGAGCTGAAGCAGAACGTGAACGACTCGCTGGCGGTCGGCGCGCTTGATATGGCGGACTACGACATCGTGTATCTCGCCGGCGGGTGGGGTGCCGCATTCGACCTGGGAGTGTCCGACGAGCTCGGTCGTCAGATCACGGTCGCCAACGAGCATGATCGGGTGATCGGCGGCGTGTGCCACGGCCCACTCGGCCTGGTGAAGGCCACGGCCAAAGACGGATCGCCCCTCGTTCAGGGGCGGCGGATTACCGCCGTGACGGACAAGCAGGTGCGAGAGCTTGACATTGACAGCACGCCGCATCATCCCGAGACTGAACTCCGCAAGCTTGGCGCCAACTTCGAGAGCGAAACCCGGTTCCGTGATCCTCTCGCCAACCACTGGGTGGTCGACGGCAACCTGGTGACGGGGCAGAACCAAAACGCAGCACCGATGGTGGCTCGCGAGATGCTTGAGTTGGCAGCTGAGCGCCAGTTCGTAAACGGCTAGGCCCGGCGTGGTGTTTGGTAGCATCAGTCGTTCATGGCTGAGAGTGTCGACATGACTGGAGCGGTGGACGGGCGGATGGCTCGTCGGCAGCGCAATGTTGACGCGGTGCTTGATGTGGTGTTGGAGATGTTCGCTGAAGAGGCGATGTTTCCGACTATTGAGCAGGCTGCCACGAGGTCGGGGTTGTCGTTGCGATCGTTGTATCGCTATTTCGCCGATCCGGGTGAGCTCCTCGAGGCTGCTATCAAGCGCAGCGACGAGATCGGGGTCGGGCTGTCGAAGCTGCACGCCATCGGTCAGGGCCCGCTCGACGGACGTATTGGTGACTTTGTGGCGATGCGTCTGAAGCTTCACGAGGGGATTGGGCCGATGTATCGGGCGACGTTGGCTAATGCCACTCGCCATCCGCGTATTCGTGATGAGCTGGGCAAGAACCGCAATGCCATGCGTGAGCAGTTCGAGCTTCAGTTTGCTCCGGAGCTAACGGCCCAAAAGCCTGCCCATCGTGAAGCTATTGGTAGTGCCGGTGATCTGTTGACCCAGCTCGAATCCATCGAGTACCTGCGTCGTCACCGCCAACTCTCCGTGGCCGAAGCGCAGGCCGCTCTCACCGCCGGGCTCACCGCCCT
>CALJMD010000098.1 GCA_937981915.1 uncultured Acidimicrobiales bacterium
TAAAACAGGACCGTCACCGGCCTCGCACGACGGGCGCCTGCTACTCGCACGAACATCTCACGCGGCAGCCGGTGACGGCCCGTTCGACGGCGCCGCCAATCGACATTTCAGAATCGACCTGGCATCGGTACTTAAGGGCTAACAGAACACGCGGCCCAAAACATCCACCACAAATTCTCTTTGTTGTGCGCGTTCAGACCCCGCTGCTCCACAAGTTGCCAACGAGAAATCGTTCTAGACAGCTTTGATGAGCGAAAGGTAACAGGGAATGCGCAGACAGCTCACAGCACCACGATTGCACAGAGGGCAGGAACCACTAACTGCGGGCTCGGCCACGAGGTGCGCAGCGAGGTTGAACCTGCTTGGGCGGCCACATCTTGTCGACCGTGAGGGGGACGAGACTGCGCTACAGCCACTTTCTTTGGCTGTTCTCGCCTACTTGGCGGCGGGAGGTCCACGCGACCGCGATCACCTTGCCGAGTTATTTTGGCACGGCAGCAAGAACGGCCTGAACAGCTTGTCAACCACCCTCAATCGCATTCGGGCCGCGGTGCCCGGCGGCCTGTGGGTTCGGGGAAACAGCCTCGTCGGAACCGACTTGGCGTCCGATGTTTGCGACCTGCGAGACGCATTCGAACGCTCCGACTTCGAAACAGTGACGCGGCTGCATGAAGCCTCGTTCTTGGGGAGTCTCAAGCTTCGTCGGCAGAGCCCGGAGTTTGAACAGTGGGTGCTCGACACCCGGACAAATTTGGCATCGATGACCGAAGTGACCCTTCTTCAGCGGGGTCGTGACCTCTTGGACATTGGCGAGTACCGCGCCGCCGCCATTGCTGCCGAAAAAGCCTGGGAGATAACAATGCGTGACGGGTTCCCGTCGCCGGACTACTTCAAGGTCTACCACCGAATTCTGGCATCAGCGTCACGACCCACTAGCAACGTTGTTCGCACCATGGCCAAGGAATTCGGGATCGAGCTGGAACTGGTTGAACCCATGGCGCTCGGACCGAATCGCAGTAGGACGACTCGCTTGATCACCGATTTCAACAGGAACCCGGACGCCGAACAGGACATCCCCCAAAGGTTCGGGGTTAAGCGGCGAGCCACAAAACCAGTGGTGGCTTATCTGCAGGAAGCCCAGGTCGCCTGAGAGAAGTTAGAAATTCAAAGAATGAAGTCACTCCCAGGCGGTACACACATCAATCATGTCCCCGCTAGATACCTCAACCGTTCCTGATCCATCGTCTGCGATGAACGTCGCGCTCGAGTGCAGCAGGCCAGATTTTCGAACGACCACGCCATCGACCCGCCCGCGATCGACCCACAGATCAGGCTGCTCCAACACATGAAACTGTTCGGCAAATGCCTCGACCTGGCTGCCCCGCTGGCACTCGGTATCGATAGCAAGGACCGCTGGCTCGCTCTCTGACCTAGACCCGCAGGCAGGGGCCACCAGGGAGATAGCCAACAGCATCGACAAGAGCTCCGCCACCCGACGCAACATCACCGCTACATGATCCATCGCTGAACATCAGCCTCTCGATCGACTCGGGTCCCAGGGCGAACAATCTAAGTTCAGACCAACGTTAGGCTTCGCCAAACCCAACTCGGATCCATCCGACTCGAACGTAGCCCAGCCGGTGAACCTAATGTGGCGGACCGTGCCCTCGACCGTTTTCCGGCCGTCCCACTCCCTCGGAGCGTCACCGGCAAGTCGCCACGTGACCCCGTAGGCGTCGAGTTGACCTTCGTCCCGACAATAGTTGCTCGTCAGCTCCAACGTTGCCGGGGTCGAGGCACCGACGATGAAGTACCCGGCGCCAAGCACAAGTACCACCGTCGCCGCGGTCAAGAGTCTTCGGCTCGCCGGCAACAACCCGGAACGCGTGTCAGGCGACTTGTCGTCGGGCGCAATCACTGCACAAACAATTGCATATCTCAGGCGAACTCGGGTAGCGCCTCGGACACTGACCGTAGGCCGACGGCTGCCAGGACGGGGTTCTTCACGTGGTAGTGGTGGTACGCCATGAGACCGAAGCCGAACGCCCACCCTCGGCCTCTGTCCCAGGTCGCGTCGTCCACGTCACAGTGTTGGCGAAAGACGGGTCGATCATGGGCACTCAACACCGTCCAGGCAACCATCATGTCGCAGGCAGGGTCACCGACACCGACGCCGCCAAAGTCGATGACCGCACAAACCCGCCCGCCTCGAACCAGCAGATTGCCGGGAAGCAGATCACCGTGCGTCCAGACCGGAGCCTCGTCCCACTGCGGGAGACAAACGATTCTGTCCCAAGCGTGTAACGCTGCCTCCCTGTCGACAACACCGGCCTTCCCGAGATCACTAATAGCCGCCAGCACATCGGTTTCCTGTGCGGCCAGCGGCTCGCCCCGAAACGATGCCGGTCCCCCACTGGCGTCAACCCGTCGAAGCTCCGCCCCGAACCGGGCCAGCGAGACCGCAGCGTAATCCAGATCGCTGATTGGCTCATCGTAGGCATTGGCGCCGTCGAGCCACCGGTAGATCGACCAGGGCATTCCAAAGCCGTCCCCCGGCACCCCGCACCCAACCGGCACGGGAATCGGCAATGTCACGTTGGCCGCTAGAACAGGCAACCACTTCTGCTCTTTGTGAACCTGGCTCTCCGCCCGTGCCAGGCGAGGAAGACGAACCGCCAGCTCCGAACCAAGCCGATACATGGCGTGATCGGTTCCAGCCGAAGCAACTCGCTCAAGAGCCAGGTCCCGATACTGCGGGAACTGCTCGTCGACGAGACGTCGAACCAGCGCCGAGTCGATCTCGACCTCGTCTTCGTGCATTTTCTGGTACGACATCGACGCAAGACTAGTGGCCCACACGTCGGTGTCACTGGCGCCCGCCATCATGGCTCGATGACCTCAGAAGAACTCGAACAACTACGACGATCCCTGGTGATGGCCCCCGGTGACGGCCCGGCCACGATGCTCAG
>CALJMD010000099.1 GCA_937981915.1 uncultured Acidimicrobiales bacterium
GGTCCGGTACCGTCGGCCCACGTCTATTGGCACCCCTCGCCCGTCGAGCACAACCCGGCGGAGCTGAGCGTCACACATCAATCGGTCCACTGCCTCGGGTGGAACACGGTGTCCGTTGCCAGTCTCGTGGACCGATTGGAGGTGAGGTCCGGACCGTAGTGTTTGCTCGTCGACAATCACAGTTACTTCCGGTCGACCGGAACGGACAGCCCTCTCACCGCTGACCAGCGTAACCAGCGCTTCGGCCGCCAAATTGTCGTCCTTGGCAGTCTGTTCGTCGGACTCCCGGGCGAGTTTCGCTACTGCAGCGTCGATAGCGGCATGCAGGATCTCGTAGCGTTCAGGGTCGAGTTGCCCGGAGAATCTTCCCATCCGCGACCGAGGGTCGAACCAGTGCCGGAACTGACTGTTCTTCCTGGCCGCGACCGCTTCGCTCAACCCGTGATCGGCTTGAGCTCGTTCGGCCAACTGGCGTACTCGGGCATCGAATTCGTCCGCTGAAAGAACCTCAGCCGCCGACACCAGTGAAGGTGTATTCAACGCCTCGCGCTGATCATCGTCGAGCCTTCTTGCAGCACGAGCCAGTGAGTCGAGCTGGTCGCCACCTACTCGTCCTTCCACCACCGCTTCAGTAAACGCCGAAAGATGATGAGCGGTCTCGACCCGGTTGGCGTCGCGGCGGGCGGTTCCGGAACGCACCGATCGGGCCTGACCTCGTAAGAACTCGTCGGGCGGTTGAGCAGGACCTTCAAGAGCCGCTGAGGCCAGCCCGAGCCGGGTCACAAAGCCATCTAACGATTGTTGGGCAACACGGGTGGCGTCCAACAATTGCTGTAGATCGCAACGGTCCGCCCCAGCTACCGGCATCGCCGAAACTTCGGAGGGCACACCTAAGAGCCACTCAACCGCAGTCTCTACATCGCAAGGTTCAACTGTTTGGATTCCGGTCGGGTCCACTGCCACGACACACCGCCTACTCGAACAACAACATCAACAACGCCCAAAACACGGACGAGCCAGACGCAGGCGGGGAAGGAAGATGCGGAGCGTCTCAACCGCACAACCAACGCTAGCGCCACACCACAACAAAAGCAAACGTATGTTCGATTATTCTAGCTAGGCGCCCTCTTCGCCCTCAGCCCGCCGCCGAGCGGCGTTGACGAAGTTGGTCAATGCCTCGTTGACATAGCGGTCGGTGTTGCTGAAGACCTTGTTGGCGTTGTCGCTGAACGCTTTGGCGCCGCTGACGGCGTCGTCAGTGAACGGGCGAGGTTCGCCTCGGCGGTGGTACTCGCCGGACACGATCTTCCAGTAGTCACCCGAGTCGATCCAGTTCCGCAGCTCGGCCACCCGAATTACCGGGAACGGGTGCGTGCGGCCCAACGTGGACATCATGCGATAGTAGGCGTTCAAACCCGCGTCGCTGCGGTACTCGTCGCTCTGCTCAATGAACGCATCGATGTTCAGTTCGTCGCGGCGACCGCGTATTCCGCCGGCCATAACACACAGCATTCCGTTGGCTGCGTTCAAGTCTTGTGTGGCCAGCAGTCCCGCCCGGTCGCATGAGACTTCGGCTTTGCGGCTCCACTCCAACAGGGCGAGGGTGATGGGGATGATCGCCTGGTTGACCATCGGGGCGAACGATCCGCCGAACGCCAGCAGTAGATGCAGCAGGGTGCGGTACAGAGCGTGTTCGCTCATGATGTGGCCGACCTCGTGGCCGATGACGACCTCCAGCTCGGACGGTGTGGTGAGCTCCACTAGAGAAGAGTTGAGAACAATGAACGGGTTTTCCATGCCGACGGCGCCAGCATTGGCGATGGGGGTTTGGCTGATGTATAGCGGCGGCGGGTCAGTGTCCAGAACCTGGCAGACGTCGAGCAGTTTCTGGTGAATGGCCGGATACTGATTGGGCCCAACCCGCACGGCCTGGGCCTTGTACACCATCGATATGTTTCGCTCGCCGAAGGTGCCGACCACCTTCTTTAACAGCTTGTCAAAGCCGGGAATTTTACGAAGAGCGTTAAGGGCGACCCGGTCAGCGGGATGTTCCCAAGCGTAGGAACTGATGTTTTCCAACCGGACTCGCTTCTCTACCGGGACAACGGATTGATTCGAGTCACTGTTCACCGTCTCGATCGTAGTCGACCACTACGCCACGGTTTCCGCGTCGAACAGAGCCGCCAGTCGAATGGCAACCGGCGTGAGCCAGACCCCCGACCGAAACGCGCCGAAGGCGACCCCGCATAGTGCGAGGCCGCCTTCGGCTACGTTCGTTTCGACCGCTAACAGTTGGACACTGTCAGCCGGCCCCCGAGAGCTGTTGGCTGACGGTTATTCGGTCGGGTGCAGCTTGTCGAGGTTGAATCCACCGCCGTCTTCGTCGATGAACGTACCCTGCGGGCCGTCCAACTCGATGTCAGCCGGGGTGGTGCCTTTGACGTCTGCTCCGACTACACCGTTCACCGATTCGGTGGTGGCGGCCAGGTTAAACATGGCGTAGGCGATGGCGTCGATGTTGACGTCCAGCGGTTCCACACCGACGTTGTCAAAGGTGTCGCACTCGAGGTGATAGCAGGGGTCGTACTGATCCCCGGCGGTGCCGCCCCAGATGCCGGCCTGCTCGTCGGTCTTGATGCCTTCAGCGCCGGTGAACAAACCGCTGGCCGGGATGTCTAACAAGATGAACACCTGGTAGTCGGACCGGCCCGAGAACTGGGTGTCCTCGTAGGGGACACCCTCGATGGTGTAGTAGGCCTCGAACAGGTCTTCCAACGCAGCCGAGCCGTCAGGGACGGGAACCGGGGCCTCGAACGAGGACTGGTCAGCGTCGTACACCCCGTAGATCCAGTTCGGTGAGGCGATCATGTCGAAGTTGATGTAGGCGGCGATCTTGTCGATCTCCTCCGGAGCAACTTCGAGCAGACCGAAGTCGGTGTTGGTGAAGTATTCGAACGAACCAATCAGGCCGGACTCTTCAGCACCCCACCAGGCGAAGCGCAAGCTGTTCTCCGGCTCGAACTTCTTGTTGTTGGCAAGTTCGAGGGCGACAGCCAAGATGGCGGCCGAACCGCTTCCGTTGTCTTGAATGCCCGGGCCTTCCTGGACGGAGTCCAAGTGGGCGCCGGCCATCACGACGTTGTCGGGGTTCTTGCCCGGCAGGTCGGCGATGACGTTCTCGGTGGTGCGGGTTTCGACGATGGTGTCAGCCGACAGGGCTACGACACCGGCGGTGCTGGAGAGAGCGACGCCGTCGTCATAAGACACGTCGAGGACCGGGATGGTCACCGACGGGCCGCCGAGGGTGCCGCCGATGATGTCGAATCGACCTTCGGCGTTGCCTTGGTTGAAGATCACGACGGCTTCGGCGCCAGCCGCTTCGGCGTTGATGGCTTTAGTGGCGAAGGCGCATGCTCCACGCTGGGTAACAGCGATGTCGGCAGGGCCGGAGAAATCGAGACCGTCAAAGTCGGACGGTTCACAACCGGAGGTTGAGTTGTTCCCCAACCCAAGATCGAGATCGACGCCTACTACGTTGCCGTCGGCAATGTCGGCCGATCCCGAGTACTCCATGGTCTGGGTTTCGACGGCCACACCATCGATGCTGAGTGAGCTCGAAATCTCGGTATAGAGATCGAAGCTGAATTCCTGACGGGTCACGGCCAGGCCTGCTTCTTCCAGAAGGCCGGCGACGTAGTCGACGCTGGCGTCATAGCCGGGGGTACCCGAAGCACGGATGCCTCCGTTGGCGTCGGCGAAGCCTTGGAAGGCCGCCAAGTGCTCGAGCGCGTCATCGGCGTCGATGCACTTCAAAATTTTGTCAATCTGATTTTGGTTGCGATTGACACAACCCTGGTCGGACGGGTCGGCTGATGCTGGTCCGGCAGCGACGGTGATGACACTGAGGAGCATGGCCAGTGCGGCCAACACCCTCAGGGGTGAACGTTTGTTCATGTGGTGGATTGCCTTTCGTTGCACCCGATCAATTGATGGGCGAAGTAGGTGGGTGCCGCCCGCACCCACTTTGACCCTATTGCATGTCGATGAAAGTTGCCATAGCTATATGGCGACGTTGATCTCAGATCACGGTGTCGCCGGTGACCCGAACAACCATTGGGTGTTGAGATAGGATCTCTACATGGGTTTGTTGATGAAGCCGGGATGGGCTCTACTGTTCGCCGGAGTTGGGTCGTACGTCATTAGTCGCTTTGTCGGGGTGCTCCCCCTGATCGGCGGGCTGGTGAGCACCATGGCGTTCCTGTTCGCCATCTTCGCCGTCATCGGCGGTGTGTGGCTGGTGATCGCCGACTTCCGCCACGGCACCGACTGATTCACACCGCTCCCGGCCCACCAACCTAAAGTTGAGGTCAACGTCAACTCAGGGGGCCATCAATGATTGATCTGTCGGGCAAGGTTTTTGTCGTGACTGGAGGCAACGGGGGGATCGGTTTGGCAATGGCCGAGGGCATTTCGGCCGCCGGTGCTTCGGTTGTGATTTGGGGTCGGAACGAAGCCAAGAACGCCGATGCCGTGGCCCAATTGGAAAGCCAGGGGGCTCAGGCCACTGCCTTCGTGTGCGACGTCAGCGATGAAGAGCAGGTAGTCGAAACCATGCGGCTGTCGGCCGAGGCCTACGGTCGAATGGATGGGCTGTTCGCCAACGCTGGTCGAGGCGGAACCGGCACGCCGTTCCTCGAGTTGCCGCTGGAAGAGTGGCGAGCCGTTATGGCCACCAACCTCGACGGCGTCTTCCTGACATTGCGCGAAGCGGCGAAGGTACTGGTGGAACAAGGCGAAGGCGGCAGCCTGGTGGCAGTGTCGTCCACGTCAGCCATTCACGGCGCAGCCGGCAACGAAGCGTACGGCACCGCCAAAACCGCCCTCAACGGACTGGTCCGAGCACTGGCCGTCGGGCTGGCCCGGTACCAGATCAGAGTGAACTCGCTGCTGCCCGGCTGGACGATCACCGACTTGGCTAACGATGCCTACCAGTGGGACACCTTCCGCGACGCCACCATTAAACGGACACCGGCAAGGCGTTGGGCCGACCCGTCGGAGTTTCGCCAGGTCGGCGCCTTTCTGGCCGACCCGAGCCAGACGTACCACACTGGTCAAGAGGTGTGCGTGGACGGTGGCTACACCGTCTTCTAACCCAAGTTCTTCTAGTCCCAGGCCCTTAGCCTGAGCCTCAACTACAAGCGGAGATTCATGAAGCTGTTCTCGAACCGCAAGCGTCTGGTCCACCTCGGCCCGTATCCGCTGGAGCGTCTCTCGCGGGTGTCAGCAGTACCACCGCTGGGGGCTGCCCGATTGCCGGGCGAATCCGAAACAGCCGGTGGGCAAAGTGCCGCTCACGCCTACGACTTCTATCTCGACCTGTTGGACAGCCAACGAGCCGGCGACGTGGCAGAACTGGGGCCAATCCCCGATGACC
>CALJMD010000100.1 GCA_937981915.1 uncultured Acidimicrobiales bacterium
GAGGTCAGGCGTTGGCCGCCACCGACCCCGCTCGAGCAGTCGAGGTGCTCGCCGTCATCGAAGAGGAGGCATCACGAGCACTGGCCGAAATGCGTAACGTGGTCGGCGCGCTACGGGACCACGCCAATCTGGACGGCTCGACTCTCGACGACGGTTTCAACGGCGCTTTCAACGGCACTGGTGACGCGCCAAACAGTGGCGGCCTACCGGCCGATCTGCGACCGCAACCCGGGGTGGCCGACGTGTCCGGCCTGGCCGGAATCACCTCTCATTTCAATCCGGCGGGCAGCGACGCTGAAGGCCTCTCCGCCGTGCCGGTGGCCCCCCAGGTGGCAGTCGAGTTGGAAGGTGACTTGTCGAACCTCAAACCGTCGGTGGACACCACGCTGTACCGCCTCGCTCAAGAGGCAGTGACCAACGCGGTGCGTCACGCCCGAAATGCCTCTCAGGTACTCGTGCGGATTGTGGGCGATGTCGATGAGGTCAAGCTGACCGTGCATGATGACGGGGTGCACAATCCTCGCCCGATTCGATCCAACGGCTTCGGTCTCGTAGGGATGGCCGAACGGGCACGACTGCTAGGAGGAACACTCGACGCCGGTCCTAGCGAGCAGGGGCGGGGTTGGGTAGTCACTGCGGTGCTGCCGAAGACCGGCGGTTCAGCGTGACCGATTCGCCCGCGGCTATTCGCGTTCTGCTGGCTGACGATCAGGATTTGGTCCGAACCGGTTTGCGGATGATTCTCGACGCCCGACCCGACATCACCGTTGTCGGTGAAGCGTCCGACGGCCGTCAAGCGGTCGAACTGGCGCAACGACTGCAACCTGATGTGTGCCTGTTCGACATCCGCATGCCCAACATGGACGGCATCGAAGCAACCCACGCTTTGGCCGGACCGGACATCGTCGACCCGATGGCGGTTGTGGTGATCACCACGTTCGATCTGGACGAATACGTCCACGGCGCGTTGAAGGCCGGGGCCCGAGGCTTCCTCCTGAAAGATGCCGGACCCGACTTGCTGGTGCAGGCCATTCATGCCGCCGCAAACGGCGACGCGCTGATCGCCCCGAGCATAACCGTCCGCTTGTTGGAGGCGTTCTCTGAACCGGGTGTGGGCAATCCACCGGTCCAACCGATTGAGCCGCTGACCGATCGTGAGGAGGAGGTGTTGGCTACCGTGGCCCGGGGTCGCACCAACGCCGAAATCGCCGACGAACTCCATATTTCGCTGTCAACGGTCAAGACTCATTTGGCCAGCCTCATGACCAAACTCGACGCCCGCAACCGAGTAGAGATAGCCATGTGGGCCTACGAAACACGGCGTTCTTAACCGAGCGCGGGCCCACCGTGGGCACTTCGAGACACGGCGAAGTTGAACAGCTCTGCCCACACGTGGGCCTACGAAACAAAGCGTTCTTAACCGAGCGCGGGCCCACCGTGGGCACTACGAAACGAAGCGAAGTTAGACGGGCGAAGTTAGCCAATCATTGTTAGCCAAATCGGCGTGTCGAGGGGCACAGGTGGCGGGGGCCACATGAGGCGAGAGGATCAGGTTCCACTCTCGTACCGTTTTATCCATGAGCCTTCGCCCTTTGAAGAAGTTCACCGCATCACCAGAGCTTGAAGCCGCCATCGGCCACTGCTACAGCAGCGACGAACTCAGCTTGATAGACCGCCTGGGAACCACCACCCGCATTCCGGCCGGCCAGCGTTTCGTTACTGAAGGAGCGTTCGGTCGAGAGGCCGTCATCATCCTCGACGGCACCGCTTCCATCCTCCACAGTGACATTGACAGTGACACCGACGGCGACACCGTCGAGATCGCTACCGCCGGTCCCGGCGACATGGTCGGCGAAGTTGCGTTGCTTCACGGCCAACGACGCAACGCCACTGTCGTGGCAACAACCGACCTTCGAGTTGTTGTCTTCAACGTTCGTGAGTTCCGCAGTCTGCTCGACCAGGCTCCCCGCATTTCCAGCGAGGCGAGCGTGTTGGCCGAGCAGCGAGCGGACCACTAGCGAAACCCGAGTTCCCCCTCTCGGAGTTTCCGATCGGCCGTTCCCGGGTCCACCGCCCGGGGGCGAGCCGGTCAACAACTAGGCGCTGAATCCTGGGTCGTGCCACCATTGGCGGGTGAGACCACAAAACGGCGATCAGATTAACCAGCTTCGAGCTGCCGCCTACGATCGTTACCGAGCTGCCCGGCCTCGAAGCGAGGCGCTGCACGCTCAAGCCAAGCGGTTCCTTCCGGGCGGTAACACCCGTTCGGTGTTGCACTTTGACCCATTTCCGTTTCGGGTGGAATCGGCCAGCGAACAGACCCTGGTTGACATCGACGGTCACGCTTACGTCGACTTCTGCGGCAACTACACCGCGGCGTTGCTCGGCCATTCCCCCGACCGGGTGAAAGCAGCGATCAGCGAAGTGCTGGACCACGGATGGGCGCTGGGGGCCACCCACCCCAGGGAAGTGGAGTTGGCCGAGTTGATCTGCGGTCGTTTCCCCTCGATCGACCAGGTCCGATTCACCAACTCCGGCACCGAGGCCAACCTGATGGCCATCGGCACCGCTCTTCATCACCTGCAACGCCAGGGTGAAGCCGCCGACCGCCGAACCATCGGCGTGTTCGATCAGGCCTATCACGGGGGCGTGCTGGCGTTCGGAAGCGTCGACGGCCCTCACAACCCGCTCAACGTGCCGCACGATTTTCGCGTCGCCCCGTTCGCCGACGTCGCAGGCTTTGACGATCTCTTCCAACCGGATCTTGCTTGCGTACTGGTGGAACCGGTTCAAGGTTCAGGCGGCTGTCGCCCACCGGGGCTGGACTTTCTCAACGAGCTGCGCCGGCGATGCGACGAGACCGGAACCATCTTGATCTTCGACGAAGTGATGACGTCGCGGTTGGGTCCCGGCGGCGCCCAGCAGCGATTTGATGTGCTTCCCGACATGACCACGCTGGGCAAGTACTTGGCAGGCGGCATGACGTTCGGGGCGTTCGGCGGTAAGCGGGAGATCATGGCCAGCTTCGATCCCGACCAACCCGGAGCGCTCACTCAGGCGGGCACGTTCAACAACAACATCGTTTCCATGACGGCGGCCATCACCACCCTGCGTCACGAGCTCGACGCCGACACGTTGGGCGAGCTCAACGATCGCGGCGATCGGCTACGACAGGATCTTCAGGCAACGTTCGTCGACAACAACATCCCGATGTGGGTGACCGGTGTCGGCTCCATGCTTTGTGTGCACGGTGGCGATCAAATGGACGACCAGACCGGCGGTGGACTGCTCGAGCTGTACTTCCATGCCATGTTGAATCAAGGGCTGTATCTTGCCCGCCGGGGGTTCATGGCATTGTCGAAGGCGGTCACTGACGACGACTGCGCCCGCCTGGTATCCGCCACTCAAACATGGATCGATGAGATGCCTGCCGGTGTGTTTGGCGGCCACGCTCAATGACCCAAGCGGGAACCCAAACCGAACCCGCCGCGCCCGGCTCCGACGACTCGTCTTCGACAACGCTTGGATTGTTGGGGGCTGCTTTGGCCGTCACCGCCTGGGCGCTTGGCAGCCTCTTGGCCAAGGTCATGGACATGGGTGGACTGGCCATCGCCGTCTACCGATTCAGCCTGCACTTCGGCCTGCTGTGGTTGTGGATGCAAGCCAGAGGTACACCGTTCACGGTGGCCGCCGCCCGAAAGTCGTTCTGGGGTGGCCTGGCTCTGGCCTTTGACGTCGCCTTGTTCTTCAGCGCCATCAAACTGACCTCGGTTATTAACGCCACCATCATCGGAGCGTTGCAGCCGGTGTTGGTTGGTGTTGTGGCCGCACGCTTCTTTGGTGAAAAGGTTCGGGGTCGGGACGCGGCGTGGTCATTGCTGGCCATCGTCGGCGTGTTCGGGGTGGTACTGGCCGGTGAGGACTCCGGTGTTTCCAGCCTCACCGGTGATGTGTTGGCGGTGGGGGCGTTGCTGTGTTGGAGTGCGTATTTCATTGCGTCAAAGCACTCCAAAGGCCGGATGACGTCGACCGAGTTCACCACCGGTTCAGCTATGTGGACCGGACTATTGAACCTGCCGATGGCGTTGGCCATCGGTCAGGATTTGTCGGTACCCAGTCAGCGGGATTTCGGTTTGCTGCTGATGATGATTCTGGTGGCCGGCGTGTTCGGTCACAGTGCCATGAACTGGTCGCTGGTCCAAATACCGCTATGGGTTGGGTCAACGTTCACCCTCCTAATCCCGGTGGCTGCGTCGTTGATGGCCTGGCTGTTGTTGGACGAACCGCTCACACTGATTCAGATTGCGTTCACCGTTCTGGTACTCGGAGCGTTGGCCGCCATCGTCATCGGGCAACCACGAGCTGCGCCTACCCGACCGGAG
>CALJMD010000101.1 GCA_937981915.1 uncultured Acidimicrobiales bacterium
TACGACGGATGGCCAGCAACTCTGAGGCCCGAGTGATGTCGATGCGGTCAACCGAGTCGGCAACCGTCAACGACGCGTTGACTTCACCGTCGGTGACGTACTCGCCGAAGCGGCCGGACTTCACTACTACCGAAAGGTCAGTGGTGGGGTCGACGCCAAGTTCTTTCAGCGGACCGGCAGCGGCTTGCCCCCGGCGACGCTTGGGCTGAGCGAACAGCTCGACCGCCTTGTTCAAGTCCATCGAGAGCAGCTCGTACTCGTCTTCGAAGCTGCGAGTGTCGGCTCGCTTGCCCTCTTCCTCCGGCTCCTTACGCACGTAGGGACCGTACGGGCCGTTGTGAGCCACGATCTCTCGACCGTCGTTGGGGTCGGCACCGAGAACCCGGGGAATGGTGAGCAGCTCAACCGCTTGGTCAAGCGTCAACTCTTCCATCTTCATATCGTCGAACAGCGAGCTGGTTCTCGGCTTGTTGTCCTCGGTGACCTTTTCCGGCATGTCGCCAAGCTGGACATACGGACCGAACTTGCCGTCGCGAACGTAGACCGGCAGCTCGGTGTCCGGGTGAGACCCGAGTTCGATGACGTCCGGCACCCGCATGATCTCAACCGCCCTCTCGGGGGTGAGCTCGTCCGGTGCGATGTCATCGGGGATGGACTTGGTGTCCTCGCCCCGCTCCAGATACGGGCCGTACTGACCGACGCGGGCCACGATGGGCACGCCGTCCTCGTCGCCGCCGATCAAAATCGAGTTGATAGCCCGAGCGTCAATATTGCCGAGACGTTCCTCGACCTTCTGATGCAGCCCTGGGTCTTCATCGGCGCCGAAATAGAACTGTGTCAGCCACGGGATCGTTTCCTTGTCACCGGCGGCGATGTTGTCGAGGTCGCCTTCCATCCGGGCAGTGAACGCGTAGTCGACCAGGTCGGGGAAGTGCTCTTCCAGAAGCGTCACCACCGCGAAAGCGAGGAAGCTCGGGACCATGGCCGAACCCTTCTTCCACACGTAGCCGCGGGCCTGGATGGTTCCCATAATCGAGGCGTAGGTGGAGGGGCGTCCAACGCCCAGCTCCTCCAGCTTCTTAACCAGCGAGGCCTCAGTGAAGCGGGCCGGCGGCTGGGTGTCATGCCCATCAGCGGTGATAGCAGAAACGTCGGCGCTGTCGCCTTCTTGGAGCGGCGGAAGACGTTTGCTTTGGGACCCGGCTTTCTCCGAGCCCTCCTCTTCGTCGTCGCTCTCGACGTAGGCCTTCATGAAGCCCTGGTGGGTGTACACGGTTCCCGACGTCGAGAACGTGGCTCGACGCTCACCGGACAGATCGGCTACGTCGGCCGGGATGGCTTTGGTTTCGACGTCGAGCTTGAGCGTGACCGTTTCACCGGTGGCGTCGGTCATCTGTGACGCCAGCGTTCGCTTCCAGATCAACTCATAAACCCTAAGCTCGGGGGCGCTGAGCTCGTTCGTAACCTGCGATGGGGTGCGGAACCGGTCACCGGCCGGGCGGATGGCTTCGTGAGCCTCCTGAGCGTCGCTGGAACTCGAGTAGCTGCGCACCTCAGGCGGCAAATACTCGGCGCCGAACTCTTCCACGATCTGAGATCGGGCAGCCGTCAACGCCGTTTCCGACAGCGTGGTCGAATCGGTTCGCATGTAAGTGATGAATCCACGCTCGTACAAACCTTGCGCCAACCGCATGGCCTGGGCCGACGACAACCGAAGTTTGCGACCGGCCTCCTGCTGATACGTGGATGTGATGAAGGGTGGCTTAGGGCGACGCCGATGAGGTTTGGCTTCACGACTGGCCACCTTGGCCGGCTCGCCGTCGATCGAAGCGGCCAACGCTGTGGCCTGGCTTTCACCGAGGTGAAGAACCTCGCCCTGCTTGGCTTCTTTGATCGTGCCGTCCTGAGCGAAATCGCCACCACCGGCTACCCGACGACCGTCGACTTCCAGCAGCTTCGCTTCGAACGGCTTCTCAGCCGAATGCTGAGGGTCGGTGGCGGTAAAGACCGCGGACAGATCCCAGTAGTTGGCGGAGCGGAACGCCATGCGCTCCCGCTCCCGCTCGACAACGACGCGAGTCGCCACACTCTGGACTCGACCGGCCGACAGGCGGGGCTTGACCTTCTTCCAAAGAACCGGCGATACCTCATAACCGAAGAGTCGGTCGAGCAGACGGCGGGCCTCCTGAGCATCAACCTTTTTGCGGTCGATCTCGCCCGGCGAGTCAATAGCCCGACGAATGGCTTCCGGTGTGACCTCAGTGAAGATGATGCGCTTGACCGGAACCTTGGGATTCAGGACTTCCTGAAGGTGCCAAGCGATCGCTTCACCTTCTCGATCCTTATCAGTGGCCAGAACCAGTTCGGTTGCGTCCTTCAGAAGCTTCTTGAGCTTGCGGACATGATCCTTCTTCTGCTCCGAAACGACGTACAGCGGCTTGAAGTCGTTCTCGGTGTCGATCCCCATCGACGCCCACTTTTCCTTCTTGTAGGCAGCGGGGATCTCGGCCGCCCGAGACGGAAGATCACGAATATGACCGATCGAAGATTCGACGGTGTAATCATCGCCAAGATACTTGGCAATGCTCTTAGCCTTCGCAGGCGACTCGACAATTACTAAAGGGTTCGACACGGTTCACCGAAGTTACGCAGTTTCTAGCTGGGACAACTCACACCTACCGGGAAAATTTGACAACTGCTACTTAGGCAGGTTTTGCCCACCGGTTCGAATCAGCTCGGAATCAACGGAAAACGGACCGCTGATGCCGGTGTTGAACAGGGTGTCTCAGGTGTTCTGTTGAACCGGTAAGTCGGCACCAGAACTCTGGACTTCAGAGCTGTTTTCGCCAGAGGAGAGTGGTGCCTTCCGCAAAATCATCCAGCCCAACAAAGAGGCCAGCACCGATGCGGCAAGAACGCCGATGATAGCTTCATCCAGCAGCTCGGAGACGCCACCCTCAGGTGTGACAAATGCCAAGCGGGAAATAAACAGCGCAACAGTGAAACCAATACCGGCGACAGCACCGCCACCGAGAACGTGACGCATGTTCAGACCAGGTGGAAGACTGGCGACACCGAACCGGACCGCGGCCCACGTGAACACCGTGACACCCAACGGCTTACCGACCACCAGACCGGCGATGATGCCCAAGGTGACGCTCGAACTCCACAGGTTGGTGAGTGACTCGCCGGTGAGCACGATTCCAGCGTTGGCCAAGGCAAAGACCGGAATGATAATGAACGACGTCCAGGGGCTGATGAGACCAATGAGCCGGGTCGTGATAGCCACCGACTCCTTCATTTCCCAGCTGGCGTTTCGGACTTGAGAATGGTCGGCGGAGTCGCCGGACAACATATCTTCCACCGATTCGAACATTCGCTCCCCGAGAAGCGGGGTGGCCGGCGCCAACAGGCCGAGCACAACCCCGGCGATCGTTGCGTGGACCCCGGACTTGAAGGTGGCGTACCAAATGACGATGCCGACGATCACATACACCGGGATGTACCACACCCGGAACTGGCGGAGCATCACGATCAGCAGTAGCAGCCCGAGGGCCAGCGCCAACCAGTCGAACGCAATATTCGCCGTATAGAAAACGGCGATCACCAAGATGGCGCCGATGTCATCGACAATGGCCAGAGTCAACAAAAACAGCTTGAGTCGCTGAGGAATCCTGGGCCCGATGAGGGCCAAAACACCGACAGCGAAAGCGATGTCGGTGGCCATCGGAACACCCCAGCCGTTAACTCCTTCACCGCCGGGGGCGGTCACCATGACGTACAGGGCGGCGGGCACCACCATGCCACCCAGCGCGGCGATAGCGGGAAGCGCAGCGACCCGAGGTTCGGCCAATTCGCCGACAGCCAACTCGGTCTTGATTTCGAGGCCAACCACGAAGAAGAAAAGCACCATCAGGGCGTCATTGACGATCGCCTCAAGGGGCTTGTCGAGAATCTTCCAGGACCCGATTTCCAGCTTGAAGTGGGTCTCCCAGAAATGATGGTACGTTTCGCCGAGCTCGCCGGGCAGGTTGGCCCAAATCAAGGCAGCGGCCGTAGCCACCAGCAACAATACGCCGGACGCCGTTTCCTGAGCCAGGAATCGGACCATGGGACGAGCAACGTTTCGAGCAAGAGCAGTGTTACCACCGCTCCATGCCTGTTCACGTACTTTCAAAGACGATTCCGCGGACAACTCAGATGCTTTCTGTGATCGATCTACGGACAGTGAACAGCCGCAGGACCGTTTTTAGGCGAACCAGCAGACAAATCTACGCCAAGAGCGCGGCACCATCCAACCCACCCGTGACAGTAGACGCAACGCCGGCTAACGGCTTAGGACTGGTTCAACACCATCTGGACGGTAGTGCCCCTGTCGGCTGACAGAAAGCTCACCGATGAACTCAACAACTGCATCAGCGGCACGCCGAACGCACCTTCAATGTTCAATCGGTCCGGGTCGGTCATATCGGGGACCTGATGCAACGTCGGCATACCGGGACCCTCGTCGGACACACTCAGACTCACTCGTCCGGGATCGACCTGGCATTGAATGGCAACGCGTCCTTCGGGCACAGCAGCCAGGTTTGCCTCAATGGCGTTCGTGGTCGCTTCGGATGTCACCCATCGGAGATCATCGAGCCGCTCACCCTGCAGAGCCTCAACAGCATTGGTGGCGGCGGCCACAATCATTCGGACAACCGCAACAAAGTCGACCCGCGACGGGATCTCAATTTCAACGATGCCACTGTCGGGATGGCCGGTGTCGATTGTCATCTGGATCGGTCCGTCGTTTTGATTATCCACTGCTTACTACGTTAGCTCACTTTTCCTGCGGGGGTCATGTCGCCGATCACGGTTGGTATAGCCGTCGTGACCGCATGCTCCGGAGACACCCCGGCGACACGTTCACACCACTTGCTGAAACCGGCGGCCAGGCCCACTTCGAACCCTTTCACCGCGGTGTCAGCCGATATTTGATCGATTATCCGACCCAGGTCGGCACTACTCAGGGGTTGGTGGAGCCATGACCACGGGTGCGTTTCGACGGGACGAACCTTCGGAGCGAGACGCCTCCAACCCGGTACTGGCGTCCATGTTACCGATGTCTCGACGTTGGTCAAGACCTCAGACGGCGAGCCAAGCCAAACCTTAAGGTCGCGACGGGTGGCCAGGTCGGCCAGCGTTTCAGCCATAAAGACCAAACGCTTGGAGGACAACTGCAACCGTTTGAGTAGTGGACGGTCGAAAACGAAGATGACGGGAAGGTCGGGGTTGGCGGCCAACGCCGGATCGGCATCGCCCATGGATTCGGCGGTGATCCACACCGCTTCAGGCTGGCGTTCAGAGCCCTCAGGTCGCTCCGGGTACATTGGCCCGCCGTAGCCGTTCGAGTAGTCCAGCTCGTCTCGTTTACTCCGGGGAGCGCCCCGCTCCCTGCTACCGAGGCCGGTTGCTCCCTGGGGACTTGCATCGGGCCGGGCATTGGACCCAAAGGCGACACCGTCGTAGGGCCGCTCGACCGGGCAATCGCTTACACGGTCACACGAGGCGCACAGACCGGGGGCCCGCAACTCGACGTCCCACCGGCTGTACAGGTACGGTTCTCGACCCGCCCGGCCGGAAACAATGGCCCAACCGGCACGGTTGGCGGCACGGGAACCATCAAGTAGATGGGTGAAAAAGTAGTCTTCGCCGGCGCGCCAGTCTCGACCCTGCCGGTTAGCCCAGTCGCTGGCCAACCACATTCTGGTCAGGCCGACAAGCCAACCATCGTCTTCAAGTTCTTGGGCGGCCAGTTCGAGACACCCCATCGACGAGTCCCACCCCAAATCAGCCTGTTTCGAGGAGCCACAGCGGGTTGGCACCAGGCTTGAATCCTGGCGCTGACCTGCCGGATGGGGGTTGGCGGCGTAGCAGTGGCGGCTGTACTCCTGCCACAACAGCTCGGTCTGGAAGCGGGTGACATCCAGTTCGTCGACCCCGGCCACCTGCTGGATTTCCGACGCCGCCCATAGCCGGGGCAGATCAATCAGACCATGGCGAACGTAGGGCGAAAGTCCCGTGGCAGCCCGAGTCGACACCGGATAAGCGTTGTTTCGGTTGGCCGCATATCCGGTGAGATCAAGGGAATCCAGCGCCAGGTTGGCGGCCCGTTGACCACCGCGGATCGATGGCGACGACACAACACTGTTCGGAGAATCCGACCTCGGTCCTGATTCCGACTTTGATTCGCAGTAGAGGCCGGCCAGGTGGGTGGCCACGAAGCCTTCAGCAGCGGCTCGCCCCGGTTGGGGAACGGGCAGTTGGCGTGCTTCAGTCATCTACGCTCGATCCTCCATTCTGCGCCGACTCGACTATGCGGCTCAGCGGTGTCGGCTCCTCCTTACATTCATCGGATGCCTGGACACGATCTACATGGATCGGGGCGAATTATCCTACGCTGAATAGGTGGATCGGACCGCTGATCACGTCGTCGGCAGCGACGGTGCAGGGCTGCTCGACGCCCTCGCCATCGACCGTCGGGTGGTCCACGTCCACACCATGGAGCCTCGCCA
>CALJMD010000102.1 GCA_937981915.1 uncultured Acidimicrobiales bacterium
CATGTTCAAAAACACCGAGATCATCTCGTTGATTCAAGCCATCGGTGCCGGTTTGGGTGAGGAAGAGTTCGAGCTGGAAAAGGTCCGGTATCACAAGGTGATCCTGCTGGCCGACGCCGACGTCGACGGTTCCCACATCCGAACCTTGCTGTTGACGTTCTTCTTCCGGCAGATGCGTCCGTTGGTCGAAGCCGGCTACATCTACATCGCTCAGCCGCCGTTGTATTCGACGGTGATAGGCAAGAAGAAGATCTATCTCAAGGACGACCGCTCTCGTTCTGCGTATGCTGCCGAGCACCCCAAAGCGGAGTTCCAGCGCCTGAAAGGGCTGGGCGAGATGGACGCCTCGGAGTTGTGGGAGACCACGATGGACCCCGCCACTCGCACCTTGCTGCAGGTCACTGTTGAACAGGCGGCGATCGCTGACGAAGTATTCGCTGTGCTGATGGGTGACGACGTCGAGTCACGCAAGCAGTTCATTCAAACCAACGCCGACGACGTCAGATTCTTGGACATCTAGTCCGGCCTGGCGGCAGCGGCTCAGCGCCGGGGTCACCGTGAATCGGCACCGAAACGAAAGCCTGAACGAGGCTGAGTTCGACGCGGTGATGTCGACCCACTTCGATGACATCTGGCGATATGCCCTGCGTCGCGTTGGTTCACCTGAGGATGCCGATGACATTACCGCCGAAGTGTTCGCCAACCTTTGGCGGCGCCGTCATGACTGCCCGTCCGGTGACGAGTTGAGACTGTGGTTGTTCGGAGTTGCTCGCAACGTGGTCGCGAATCAAACCCGATCAGCCAATCGACGCCAGCGGCTTGACGCTCGACTGTTCAGCCAACCGGACCGACACGCCGCCGAGACGGATCTTCAGGATGACAACCTATGGCATGCTCTGGCCGCATTGCCGGACGCCGACCGAGATCTGCTGCTCATGAGAGCGTGGGACGAACTTCCGGTGGCCGACATCGCCGTGCTGCTTGGCTGCACTCGCACCGCGGCATCGTTGCGACTGCGTAAGGCTCGGCAGCGTTTGGCGGCCGAGCTTCGAAGGCGGGAAGAACAATGATGATGACGCCGAGTGCGGTTGGTGCACGGAGAGATTTTGTGGGTTTCTGGAAACATGTTTCGCCAAGCGGACATGTGTGGGAGGAACCGAAATTGAAGACGTCCGATCAGCAGGAGAGCACAGCGTGAGCGATGAGCTTGATCGCCTGAAGCGCAGCGACCCGGCTGCTTCGATGGCGCCTCCAGAACCGGGTTCCTCCAGATTCGAACAGATTCGCGAGGCAGCCATGACGACGACCCACTCCATTACAGAAACACCCAACGCGCCGACCCAACCTGAGGGTTGGCCCGACGACGAACTGGCTATCCGGCGGGCCCGACGACGACGTGCCGGTACAGGGCTGGTAGCCGCAGCAGCGGCGGTCGTGGTACTGCTTGGTGCCTTGTCGTTGAGCAACAGAAGTGACACGATCGCGGTTGAGCCTGTTGAGGTTGCCGCCACCTCTGACTTCACGGTGGAACGCATCGCTATTCCCCTGCTGCCGGGCGGGGTACCGCCGCTGGTAGCCGATGACGGATCGATGGTGGCGGTCAGTCGCTACAACGAGTCACCGCTTCGCGCCTTGATCGGCCAGTCAGTGAGGTTCCGAACGTTTCGATCCACTGACGGTGTCGCGTGGGAGACGGTGGCCAGCACCAGCGACGTGGTATCGCACCTCACCCCGGTGGGCGAAAACGTTTACGGTCTTAAAGGTTTCGGCGACCCATACCAGGGGGTTGCGGGTCTTCCCTATCAGGTAATGCGGCTTGGAGTTGACGATGAATGGGAGTTGTTGGAGGGTGCCGTCAACAGTGCCAAAGATCCGGGTTGGTTCGGTCGAGTCGAGATTGCTGCCGTCGGTTCGACTGTCATCGTCAGTCAGGTCGATTTGGGTACGGGTATTCCTGAGGCCGAGCACTATGTGGGCGGGGACTCAAGCGCCTTTCAACTTGTCAACAATGTCCCTGCCCCCCTGGTGCAGTCGTCAGGAGACTGGTTCTACGCCTCCAACCCATGGGGTGACGCCGCTGAGTCGGCATTCCGCTCGAGCGACGGGGTCACCTGGGAGGAACTGGATTCCTTCGGCGGGTTTGAGCTCGCCGGAGTGTCAAACTTAGGTGCTGGTGGCTCAGTGACCGGTGGTTCAGGCGAGACACTGTTGTGGCAACTACGTCCGGCCGACGGTGAGCTGGCCGATGGGGAACTGGCTGACGGTGAGCTGGCTGACGTTTTCGTGTCAGCCGATCAAGGAGCTAGTTGGCAGAAGGCTGGCGGTGTTCAGGTGTTGACCGATGAATTCTCACAGGACGTCAGCGATGGGCGCCGAGGCCAGCAGCTCTACGGCTTCGGCCCGTCGGGGGCGGCTGTCGTTGATGGTGAAACGTTGCGGATTTCACGCGATGGGGTGACCTGGGAGTCGGTTGACCTGGGGCCAGCGTTGTCGGCGCAACAAACCGGCGTTTCCGAGATCGATGAGGTGTTCGGTGGTGACGGCTATGTCGTCTATGACCTGACGGTAGGCATTGACATCGTTCTCGTTCATCTACGTCAATTGTCTGACGGGATCCAGCTGAACGAAACCAGCCATGCCGCTCTGCGGGTCACCCTGCCCGACTGATCGATCCATCCCGCCATGTTCACCGAGCGCTTCGTGCAGTAGGCTCTGGCTGCAACAATTAGAAAGTTACGACGGACGCCGGTTGATCGCGGCAGGGGAGTCGAAATGGCGGAACAGGACCAGGGGTCGAGATTGTCGTCGACCCCAATTGGTGGTGGCGTGGCACTGCCCTACACGATGCGCACGCCGACGCCGCCGGCGGCGCTGATTTTGATGGTGGGTCTCTTCGTGGCCGCCATCATTGTGGCTGCCAGATTCTTTCCGCCCGGCACCGGCGCCTCACCATGGATGCTTGACGTAGCGATAACGCTTTTCGTGGCCAGTCTCGCCGTCGTGCACGCTGCCAACAGTTTTGGTCACAGTGGTCGATTCGGTAAGCGGGTAACCGTCGACCATCATGGTGTCACCATCTCCCCGGTCTTGGCCCGCCTCATACCGGGGCAGGCTACCCACCTGCCGGCCAGTGGTTTGTGGTGCCTCGGTCCGATCGAGACTGTGACTCCCGATGGGTATGTGGATGTCTTTGGCGTGTCTCGTCGGTACCACGGTGAACAGAAACCACCCGAGCAGTCCCGTGTGCTGATTGGTCACGACGACGAGAGCCTCCGCTGGCATTCACTGAAGACCCGTGACCCGGAGGCGCTGATCAGAGCTGTCGCCGCGGCGGCAGACCACTCCGGCGCGGGATCTGCCGACTTGTCGTCGTGGGCCGACGTCGCAAGCTTGGTTGAACAAGAACCTGCCGTGGAGCAGGCCGAAACCGTGACCGGGGAGTTGAACGATTTTTGGACGTCGCCTGAGTTTGGGAGGTCATCGGATTCAGTCTTGGGATCGAGCCGCAAACTTCCGTTGTGGTCGTTGTCGATTGCGGCGGTGGTAGTAACCGTTGCTCTTCAACACACCGGCTGGGGGATTGTGATGTTTCTTGGCGCTGCAGCCCCCTACGCCGTGTCTCGAGTGATCGACTCATCGTGGCGACTGTTCGGCTCCCCGGAGTTCGGCAACTTTGCTGTGCGTCGCCGTGTTCCGGCCTTCGTCGTCTCCAGTCGAGACGTTGCCCGCTTCCGAGAAATGAGCTCCTATCGCCCGTCTCTGCGCGGCGTGGGAGATGACACTGCGAGCGAAGACGTCATCGAACTACAGGGAGACAGTCGCTGTCCGCTGTCGCCTGGTAGTCCGGTTCCCGTGGTGGTTCGACGTGATGGTCGCGTC
>CALJMD010000103.1 GCA_937981915.1 uncultured Acidimicrobiales bacterium
TGTGTCCAACTGTCGGCTCCGCGGCCAGAGGGTCGCAGTCGGGTCACGCGGAGTACTGCACCGTAATGGTCGGCCATGGCAGCGAACTCGTCCAGTTGGTCGACGTTGTGCCGTGTCACGACGATGCTGATCTTGAACGGCCCGAAATCGGCGGCCGCCAGCGATTCCATGGCGTTAATCGCCATTTGGTGCGAGCCTGCTCCTCGTACGGAGTCGTTGGTGTCGGCGTCGATGCCGTCCAGGGAGATTTGAACGTCGAGGTAGTTCATGGCCGTTAGCCGCTTCGCCACGTCGTTATCGATGCGCGAGCCGTTGGTTGAGAACTTGACCCCGACGTCGTTTGTCGTGGCGTAATCGATCAGTTGGTAGAAGTCGGGGCGGATTGTCGGCTCTCCGCCTCCGATGTTGACGTAGAAGACTTGCAGCGCTCGCATTTCGTCGATGAGGGCCAGCGCTTGCTCGGTGGACAACTCGTCGGGGTCGCGTCGGCCACTGGAACTCAAGCAGTGGACGCAGGCCAGGTTGCATGCGTAGGTGAGTTCCCACGTCAAACAAATTGGGGCCTGGAGACCCAGTTTGAGTTCGCTTGTCAGTGAGGTGTTGGTTGACATGGGTGTGCTCACTTCGGGGAGGTCGTCGACGGGGTTTCCTGCGATCCGCAGGGGACAATGAACTGGGAAGCTGCGAGGGCATCGAGAGCGGTGGCAAATGCCTGCCACCGGTTCGGGGCCAGTCCGTTTGCGTCAAAGCAGTCCCGTGGGGTGTTGTGCTCGGGCAACTCCCGTACCAGGTTGACTAGGTCGGGGGAGCGTAGAAAGTTAAGCCGCCGATTGTCGTAGTGGTAGGCGAGCGCTCCGAACGGTTCCGGCCGCAACGACACACGGGGATGCAACATCCAACGCCCTGTTCCAGCCTGACCCGGACGGTCGGGAAGGGTCTCCGTTTGAGCGGATGACTCGGCCCTAGACTGCTGACCGGTCAGATCAGTAGACACCGCACATGCCGTCGATCGAGATCTCCTCAACAAGAAGTTCGTCTTCGACCAAAGCGTGGTCGGTGGTGATCGCGCCGTCGAGTTGCTCGGTGGTCGACTCTTCGCCTCGGCTGGCTTGGTCAATCGTCGTTGGGTCAAGCATTCCAACACTCTAGACGAGATGTCGACACCGTGAGAAAGCGGGTCAGCGCAGGTCGAATGCGACCTTCACCGCGCCCAAACGGCCGGCCTGAGCAGCGTGAGCCAATGCATCTCGATAGTCGTTCAACGGATAGAGAGCAGAGACAAGTCGATCCAGGTTCGCCTGCTCAACCAACTCGAGAGCCATGTCGAACGTCCGCCGGCTGGAGCCGTCGGGAAGATCTTCAGTGCCGTAGGTATAGGCGCCGACGAGTTGGGTTTCACGATGCCACAGCGCTGTCAACTGAAGCGAAACCTGGCCAGGCATGCCGACGAGAACAACCTTTCCTCTCGGTCGGGTCACCCCTATCGACTGTTCAATCGACGCGGCGTTGCCGACCGCGTCGATAACGATGTCGGCTCCGCTTGAAAGGTCGCCACCGATGACAAAGCTGCCACTGGCCCGCCGGATCGCCCGACGAAACCCAGCAGGTTCGACGACGATGTCCGCGCCCAGGTCCTGAGCCAGCTTCCGCTGCTCGGGGTATTTGGCAGCAACAACGACGGTCCCGGCCCCGGTGAAGTGGCGGACGGCGGCCAGCGTCGTCAGCCCCATGGTGCCGGATCCGAGGATGCCGACGGTGTCTCCGTCGCCGATGGCGGCCCGGATGGCGGCGTGCACACCGACCGCGGTGGGTTCAACCATGACCGCCGCCTCATCGGTTACCGAATCCGGTACGGGATGGAGCTGTGATTCGTGGGCGATGAATTCGCTGGACCAGCCACCGCCTGTGGAGGCGCAGTACCCCGTCTGAATGCCGGGTTCGAGAGACCCAGAGACAAGGTGCCGGTAGTCGTCGCCGTCTCCGGGTGCGGCCCCGTCGAACGGTGGATCGAAGCCACGGGCTTCATGGCCCAGAACCGGTTCGAGAACGACACGTTGGCCGGATGGTAGTTGTCCGACTACCTCATGACCGGGCACAAATGGAAACGACACCCATGGCTCAAAGTATCGAGACGACTTTCCGTCAACGGTGGCCAGGTCGGAGCCGCAAATACCGGCCAGCCTGGTCGTCACCCGATGCCAGTCGGGGCCCGGGAGCTCAATCGGCTCACCTTCGATCAGCCGCAGGGGGCCGGTTGAGGCGCCACTGCCGGCTCGTAACCGTCCGGTTACCGCGGCCGCCGCGTACCGGGCTTCGTTCCTTGTGAACTCGAGCGCTATCACGTCCGTCACGGTATCAGGTCGACATCGGTCCGGGCCCAGTCTGGCCGCTGTGCTGTTGTCGCACTGGGCCTTTGTGTCACAGCGCCTGTTTATTGTCTGCACTATGAACTTGGTCATCGACTGCGACACCTGCGCCAAACAGTTCACTGAGACGTGCGCCGATTGCGTTGTCACCTTCTTGGTGTCGCGCGAACCTGATGACGCTGTCGTCTTCGATGTCATGGCCTACGCCGCCATTAAGCGGCTCCAGAGGGCCGGTTTGGTGGCAGATCTACAGCACGAACAGGTAGCTCGTCCCGGCTCTCTCGATCCCACCGGCTGAGCCGGACTGCTTGTTGGACGTTGAGAAGACGGTGACATAGGGGCAACCTGTAGCTGTGGATCAAACGCCGCCGGCAACCGCCGCTGCTTCTGTCTCCGCCTCTGTCTCTGCGTCTGATGATCTTCGTGACCGACTGCTCAGGCTTGGGCTAGAGGCTGGTTTGGCTGCCGTTGGCGTCGCCCCGGCCGCCCGACAACAGCCGGCCCACTCGGTTCTGGTCAACCGAAAAGAGCAGGGGTTGGCCGGCGCAATGCAATTCACCTATCGAAACCCGGACCGTTCAACCGACCCGCTGCGCTGTCTGCCATCGGCAAAGTCTCTGATTGTTGGTGCGCTCAGATACGGGTCGACCGATGAGACCAATGACAGAGATGAGCAACCTCGGACCGAGGTAGACGACGGGCCGCCTCAAACCGGCGGCCGTTTGCGAGCCCGAGTGGCCCGCTATGCCCGTGACAACAGCTACCAACTATTGGCACAGGCGTTGGCATCCATAGCCGATGAGCTCACGTCGGCTGGCTATCGTGCCGTCGTCGTGGCCGACAGTAATCATCTTGTCGACCGAAATGCCGCCTGGGACGCGGGACTCGGCTGGTACGGCAAGAATGCCAACCTGCTCGTTCCCGGCGTTGGCAGTTGGGTGGTTCTCGGCTCTGTGATCACCGACGCCGACCTTGAAACAACAGGCCCACCAATGACCGATCAATGCGGCCGCTGTCAAGCCTGCATTACCGGTTGCCCAACCGACGCCATTGTCGCTCCCGGCATCGTAGACGCCACTCGTTGCAT
>CALJMD010000104.1 GCA_937981915.1 uncultured Acidimicrobiales bacterium
GTGGGGTCGACAACGTTCGACAATACTTGATCTACGGCGCCCCCACGTCGGCGTTGGGGGCAGTACCGCAACGTGAGGGACAAATCATGAAACTGGTGGATGAAACGACGACGCGGCGATCCCGACGGGATCGCCCACTACGACTCTTGATAGCGCTGCTACTCGCAGCGATCGTGGTATCGATTCCAACGGCGGCACTGGCCGCTGACGAGTCCGAGCTCGACGGGACACTACGGACCGGCGACGACGTGACCGTCCCGGCCGATGAAACCTTCGACGGAAACCTCTACGTGTTCGCAGGCCAAATAGAGATCAATGGCACCATCGATGGTGATGTCATAGCGGCAGGTGGTCAGATCAACATCGACGGCACCGTGACCGGCGACGTGCTCATCATGGGCGGTCAAGTGACCGTGTCCGGCGACGTTGAAGGCGACACCCGATTCATCGGAGGTGAACTTTCCGTACCCGGTGACGTCGGCGGTGACATCGCCATGTTCGGCGGAGCCGCCGACATCACCGGCACGGTCGGACAGGATCTGCTGTTCGGGGTCGGACAGATGACATTGGCCGGGGATGTCGCCGGAGACGTTTTCGGCGGGGTTGGCGACTACGACCGATCCGGCACCGTCGGCGGCGACGAGGATGTCACCGTTCCCACACCGGAGGAAGAGCCAACGGTCGGTGATCGGATAGCAGACGGGCTACTACGAGCTGTTTCGCTCTTCATTGTTGGGGCGGGACTACTACTTCTACTGCGTCGACCGTTGAACCGACTGGTCGACCGAGTCCGGATTGAACCGCTGCGCTGCCTGCTCTACGGCTTGCTCACCGTGGTCGGACTGGTCGCCGCGGCGGTCGGCCTCATCGTGGTAGGCATCGTGGCATCCATTGTCTTCGGGTTGCTTGGGCTCGACTTGTTGATCGGGGCGTACTGGTTTGTCTTCGTCGCCACCGTGCTCGCCTTGGCCGCATTGCTGTTCGTGATCTCGGTCTTCGTGGCACCCGTCGTGGTTGTTCTCGCCGCGGTCGACTTCATTGTCGACCGGGACGGAGGACTACCACTTCGGCTTGTGGCCCTTGCCGTCGGGCTACTCATCTACGTGGCCCTGACCACCCTGCCGATCATCGGTGGTCTCCTCGGCTTCGTGGCCTTCCTGTTCACGGTCGGGGCAATGGCATTGCAGGTACGAACAAACCGCCAGGGTGACAGTGCGCTAACTGCGGCGGCGGTCGGCTAACGCTCGACTGGCAGGGTCAACCCCGAATTTGTCGGCGTAGTCGGCCATCGACGCCTCAACGACCTCGAGGGCGTGCTCGCGTCCATAGGTGCCGACCACCTCGATTTCGTTGGGGCGGTTCCCCGAGATATCCATCTTGTAGGTGCCGAAGTAGTGGATCAGTCGGTCGACTACGGCGGTCGGCAGCTGGTTGAGCTGTTGGGCGTAGTGGAACACCGAATCCGAGGCGAGGACGGCAACCACTTTGTCGTCGGCTTCGCCGCCATCCAGCACTTGCAATCCGCCCACCACTCGAGCGGTCAGGATCACTTCGGCCCGGTCGATTCGCTGCTGGCTGAGAACGCAAATGTCGAGCGGGTCTTGATCGCCCATGGCCGCACCGGGGGTTAGGGCAGCCACCCGGTCGCCGCAGAAGGTGCGGGGAACAAACCCGTAGAGGGTCGGTGGAAGCGCTGAGGAACCTTGAGGTCGGTCCACCCGTAGATAGCCGGTCAGCTTGTCGATCTCGTACTTCACCGCGTCGAACGGCGTGATCTCGATGTAGGCGTCCACCTGTTCGGGGGCATCGGGGCCCACCGAAAGGCCATGCCAGGGGTGGGCTCGGAAGCGGTCGAAGGAATCCATGGTCACTCTCTTGCTGTCGCCCGATAGTGACCAGATCTTAGCCTTGCGGTCGACATCGGACGGACCTGATCGAAGGTTGGCATGACAACGGTCACGGCCAAAGGCGCCTTGTCTCATTTCCACCAGCGACAGTCGGTCCACCACCACCGTGTTCCCAATGGCAGGCAGCACCCTGGGGGTCGACGCAATCGTCCAAGAAGTTACACGAGGAGACACAATGTCGTTCCCCCAAACAACACCAAGCAGGAAAGAAGGTACCGGGCGCGCCGTCTGGTTCCGTTCTCTCCCACTCATCCTGATAATGGCCCTCATCGCCGCCGCCTGCGGTAGCGACACCAGCGCTGAGATGGAAGTCAGCACCTCGGTGCGAGACAGCGGCATGACCGTAACCGTCCAAGAGGGTGATGGTCTGACAGTTCACACCCTGACCGCTCCAGAGGAAGTCTTTGCTAACTCCACTCACATCCTCGAAACCGAGAACTCATTGGTTCTGGTCGACACCCAGTTCCTGCTGCCGAACGCCGCTGACTTCCGGGCCTACGCTGACGACCTCGGCAAGCCGATCGACCGGGTCTTCATCTCCCATGAACACCCCGATCACTTCCTTGGCAGCGAGGTGTTTGCCGACGTTCCCGTGCACGCGCTCCAGTCCGTCTCGGACGCAATCGCCGCCAACGGTGACGCTGAAGTAGCGGAGAAGCAGGGCGACTTCGGCGCCGAAGCAATTGCCGGGTCCTACGTGGTCCCTGAGGTTGTCGAGCCGGGCACCATTGAAATTGACGGTGTGACCATGGAACTTTCCGAGGTCGACGACGCTGAAGCCGAAGTACAGCTGGTCATCCGAGTGCCCGACTACGGCGTCCTCGTTGCCGGCGACCTCGTCTACAGCGGCGTCCACCTCATCATGGCAGGACCGGCTGACACCTGGACCGTCGCCTTGAATGACCTGGCGGCCGACGGCGAGTCCTACCCGATCGTCCTTGCCGGTCACGGCGTGCCCGGCGACCAGGCCACCATTGAAGCCAACGTCGCCTGGCTTGCGACGGCATCGGAGCTGATGGGCACGGCTGAAAACGCGGACGACTTCGAGCAGGGCCTTGTCGACGCTTATCCCGACCTGGGCATGCCCGCCGCCATCGACTTCGTCACCCCGTTCCTCTTCCCCGAGGACGGCTAGTTCACAGCGGGTCTACCGGCGAGCGTGGAAGCTGTCACCACCGTTCTGCGCTCGCCGGATTTCCATGTCAGTTGACCATCGTCGGCTAGCTCCTGAGGATCGCAGTCCTAGGCACCGGACAGTGAATCGAGATGGGTCACCATCCGATGACAGAGGTCGAAGACTTCCGACGGGTCATCAGTGTGCTGCGACGGCTTCATACAAAACGTGGTGTATCCCTGTGCCACCTGATCTTCAATGGCAGCCATAGCCTGATCGAGGTCGGCCACGTCGTCAGCCGCAGAGAAGACGGCTCTGGTACCGCCGATGAGCTCCAGCTCATCCATCGACCTACCGGCGGCAACCATCTCTTGGCTCAGCGTTGCCAGGTCTTCGGCGGTCGGGCTGCCGAACGGATGGAAGCCCCGTCCGTGCGCCAACAGGCGCCGCAGCAACGCCGGGTGCAGGTGTTGACCCCCGAACCACAACGTCGGTCCGTCGACCC
>CALJMD010000105.1 GCA_937981915.1 uncultured Acidimicrobiales bacterium
CCGCAGTTGAACCCGGTGGTGAGACTGTTCCGGAACGTTATGCTTGTCAGTCGCTACCGATGCCGTTCCATCACGTTGATGGCGACGGATCAGGTGGCAGGGCTAAGGGTCCCGAGCTCCGAGAACGACTTGGAGTAACCGATGTTCACCCCGAGAGGTACTGATTATGTCCAAGCCAGCTTCCAACCTGCCGAGCAAGTCGGAAACCATGACCAAGTTCGCTCGTGCCGAGGGAGACACCGGTTCACCTGAGGTGCAGATCGCCTTGGCGACCGACCGCATCAATCACTTGACCGAGCACCTGAAGGTCCACAAGAAGGACTACCACACTCAGCGTGGTCTGCTGGCCCTCGTTGGTCGCCGTCGTCGCATGCTCGACTATCTGGCTTCGATCGACGTCGAGCGTTACCGTACCCTCATCGCTGAACTCGGCCTGCGTCGCTAGCCCGAGCGGGTCATCCAGCTCCGGTTACCCCATCGGACAGGTCGGCTGAGGCCTGGCTTGCAACTCCTTCGCCACTTGGCAGTCACCCTGCGAGGTATCTCACAGGTTGGCGTTATTTGGCGATAGTATGACCAGCAGTGTTGCAGCGCACCCGCGCTGAAGCACACATATATTGACGCAGGTCAGCTGCCAGTTTTCGGTTCCCCGTGTCGGTTGCGACACACCGCCCATCCGACTGGACGCACCCACCTACTTGGTGGGCAGGGTGCGTGTCAGCTCTACCGGACCGGGTGATCGAAATCTGGGATCTGGCCTGAAGTGGCGAGAAAAGGTTCTCGTCGCGCGAAGACCTATAGGAGAATCCCAATGACGGACGTTGTTTCCGTATCGGGGACCGTCACCGGTGGTGACGGCCCTGAGCTGTACCTGGAGACTGGCAAACTTGCCGGTCTTGCCAGTGGTTCGGTTGTTGCCCGAATGGGCGACACCAGTGTGCTGGTGGCTGCCACCGGCGCCCGGTCGGTGCGTGAAGGCATCGACTTCTTTCCCCTTACCGTGGACGTCGAGGAGCGGTCATACGCCGCCGGCAAGATCCCCGGTTCCTTTTTCCGTCGTGAGGGCCGCGCCCCCGACACCGCCACACTCACCGCACGTTTGATCGACCGGCCGCTGCGTCCGTCGTTCCCCGACGGCTACCGCAACGAAACCCATGTCGTGGTGACCGTGCTGTCGGCTGATATGGCCCATCCCCACGACGTGATGGCCATCAACGCTGCTTCCGCCGCTCTGATGGTCTCGAACGTTCCGTTCGAAAACGCCATCGGCGCTGTTCGCTTGGCCTACACCGCGGATGGCGAGTGGCTGCCTCACCCCACCTTCCAGGAGGGCGAAGAGTCCTCGTTCGAAATCGTGGTGGCCGGACGCCAGCTCGACAACGGCGATGTCGCCGTCATGATGGTCGAAGCCGGTGGCACCAGGAAATCCTGGCCGAACTACCAGAATGGCGCACCCAAGGTCGACGAGACCGCGCTGGCTGAGGGCCTTGACGCATCCAAGCAGTACATCAAGGAGGCAATCGCCCTCCAGATGCAGCTCATGGAGGACTCCGGCGGCCGTCGCGAGCCCATGGACTATGAGGTTCAGGTCGACTACACCGACGAGCAATACAGCGCTGTGTCGACCGCAGCCGAAGCCAAAATGGTTGAGGTCATGAGCATTGGTGACAAGGCCGAGCGTGGCGCCGCCGAAGGCACACTCAAGGACGAGACCATTGCCGCCCTGGTGCCGCAGTTCGCCGGTGACGACGAGGCTCTGGCCACCAAGCAGCTCAAGTCGGCGTTTCGCTCGCTGTCGAAGGCCGTTGTTCGTCGACGAATCGTCGAGGACGGGGCCCGCATCGACGGTCGTGGTCCGGCTGATCTTCGGCCATTGTCGGCCGAGGTCGGCGTTGTACCCCGAGTGCACGGTTCCGGCCTCTTCCAGCGTGGAGAGACGCAGGTTCTGAACATCTCAACGCTGGGCATGACCCGTATGGATCAGCTCATCGACGGTATCGATCCGACCGAGCGCAAGCGTTACCTGCACCACTACAACTTCCCGCCATTCTCCACCGGCGAAACCGGCTTCATGCGAGGCCCGAAGCGTCGAGAAATCGGCCACGGTCTGCTGGCTGAGCGGGCGCTGGTTCCTGTTGTGCCCGACGAGTCGGAGTGGCCCTACACCCTGCGTTTGGTGTCCGAGGTCCTTACCTCCAACGGCTCGACCTCAATGGCCTCAGTGTGCGGCTCCTCGCTGTCACTTATGGATGCCGGTGTGCCGATTAAGGCTCCGGTTGCCGGTATCGCCATGGGACTGGTCTTCGCTGAAGGCAAGTACACAACCTTGACCGACATCTTGGGGGCCGAGGACGCCTTTGGAGATATGGACTTCAAGGTCGCCGGTACGTCAGACTTCGTGACGGCGCTTCAGCTTGACACCAAGATCGACGGCATTCCCGCTGACGTGCTGGCCCAGGCTCTTGAGCAGGCCAAAGACGCCCGACTGCAGATCTTGGATGTAATGACCAAGGCCATCAGCGAGCCTCGAGCCGATGTGCGAGACGGCGCACCCAAGATCGTCAGCTTCGAAATCCCGGTCGACAAGATCGGTGAGGTGATTGGCCCGAAGGGCAAGGTCATCAACGCCATCCAGAGCGAGACCGGCGCCGACATCTCCGTCGATGATGACGGCCAGGTCGGAATCGTGTCCGTGGCGGCAACCGACAAGGAAGTGGTGGACGAGGCAGAACGTCAGATTCGTTTGATTCTTGATCCTCCGACCGCTGACGTCGGCGAGGTGTACAACGGCCGCGTGGTCAACATCACCAAGTTCGGCGCCTTCGTAAACATCCTTCCCGGCCGCGACGGCCTGCTCCACATCTCGAAGATCGGGATGGGCAAGCGGATCGACAAGGTCGAAGACGTTCTCGAACTGGGCCAAGAGGTCGAGGTGACCGTGGAGGACATCGATCCAAACGGAAAGATCTCACTTCGCATGGCTGCCGACACCCGCAGCTCCGAAGGAGGAGGCTCCGGCGGCGGTGGCCGTTCGCGCTCTCGTTCCAACAACGACGACGAGGCTGAGTCCTCTTCAGCGGTGACGATGTCGTTCGAGGAAGACTTCGAACCATCCGGTTTCGGCGAGCTGGGCCCCGAGGGCTCTGCGGTTATGCCGGAAAATGATCGTCGTCCCCGGAATCGAAGCCGCGGCGGCGGTGGCGGTGGCGGAGGTCGAGGCGGTGGCCGAGGCCGCGGTCGTCGTAGCTAACAGTTGAAGCCAGGTGTAAGGCCATGACCATTCGAGTCGGAGTTTTTGGCGTAGGGGGCCGTATGGGCACCCTGGTCGCCAGCACGATAAGCGAGACCGATGGTCTGGCCTTCACCGCGGCGGTTGATCCCTCCTTCGAGGGAATTGATGTTGGGGAGGTGACCGGTATTTCCGGTTACAACTTCCCGGTGTCTTCCACCGGCGGCCCTCTCATTGACGGGTCCGGCCGCCCGGTGGTGGACGTAATGGTTGACTTCACTCACCCTGAAGCGGCACGGCAGAACGTTCAGTTCTGCGCCGAAAACGGCATTCACGCCGTCGTGGGCACCTCCGGGTTCTCCGAAGCGGACTACGACGGCCTACGAGGTTCCTTCGACCGGTCGAACTGCATTATCGCTCCCAACTTTGCGATCGGTGCCGTTCTCATGATGCGCTTCGCCGAATTAGCGTCACCGTATTTCGACACTGGTGAAATCATCGAACTTCACCACGATCAGAAGGTTGATGCCCCGAGTGGCACGGCGGTATCGACCGCCGAACGCATGGCAAAGTCGTCGTCGGAGTGGGCCGCTGACCCGACTGAATCGGACACGCTGGCCAATGCTCGCGGTGCCGAAGGGCCATCGGGAATCCGGATCCATTCCGTTCGTATGCGCGGGATGGTGGCCCACCAAGAGGTCGTTCTCGGGGCGATGGGTCAGACGCTGACGCTTCGCCACGACTCCTACGATCGGTCCTCGTTCATGCCCGGGGTCGTCCTGGCCGTCCGACGGGTGGCGGAGATGCCCGGTGTGACCATTGGGCTTGATCAAGTGCTCGACCTGTAGCTGCTCGATCGGCTCAGCTCTCCGAAGCGGGCCGTTCGTCACCATCGGAGGCTTGCGCCGGCCCGGTGGACTCTTCGGTTTCGTTCCCCAGCTCCATCAGGCTGCGAGTCTCGGAGCCTCCAGCGAAGAACTCGTTGTAGACGGTCCAGGCAACAAGAACGGCCGAGAGAATGAGGATCGGCACCCGGTACTCGGCGATAAAGTCGACGACTCGTTGTAACGGTGAGGCGAAGACTTCGCCTACCTGACGGATGATGATCAGTCGGGTGACTGTTCCGCTGACGTTCAAGGCGATGAAGATGGGCAGACTCACGCCGGTGGCGGCCGACATGGCGCAAATGATGTTGTTCGGCATCATGAAGATGAGGGGGTACGAGGCCCGCCGAAACATCTGCTCGCCGTCGCGTATTAGTGGCCCGTAGGTGCGACTGCGTCGCTCCGTCCAAGCAATGGCTCGTTCGCCGTACCAATACCCCAACAGGAAGTACAGGGGGTCGGAGGCGACGAGTCGACAAAAGCCGACGACGTAGAACGTCACGGCATCCAACTGGTTGGTTGCCAGTGTGAGGTTGCGGTTGCGGGGGTTCAAAGCGATGAGCAGCCCCGGTCGACTGTCGACGAACTCGGCCAACACGAGGTCGCCAAATAGGGCCGCACCCTGGGACAAGATGACTAGCCCAATGATGATGCGAACAATTGGCTTTGGTGGTGGTTGACCTCGCGTGAACGCCACTGGGGCAGTCTTACAGAATCATCGGATGATTACTCGTCGGTTGACGGTTGTTTACCAGCCCTCAACGAAGCTGATGATCTCAGTGGTCCGAGCGTTACCGCCCTACTGCTATCTGCGACCGGTCGCAGTCTCGGTAGCGTGGGAAGCTAGAGCATCGGATTTGACCGGTTTGGACTGCTCACCGCAGACATCCACCCGGCGATCTATGGGTATCAACTTTCATGCCGACCGAACAGATTTCCGCATCCCCGCCGGAGGACTCCACCCGACCGGGCGCCAGTGAGCAACCAGCCGATCGACCTGACTGGGGTTTTGCCACCAGGCCGTTCTGGGTGCTGTCTCACCTCTTTGCTGTCAGCGTGGTCGCCTTGTTCGTGGTTCTCGGCTTTTGGCAGCTGGACCGAATGGAGGAGCGGCGGGCCGAGAATGTCCTGATCAGTTCTAGGACGGCCGAGGTCCCCCTCATTATCGAAAGTACCAATGCTGCCGCCCGGCCTGACGGCGATGTTGACTTTCGACGGGCGAGCGCTTTCGGCACGGTGATCGCCCCCGACGTGGCCCGCATCACCAACCGCTCCCAGGGCGGTGTGGCGGGTGAGTACATCGTCGCGCTACTCGAGTTGGATGACGGAACCGTGCTGGCGGTCAATCGCGGCTTCATCCCGATCAACACCAAGGTTGAGGTGGCTGATCTGCCGGTCGGTGCCATCGAGATGTCGGGCTGGTTGCGCGATAGTGTGGCCCCCGAAGGATGGTTCGCCGTGGCCGATCTCGGCGAAGGCCGACTGATGCCTCGCTTTGACACGTCCGCCCTTAGCGGTCGAATCGATCAGCCTCTACCTCCATATTTCCTGCAGCTGGCCCCTGATGGAGAGGCAGTCTCCCAGTTCCCCGACCCGGTTTCGCTCCCCGAACTGTCGGAGGGACCCCATCTGTCCTACGCCGTACAGTGGTTTATTTTCGCCACGCTGGGAACGGCCTTCTATTTGGCCGTGGTCCGCCGCCGGGCACACAGGGGCGACACCGCTGAGGAGCCGTCGTGACTGAAGGCGACCGTCGGGTTAGCGACGGTCGAGCTCGGGCACCTGGCGAGGTGGCCGGGTGTGGCCAAGACTGCCTCGAAGCCGATCGGTTGGCGGCAATATTGCTTCGTCTCCGACTCGGCGGTCTGATCTCGTTGGTATCGGTGGCGGAGGCCGAACAGATGGAGACGTCGACGGTCACCTCAATCCTGGCCGACGCAGCAGGGCAAGAGCTCGCTGTTGAACGTACTGGTGACCGGTCAGGGTGGCTGCTAACCGCCGAGGGACGACGGGTAGGGGAGAAGCTCTTGCAGCACCAGCTGGACTGCGCGTCCACCCCCTCGTCGCGGCCACGTGAACGTCGGCGTTCGGCGGTACTGACCACCTACGAGCTGTTTCTGCCGCTGAACGCGGCAGTACTTGATCTTTGTACCCGGTGGCAGGTGATCCAGCAGGATCCCCTGGTGCTCAACGACCACAGTGACCCTGACTACGACCGGGTGATTATCAACGAGTTGGCAGCTATTCACGAGCGGGTGGGGCCTGTTTGCCGTATGCTCACCGAAGCGCATCCAAGGTTCGCCCGCTACGAAAGGCGATTGTCGACAGCTCTCGAAAACGTTGTCGGTGGTCAAATTGACTGGCTGACCAAGCCAACGGTGGACTCTTACCATACGATTTGGTTCGAGCTGCATGACGATTTTCTCGCCACATTGGGGCTCGACCGTGCGAGCGAGCATGCTCGGTTGCAGACTGGGGACACGTCGTCCGACGTCAACCGCAAGTGACATAACCACGCACACGCCGACAGCGGATCCACACAGGAGGACAATCCAATGGCCAGGTTCGGCCCAGTACTCACCGCAATGGTCACCCCCTTCGACTCCGACGGCAAGCTTGATTTGCCGGGAGCCCAGAAGTTGGCCAAGTACCTCGTGGAAAACGGCAACGACGGCGTGGTGGTCGCCGGCACCACCGGGGAGTCAGCCACGATTTCCTACGAGGAACAGCGTGAACTCTTCACCGCTATACGAGAAGCGATTCCTGATCACTCGTTGATCGCCGGGGCCGGAAGTAACGACACCGCTGTGGCAGTGAAGAACACCAAGGCGGCTACCGACGTCGGTGCTGACTGCATTCTGGCTGTCGCCCCCTATTACAACCGTCCTTCCCAGGAAGGTATGTACCAGCACTTTGTGGCATCGGCCGAGGCCACCGATCTTCCCGTCATGGTGTACGACGTACCCGGTAGAACGGGTCGCAAGATCGAGACGTCGACCATTCTTCGCTTGTCCGAGGTGGACAACATCGTTGCGTTGAAAGACGCATCGGGTGATCCCGGCGAGACAGCGTCGCTCCTGGCCCAGGTGGATCCGGCCTTTGAGGTGTACTCCGGCGATGACGGGCTGACTCTTCCACTTCTGTCGGTCGGTGCGGTCGGCGTGGTCGGCGTTATCACTCACTACGCCGGTCGTGAAATGGCCGCCATGATCTCTGCGTTCAACGATGGCAAGGTAGCCGAGGCCACCCAGTGGCATCGCCGGATGATGCCGGCCTACGGTCACTTCGCCTACGACGACGCCCCCAGCCCCGTACCAACGAAAGCCATGATGAATCACTTGGGTATTTCCGTAGGAGAGTGTCGGCTACCGATGGGGCCGACCCCACCGGGAATGGACGACCGTTGCCGCCAGGTCTTGGCCGCTCTCGGCCGGGCTGATTCCTGATGCCGTCTCCGGTAAAGATCTCCTTCCTTGGTGGCCTAGGCGAGATTGGCCGCAACTGCGCCGCCGTTGAGG
>CALJMD010000106.1 GCA_937981915.1 uncultured Acidimicrobiales bacterium
TCCAAAGCCGAACAGGGCGGCATCATCCGCAACGGAGCGAAGCTGATCAACGCCGTGTCGAACTCGACGGTGCCGCACTTCAACTTGATGGTCGGGGCCTCGTACGGGGCCGGTAACTATGGAATGGCCGGCAAAGCCTACGACCCGAGGTTCATCTTCTCCTGGCCCAATCACCGCATCGCCGTGATGGGACCCAAACAGCTGGCCGGGGTGATGGACATCGTGGCCCGCAACGCCGCCGCCGGTAGGGGAATCGAAGTCACCAGTGAAGTCGAAGCCCAATTCAAAGTTCAATCCGACGCCTTGGAGCAGCAGATAGAGACCGAGTCGACCGCCCTGTACGCCACCGGGCGAGTGTGGGATGACGGAATCATCCACCCGGCCGACTCCCGCACCGTCTTGGGCATGGCTCTATCCGCCGCTCATTCCAACGTGATAGAGGGTTCTACTTCTTACGGCGTGTGGAGGCACTGATGACCACCAAGTCCATTCGCAGACTTCTCATCGCCAACCGGGGCGAGATAGCAGTTCGTATCGCCCGAACCGCCCGGTCCATGGGTATCGCCACGGTCGGTGTGTACTCCGAAGCCGACCGCAACGCGTTGCATGTCGACGTGGTTGACATGGCCGTCGCCCTCGGTGGTCTCACCGCTGCCGACTCGTACCTTCGGGCCGACGCCGTTATCAGCGCGGCAATCCAATCAGGTTGTGACGCCATCCATCCCGGCTACGGGTTTCTGGCCGAGCGGGCCGATTTCGCTCAAGCCGTAATCGACGCCGGGTTGATCTGGGTTGGCCCTGCCCCCGAACACATCACCTTGTTGGGCGACAAGATGGCAGCCAAAGCTGCAGCGGTTGAAGCTGGCGTGCCCACCTCACCAGTCTTTGATCATGGCGCACTTTCCGCCGCCGCCGGCGGCGATGCCAGTTCAATGCCGTTCCCGTTGTTGGTGAAAGCCGCAGGCGGCGGAGGCGGTCGGGGCATGCGAGTGGTCGAATCGGTTGGTGAGCTGACCGAAGCAGTAACCGCAGCGTCGCGCGAGGCCGAAGCAGCCTTTGGGGACGGAACCGTTTTCGCCGAGCCATTCCTGGCCGGTGGGCGACACATCGAAGTACAGGTCTTTGGTGATGACCACGGCAACGTGATTCACCTGGGGGAGCGAGACTGCTCGATCCAGCGGCGCAACCAAAAGATCATCGAGGAAGCCCCCGCCCCCAACCTTGACTCCCAGGCACGACAGAGGTTGCTCGAGGGTGCTGTCGCGCTGGCCCGCCACGTCGGCTATCGCAGCGCTGGCACGGTCGAGTTCCTGGTGGGAGCTGGCGGCGAGATCAACTTCTTGGAGGTCAACACTCGGCTTCAGGTCGAACACCCTGTCACCGAAGCCGTCACCGGCCTCGACCTGGTCGAACTGCAGTTGCGGGTCGCCGCCGGTGAGCGGCTGCCGACGGACACGGTCGCCCTCGACGGCCATGCCATCGAGGTTCGGTTGGTGGCCGAAGATCCAGCGCAGGGCTGGCTGCCGGCTACCGGCAATCTGGAAGTCTTCGACTTGGATTCCAGTGGCGAATCAAGGGTCTTGGCCGAATCAGGGGTCTTGGCCGATTCAGGGGTCTTGGCCGATTCAGGGGGCTTGGCCGATGCCGGGTTGCGGGTCGACGCCGGGTTCCGAGCCGGTGACGAGGTCACCCCTCACTACGACTCGCTGTTGGCCAAGGTGATCTGCCACCGCCCAACGCGCTCCGAGGCTGCAGCCGTGCTCGCCACCCACCTGCGACGAGCACCGTTGGCCGGGGTCGCCACCAACCGTGACGCGCTGGTCAACATCTTGAGCGAAACGGATTTTCTGGCCGGTCGGCTAGCCACCTCCTACCTGGATGATCACCAGGGCGTGGTCGAACCGACGCAGCCCGACCCGTCTCTGATCTTGGCCGCAACCATATACTTGGATCGTTTCTTGCGTCGAGCTGACGAACGAACCGGTTTCGCTCCTACCGGTTGGCGCAACGTGCCGACTCTCGGCCAGCGAGTCACCTGGCACCTGGACTCCCAACAGCCGGGGGCGACTGCCAATCCGATTGCGGTGGAGTACCGCTGCTGTGGCGACACGTCAACTAGCGGTTTTGATGCCGCCGCCTTGCTGGGCTCGTTCCCTCAACCGTTGGACGACGGAACGATGAGTGACGACGAGCGGCAACGCTTCGACCTTCGCTTGCTGTCCTTTGAGCCCGGCCGCAACCGGCTGGCGATCGAAGTCGACGGTGTTCGACATCGAGTTGACGTTGACCATCGGACGGTTGCAGCAACCGGGCCCGGGCCGGGCAACGACCAACCGGTTGAGCTGGTCGTGGTCTCCTCGCCGTCAGGTTCGCTCGCCCTGCGGTCGGCTCCACGATTCGAGACACCTGAATCGTCGGGAGCGGCGGGCTCCGGCCCGATTTGTCCACTACCGGGGACTGTTATTGCCGTCCACGTCAACGCCGGTCAAACCGTCGGAGAAGGTGACCTGCTGGTAGTGGTCGAAGCCATGAAGATGGAGCACAAG
>CALJMD010000107.1 GCA_937981915.1 uncultured Acidimicrobiales bacterium
CACGAAATACCGGCGACTTCCAGCCAGTCGCATCAGGAGCGTCAAGTCATAGGTGAGGGCGGCTCGACCGCTAGCGGCGGAATCGGCGTCGGCTGACGGCGCAGGTGCCGCCTGATCGTAATTCCAGGCGGCCCAGGCCAAACGCTTGGGCGGCATGACCACCTCGTCGAAGTGCAACGTGGCCCGATTTGGCTGGTAGCGAACAGCCGACAAGTGCTGCTTTTCCGCGTCCGACGGGTCAGTGAGCAACGTTAGTGCCTGGTCGCTGTGGGCGGCGACGATGACATGGTCGAATCGTTCTACAACCCCGCCAGATCGAACCTCGACGCGACCGTTCGACGAACCCTCGTCGTCGCCCCGAAGCCGACGGATCGCCGTCACTGGCTGGCCGAGCCTGATCTCTCCGTCAAATCGCTCGGCGATGGCGTTGACGTAGGTTCGGCTACCGCCGCGGAGCGTTCGCCACAGCGGGCGATCACCCACCGACAACAAACCGTGATTGTCCAAGAATCGGAGCAGGGTCGTCGCCGGGAAAAGGTTGAACTGATCAGGGTCAGCCGACCAGACAGACGCGCCCATAGGCACCAGGTGGTGTTCGATGAACACCTCGCTGTAGCCACCTTCGGCCAGGAACTCGGCAATTGTCGGCGAATCACCGTCGGCGCCACCTTCGTTTTCAACCGAAGCCAAGAGACGGCGGCCGTTGCGATAGAACCTGGTGATGTCGACCAGCATGCGCCACATCGATCGGTCCAACAGCCTGCGCCGGTCGGCAAAGAGCGAATTGACACTAGTGGCTCGGTAGCAGAGGCCGGTTGCCCGATCGGTCACAGCGAAACTCATTTCGCTTTCCACCGTTTCCAGGCCCAACTCGTCAAACAGCCTCACCAGGTTCGGATAGTTCCGGTCGTTGTGCACGATAAACCCGGTGTCGATGCCTATAGGCCCGACTTCCGGATCGTCAACCTCCACGGTGTTGGAGTGCCCACCGAGGCGACGTTCGGCTTCGAAAAGCACAACTTCATGGTGCGGGCCCAGCACGTGCGCACACGTGAGGCCGGCGATGCCAGATCCAACTATTGCTATACGCACTTTTCTCGCTGACGATTCACAGGAGCTAACCACCGCATCTGCCGCTTCACTGTGGCGTGGATAGCTACCATTCTAGAGCCGACTCGGCGTTGGCCTAGGATCGAAGCGACCTATTCGACCCTGAAAGTGACCGAAAACATATGGCTTCGGTTAGGCCACTGTCCAGCAATGACCCACCGTCACTGCGTCGTCAACAATCACCGGTTTGGTCACCGCTCCCGGCGGCTCGTTGAGCAACCGGTGTTGTTCGTGGGCCACGATTCTCGAGCCTGCCTTGGCCGCACCCAACAAGCGGGTAATCAACTCGACGGCGGCATCGGCCGGGACGAAGACAAAGAAGACCGTGGCCTGGTTGACGTAGCGCTCGACGTCGGTGGCGTCGCCCTCGATGATGGTGACCCGCTCACCTGCTTCACCGCCGTCGCCTATGCGTCGACGGGCTTCGTCCGCCAGCTCGGGGTTTGATTCCACCCCGATACCCCGACAGCCAATAGCGGCGGCCGCTTCCAGGACGACCCGTCCATCGCCGCAGCCGAGGTCTGCCACCACGTCATCGGCGGTCGCCCCGGCCAACTCCAACAACGGGCCGATAAGCGTCTGCGGTGTCCCCAAGAACGGGCCAAGGCGATGTGTGCTCGGCGACGCAATACCGACTCTCTCCACCAGTAGTCGAAGTGGCCTGGCTAGCAGGTAGAGGGGCCACAGGGCGGCGGGCAAGGTCAGCGCGTCGTAGTCGTTTTCGTTCGGAATCAGGAAGCCGGGGAGTCGCCCGGCCAACCCGGAAGGCGACGGCCAGCGGACATCCAACACCATGGTGGCGTCGGTGGTTCGAGCCAGCGTGACATTGGAGCGAAACCTGCGATGGATGGCCTGCGCCGCACCGGCGAGTGGGTCCCAACTCCGGTAACCAAGGTCTTCAAGGTGTCGGACGGCGACCAGCCCCTCGTCAGATGAACCCACCGTGATGGCGGCGGCACGACGTTGTGACGGCGCCTGCGGGTCGCCTTCCGGCTGCGCCTCGATGCCTCGTTCTCGCAGATGCTCCAAGGCTCGCGCCACTTCAGCACCGGTTGTTGTGCCGATGGAACGACATGTCGCTCGACTACGAGGGTCTTTCACTGCCGGTAGCCGATCGTCCCAGATGGCGTCCAAAACGTCGGGTTCCGCTGAGTTTGCCGTCATCTTCGACAGCCGATTGTTGACAGTTGGCGCTCCATAACGGGCGCCAGCTTACTGGCGGGTGGCCTGCACCCGTCGAGTCCGGCATCGGTGGCAGCAACAGCGCGCTTCGAAACGAGTAGCTGTCGGAACTAGTATTGGAGCGTGTCCACCCGCATCCTGCGAGCCGTATCGCTGGCCGTTGTCATTGCCATGGCCGCCGCCGGTTGCGGTGCTGCCACAACTGACAGTGCGGCCCCGCTCGACCCGGCGGCCGAGGTCGAGGTCGTCCCGTCGGGGCGAGATGCCCTTGACGTCGCAATCGCCGATGGCGACCCACACGTGCTGTGGTTCTGGGGTGCCCATTGAGCCACCTGCCGAGATGAGGCCAGTTCGGTCGCATGGGTCACCAGGCAAAACACGGGGGTCACGATTGTCGGCATCCCCAATCCCTCCGAGGGCAC
>CALJMD010000108.1 GCA_937981915.1 uncultured Acidimicrobiales bacterium
TCCGCTGACCGGTTGCTTTGCGCCGGTCAGCGGCCCCGGGGCCACTTCCTCGACCGGAGGTGGTTTACGTCGCCCGTTCCACCAGTTGGTGACCGCTCCCACGACACCTTGGCGGAAGCTGAGGAACAAGATCACGGTGACAATGCCGTATAGGACTTCCCGCAGCTGGGCGTAGTCGACCAGCAACTCGTCGAGAATGGTAAACACCGCCGCACCCACTATCGGACCGAGCAGCGAACCGATACCACCGAAGGCCAGCATCACCAGCACTCGAACGTCAACTGAGCCGAACGAGAACGTGGTGTCGCCGATGAAGCCCCGGTAGTGGGCGAAGAACGCTCCGGCCAGGCCCAACATGATCGAACCGATCAGACCGGCATACACCCGGTAGCGGGCCACATCCACGCCGGCCAGTTCCGCCGCCACCTCGTCGTCGCGTAGCGCCCGGAACGCCCAGCCAATATGGGACCGCTGAATCAAGCGATACACAATCAAGTAGGCGGCGACCAGGGCAAGGAACAGGTAGTAGGCGCTGACCTGGCCGTTGATCAACGTGCCGTTGCCAGCCACGATCGGCAGCCCGTTCTCGCCGCCGGTCAAGTCCCGGCTGCCCAACACGAAGTTCTCGTACGACAGTGAAAACGCCAGCGTGACAATGCCAGTGAAGATGGTGTCAAGCGAGCGGCTGACCGACACCCAGCTCAGCAATGCACCGAAAGCTCCTGCGATCACGGCGGCAATCAACATGGTCAGCACAAACGGCAGCCCGACCTGGTCGCTCAAGATGGCCGACCCAAACCCACCGATGCCGGCCAACGCGCCGACACACAGGAACAGCTGACCGGTGCTGCCGAAAATCAGGTTGAAGGCAATGGCATAGGCGGCGAACAACAACCCGGTAGTGATGACCAACATCATGGACCGGGAGTCGGAGAACAGGAGAGGAACGGGAGCCAAAATGGCCACCACAATGGCGATGGGGATGTAAGCCCGGATGCCCTGGCTTGTAGCGGAAGCGGTCATCTAGCCGCTCCCCAACAGGCCCTGAGGTCTGATTAAGATCGTGGCGGCCGCCGCCACCACCAAGATGATGCTGGATACGAACGTGCCGATATAGAAGGCGCTCATAGTGTTGACCACACCGAGGATGATCCCGGCCAGGAACGCCCCGGAGACACTGCCCAGCCCGCCGACAACGGCCACGATAAGAGCGAAGATGGTCAGGCTGACCCCGGCGGTTGACACCACCGGGCTGGTCATGGCCTGGGTGACGGCGACCACGCCGGCCAGCACGCCGCTAAGACCGAAGATGACGGTGCGGACAGTGGCCGGATTGATGCCACACAGCCGGGCGCCCTCTTCGTTCTGAATGACCGAACGGGTGGCCCGGCCGAAGGTGGTCAGACGGAAGAAGGCCACCAAGGTCAAGCCAACGGCGATGGTCACCGCCGAAGCCACAATCGATCCTCGTCTGATCTTCAGCCCGGAGATGGTCACCGGTTCACCGGCGATACGAAGGTTGAGCGCTTCGATCGGGTAGCGCCATTCCAAGACGCCGTCGATGATGAAGCCCACGCCGAGCATCAGCAGCAGTCCGAGCAGGATACGACTCTCGCCGTGCTGGCTGTAGACCGGCTGCATGATGGTGCGGTCCAAGATGACGCCGAGGAGGCCGGTGGCGATAATGCCGATGGCGATGGCCGCCGCTGTCGGCAGGCCGGTGTCCATTAGTCTGGCCGTCACGATGGCGGCCATAACCGCCATCTGCCCGTGGGCCAGGTTGACCACACCACCGAGCCCGTAGACCAGCGTGAGACCCACACCGAGAATGGCGAACTGCAGTCCGAGGACTAAGCCGTCTACTAGTACTGCACCCATTTATCTCACCAGCTTCTCTCGATACACATGCTCAGATTCCACTACTTCAAATACCACTACTTCAGATACCGAGGTAGGCCTGGCGTACGGCAGGGTCGGCGGCCAACTCGTCCGACGTTCCCGACAAGGTGATACGGCCGTGATCCAATACGTAGGCTCGGTCAGCCAACTCCAAGGCAAGCGGAACCTGCTGTTCGGCCACCAGCACCGTCAGCCCGCCTTTGCGTAGCTCCGCCATGGCGGCGTACGCCTCCTGAGCCAAGATGGGCGACAGGCCGGTCGTTGGTTCGTCGAGTACCAGCAGCTTCGGTGACGACATCAATGCCCGACCGACGGCCAGCATCTGTTGTTCGCCACCGCTGAGCGTGCCGGCATGTTGTCGAGCCCGTTCCTTAAGCCGGGGGAAGGTGTCGTACACCAACTCCAGGCGCTCGGCGTCCGGCCGGGACGGGTAGGCCCCTAGGAACAAGTTTTCCTGCACCGCCATCTGCGGGAACAGGTGCCGTTCGGCCGGGACGTAGACCACGCCGGCCCGCACCACCATGTGAGCCTTGGTTCCAGCGATTTCGTTTCCGTCGAAGCGAACCGAACCAGTCGACGGGCTCATCAACCCGCAAATCGATTTCAACATGGTGCTCTTGCCGGCACCGTTGGAGCCGATGACGGCCACTGCTTCGCCGACACCGACCGTGAGTTCGATGTCGTGCACGACGTCCTCGCCCAGGTAGCCGGCTGACAGTCCGGAGACGCCAAGCAGCATGTCGGCTGCTGTGTCGGTCATGATGCCTCCACCGACTTGGTGCCGAGATACGCCTCGACCACCTCAGGATTGGTCATCACGTCATTTGGTTGGCCGTCGGCCAGCACCTGACCGAAGTTCAACACCACCACCCGTTCCGCCAGACTCATTACTGCTTTCATGACGTGTTCGACCCAGATGACGGTCACGCCTCGCTCATCGCGGGCGGTGCGAACCATGTCGATCGAGGCTTGCAGCTCGGTGTCGTTGAGCCCGGCCATGACCTCGTCCAGTAACAGGAGTTTGGGTGATCCGGCCAGAGCTCGGGCCATTTCCAGGAAGCGCTGCTGATGCAAGTTGAGCCCGTCGACGGGCACGTCGGCATAGGTGGACAGCCCGACGAACTCCAGCGCTTCGTCGGCCGTTCTCCGGGCTTCGTCCTCGCTCGGCCGGCTGGCGCCTCCGAAGGTTGCGCCGACGATCACGTTCTCTCTGGCTGTCATCGATTCGAACACCCGAGGGTGTTGCAGCGCCATGGAAATCCCGCGCTGGCGAACCACGTGCGGTGCCATCTTGGCGATCTCTGTTCCCTGGAAGCGGATGCTCCCCCGGGTAGCGGGCTGAAGGCCGCTGATCGCTTTGAGCAGCGTGCTCTTACCTGCCCCGTTGGGGCCGACG
>CALJMD010000109.1 GCA_937981915.1 uncultured Acidimicrobiales bacterium
CAAGCCGGCCGGCTATCACAGATCGTGCAGCCGGTACTGGACGATACGAGCGAACGATGAGGCGTCGAGGCTGGCGCCACCAACCAACGCACCGTCGATGTCCGGCTGCGACATCAACTCTGCGGCATTGGTCGGCTTCACAGAACCGCCGTACTGGACCCGCACTGATTCAGCCGCGTCACTCCCCGACTTGTCGGCCACCACCGAGCGGACCAGCGCACACATGGTTTGAGCATCCTCAGATGACGCTGTCTGACCGGTGCCGATGGCCCAAATCGGCTCGTAGGCGATCACCATTTCGGCTACCTGTTCCGCCTTGACCCGGGCCAAAGCGGCCTTCAGCTGGGTTTGTACCTTGGACTCGGCCTCGCCGGCCTGACGCTCCTCCAACGTTTCACCGACACACAAAATCGGAGTCATGTCGTTGGCGAGAATTGCCCGCACCTTTGCGTTGATTAGCTCGTCGGACTCGCCGAAGATCTCGCGACGCTCCGAATGCCCGGCGATCACATACCGAACGCCGAGCTTGGCCAGCATGGAGGGTGAGACTTCGCCGGTAAAGGCCCCCGAGGCCTCACTGTGACAGTGCTGCGCCCCGAGAAAGAAGGGGATCTTGTCCGAGTCAAGCGTGGTCTGAACGGTGCGCAGATCGGTGAACGGTGGATGAACGGAAATATCCAGTGCATCAACATCGTCTCGGGTCACCTGGTAGCTGAGCTCCTGCACCATCTTCAAAGCCTCGAAGTGGTTGAGGTTCATTTTCCAGTTGCCACTGATCAGTGGGCGTCGGGTCTCTGTCATGTCGTCGTTCTTCCGCTCTCGTGTTCTGCGTACTTCGTTGGACTACTCGCCGGACCGCAACGCGGCCAAACCTGGCAAGTCACCTTGTTCGATGAGTTCAAGCGACGCGCCGCCCCCGGTGGAAACGTGATCCATTTCATCGTCAATTCCGAACTGCTTGGCCGCTGCGGCCGAATCTCCCCCGCCGACAACCGTGTAGGCCCGGGTCTCGGCCATGGCCTGAGCCACCGCCCTGGTGCCGGCTTCAAACCGGGGATCCTCGAACACGCCCATCGGACCATTCCACAACACGGTTCCCGCGTCGGCCAGAACATCACCAAACTCGGCGGCGGTTCCCGGGCCGATATCCACGCCCATCCAACCGTCCGGCAGGTCGGCACCCATCTGGCGAACCTCGCCGCCGGCGTCAGGGTCAAACAGCTTGCCGCCGGGGCCAAGCGCCGTCACGTCGTTGGGAAGATGAATGGTGGTCGGACCGTCAAGCAGACGAGCACAGGTTTCGACCATGTCCTCTTCCAGCAGCGACGAGCCAATCGAATGCCCTTTCGCCTTCAAGAACGTGAATGCCATGCCCCCACCGACGATGATTGCATCGACCATGTCAGTCAACGTCTCGATGATGGCCAACTTGTCCGAGACTTTGGCCCCACCCATCACGGCCACAAACGGTCGACGAGGGTTCTGCCTCAATCCCAGCAGCACCTTCACTTCCGATGCCAGGAGACGACCAGCGGCCGACGGCAGCGACGCTGGAGGCCCAACGATGGAGGCATGCGAACGGTGTGAAGCACCGAACGCATCGTTCACATACAGGTCCTGCCCCTCGACCAAACGGGCCACTGTGGTCGGATCGTTCGCCGTCTCGCCCGGATCGAAGCGCAGGTTCTCCAAAAGGGTGACCTCGGGCGCCAGCTGTTGAAGTCGCTGACGGACCGGCTCCATCGACAATTCGGGAACGGTTTGACCTTTCGGTCGACCAAGATGCGAACACGCCGTCACCTTGGCCCCGTTGTCGACCAGGTACTTCAAGGTTGGCAACGCCGACTGAATCCGAAAGTCATCGGCAATGACGCCGTCGGTTAGCGGAACATTGAAGTCCACTCGAACGAGAACAGACTTGCCCGACACATCGCCAAGGTCTTCAAGTTCCGGTACGCCGTTGATCATCGGGCTACCCTTCCCCCCGGTTGCCCGGGGCGTCGTGCGAATTCGACAGCGGTAGCGCTACTGGTTGGCAGCGCCGACGATCATGGACAGGTCGACCAAGCGGTTGGAGTATCCCCACTCGTTGTCGTACCAGCCGGCGATCTTCACCAGTGACCCTTGGGTCATGGTCATGCCACCATCCAAGGTGCACGAAGCCGGAGAGGTCACGATGTCGGAGCTGACGATCGGTTCCTCGGTGTAATCCAAGACCGATGCCAGACGACCAGACTCGGCGGCGGCAGCGAAGGCGTTGTTGACGTCTTCAACCGAAGGCTCACCGTCGACCACGGCGGTGAAATCGGTGAGCGAACCGGTCGGAACCGGCACTCGCAGGGCCGAGCCGTCAAGCTTGCCCTGCATCGACTGAAGCACCAGGCCGGTTGCCCGGGCTGCGCCCGTCGACGTTGGAATGATGTTGATGGCGGCACCGCGAGCTCGGCGGAGGTCCTTATGCGGACCGTCAACGAGAGCCTGGTCACCGGTGTAGGCGTGGACCGTGGTCATCAAGCCCTGCTTGACACCGAACGTGTCGTCCAAAACCTGGACCATGGGAACAAAGCAGTTCGTGGTGCACGATGCGTTGGACACCACCTTGTGGGCTGAAGCGTCGAACGTGTCCTCGTTGACGCCGATCACAAAGGTGGCATCAGCGTTGCCACACGGAGCCGACACGATTACGTAGGGAGCGCCGCCGTCCAGGTGCTTTCCAGCACCTTCACGGGAGGTGAAGACGCCAGTCGACTCGACGACCACGTCGACGCCCAAGTCGCCCCAGGGGAGCTGAGCAGGGTCTCGCTCGCTCATCACCTTCAAGACGTCGCCGTCAACCGAAATGCCGCCGTCAACGGCAGAAATGTCATTAGGCAGCTTGCCCAGCACCGAGTCGTACTTCAGTAGGTGAGCCATGGTGTCGAGCGAACCAAGATCGTTGACCGCGACGAAGTCGATGTCGGCCCCCGCCTGCTTGGCAGCCCGGAAGAAGTTGCGGCCAATCCGACCGAAGCCGTTGATACCAACTCGAATAGCCATTTTGCCTCAACCGTCCTTTGTGGTTGTAAGTCTGATCGGCGTCCGGACGCGTCGACCAGCATTCACTCTTGATGATCCCATCGATTTCTTTGACGATCTCGCAGTGGATCGCGTTATCGAAAAGGTGTCGGTGCCGACTGAATCACCCGGAGGCACCGGCCTTGCCCGCCCAACGATAGCGCTCACCAGGCAGCTACGAACGCATTACCGGCAACAGAAATCAAGGAGCCTGTGACGGCTCTTTCGCCGCCCTCAACTGTTGCCCCGCTGCCTCCAACAATGCCGCCGCCAGCCGAGCTGGATCATGGCTCCAACCGTCGTCGGCAGCCACGTGCCGATAGACAATCGGCACACCGACCGAGTGGGAAATTAGTGAGTGCGGCGGGACACGAACGGGGCAGTCAGCAACGACCAGATCCACCGGAACACCATGTTCCGCCAACGCCCCCAAGTGCTCTTCCAAGCCAAATCCGCGGGCGTCAGCCTTCTCGTTCGCGACGTTGGCGACAAAGACCCGTTGCGCCGACGTACGTTCCAGACCTTTACGGATGCCGCCGACCACGGCGGTGGCCAGCACCGATGTGTACAGCGATCCCGGTCCAATAATGACCTGGTCGGCATTGAGCAGCGCCCTCACCGCATGATCTGACGTGGGCGGATCC
>CALJMD010000110.1 GCA_937981915.1 uncultured Acidimicrobiales bacterium
GCCCGTGAGAGCCGCTGACCCGCTCAGCCACCCATACCTTTAACAACAACTCACCGTTTCTTACAGATCCGTCACCAACCTCGCGGTTAGGGTAGAACAAATCTGAAAGGCGAGGCGATTTTGTCAATGCGGCGTGCCACAACAAAAACTCTTGTTGTTTTCGGCGCGTTCGCCATGGTCCTGGCCTCATGCGGCGTAATCGGCAGCGATGAGCAAACCCAAGCCCAGCTGATCGAACAGTCCGGTTTCACTCCCACCGAAGATCAGACGACCCAGCCGACCGCTGCTGTTGATCAGACCACGCCCGCCGTTGACTCCACGGTCGGCGTTCTGCGAGTCGCTGTGCCAACTGAAGGTGCCGAGGAAGCGGTCGCAGACTCGACGGAGACAGCCCCGGCAGAGTCCGGCGAGTCCGGATCGACGACAGCTCCGCCCGCCTCAACGTCCAGCACCACCATCGCCTCGGTTTCGACTTCGGTTGCAACAACCTCAGTGGCCACCACGACACCACCCACGGACGAGCCGACCACGACGGCCGCTCCCACCACTGCTCAGCCGACAACTGCCGCACCAACAACGGCATCACCGACGACTGCCGCGCCCACTACGGCCGCTCCGACAACCCGTCCTCCCACCGCAGGGCTCACCTATAAAGGCATCCTGGCCGCCGGTGACAACGAGATCAACGCCTTCGACAACGGCCGCAAGACCGTGAAAGGCCTGTTCACCAGCGCCGGTGTGCAAGGCGGCAACCTGATCGAACTGTCCCGTCAGTCCAGCGAACAAGTCAACGGTGTACGAGCAACCTCGGTGGCAGGCATCGAGCAGGCTATATCCGACCTCAACGTCGGCGATGGCGACGCCTGCCTCCTGTTTCTCACCTCGCACGGCAACAAACAGACGTGGTTCGTTCGCGGCTCCAGCGGGCTAACCCCGGACAAGCTCGACCAGATCCTCGACGCGTCATGCGGAAACCGACCGACCGTGGCACTCATCTCCGCCTGCTACTCCGGCATCTTCATCGGCCCGTTGGCCCAACCCAATCGGGTGGTGCTCACCGCCGCCAGCGCCACGAACACTTCGTTCGGCTGCTCGCCTGAAGCCACCTACACCTACTGGGATGGCTGCCTCATCGACCACTTCAACCAGGCGTCAACCTGGGAAGACTTGTATCGACGGGTCACGGGCTGCATCGAAGGCAAGGAATCTGCGGCCGGTGTCACGCCATCTCGGCCGCAGGCCCACTTCGGTGCCGACGTCGCCAACTTGTCGATCTTGAATCGCTAGTTCCAGCGAGCAACACCCTTCCGCGGCGGGGCAAATCCGCAGTCATGTATCACCAGCCGAAGTCTGCCGTCTATCTCATACCGGCGGTCGCTCTGGAGGGAGACCATGACCAACCGACTTCGCTCAGCTTTTTCGACCACTCGGCGAACAGCCTGCTCGACGCTCGTCGCAGCAGTCGCCGCGCTAGCCATCACATTGACCGCGGCGCTACCCGCCGGCGGACAGGAAATCGAGGGCTCGTCGGAGTCCACGACGTTCACCTTCGAGGACTATCCCGCCAACATCTCCGGAAGTGGGGCGGCGCCGCCGATAACCACCGAGTACGCCGATGATGGACTGATCTTCCCCAACGGTGTGACAGCCTTGTTGTTCAACGACAGCAGCTTCCCACCGCGGCCCGATCTGCCCCACTCAGGTGAAACGATCATCACCACGTGCTATTCAGCTGAATTCTGTTCCAGTCGAATCGTCATGGAGTTCACAGAGGCGCTCGAAGTTCTCGAACTCTACGCCGGCTACTCGTCGCCGCTCGATACCGCAGCTGATCTTGTGCTCGAAGCCTACGACACCAACGGTGCCGTCGTAGGTGTCGACATCGTCACGCTAGGACCCTCCGACCGGGCCGTAGCGGCCGACACAGTGCTGAGAGTAGAGGACTCGGCTGGGCGTATACAGACTGCACGAGTCTTGTGGGCCGACGAGAGCAGGTTTCTCTCGCAGCTGCTCGTTGACGACATAACCGTCTCACCGTTTGTGGCTGCAACCGAGCTCACCCCCGATGTCGACACACTGGACCTGAACGTCGATGCCGTAGGCGACGGCGAGGCGCAAATCGTCACCGTGACCAACACCGGCAACGTTCCTATTGTCGGCGTCATACCAAGGCTGGCATCCGATAACGAGGTCGTCGCCGTTCTGGCGGCAACCACCGACCAGGGCTGCGGATCACAGCTTGATGTCGGACAATCGTGTGTTGTATCGGTCAGCGCCGTGGCATCACCAGATGCCCAGACCTCCACGTCATTCGAAACGGAGTTGACCCTTTTGGACAACGCCGGACAGCTACTGGCCACCGTTCAAGTCAATGTCAGCGTGAGCGTTCCCGAGCAGGTAACAACTACCAGCACTACGGCCACCACAGTGACCGACGAACCCGAAGACATTGCCGACGAGGACCCGGCGCCCGAGGACGATTTAGGGGAGAGCGCCCAAACACCGGAAGCAGAAGAACCGGTGGCGGCGGACGAGGTAGCACCCGAGGAGTCGATCGACCCGCTTCTCGGCCTTCTGCTACCGGTCCTCATGGTCGGCGCTCTCGCCCTGATCTTGCGTTTTCTCCTGCGCCGCCGCGGATCGAGATCACACGCACTCGCACCGCCAACTCCACCCCCGCCTCCACCTCCAGAACAATTCAATCGGCCACCCCCTCCATCAGTGAACTTCACCGTGAGGCCCGACTCCGGCAAACAGACCATCAACGAAAAACCCGGTTCGGTCCTCACCTTGGTGGCGTCGTTGACCACCCACCCCGCTGACACCACCATCGAAGAAAGAGCCAGGCAATGACCACCATCACCGGTTTGCTGTTCACCGAATCCACAGAGTCCGCCCAACAAGAACGCCTACTGAACTCACTGACCGCCAGCACCGATTTGGCTCAGCAGCTAATGGGGGCCTACGGGGTCCCCGTCGCCCAGGTCATTCCCGCCATCTGGAAACTGCTGGACATGCCTGCCGGGAATCTCGCCATTCGCGGCTGGGGCAAACACCGTGAGGTTTCGGCGGCGATGAACCAAACAAAGGACCGAATCGGTGACCGTCGAGTAGTCCGTCTAGCCGAACACTCCATCAAGTCGAAGCAGACTCCGACGATCGACGCGTCGGTCGCCGGCGCCTCCAAGACCGTGCTGGTACTCGACCTCGAAGTCGAAATTGAGGTGGCGTCCGTTGATCTCATCATCGAACAGGGAGAAATTGTCGACTCGATCGCCGGTGGAGCGGTGGCCAAGGCCAAGCTTTCCGCGTCCGGGGTGACATTGGCCGAACGAGAGTTCAGCCCCATCGAACTCGATAGAACCTCCGGCTATTCGACCAGTTCACAAACGTCGCTTCAATAGTTGAATCCTTGAGTCCCGACGACCGGCGGAATCGCTTCACTTCGGCATGGAAGTGTGACCGGAACTACACCTTGAGACGGTTCGTGCCGACGTAGCCTGTAGACCGCGCCCGTTTGACTGTGGGTGAAGTTTCAACCCCACGACGCAAGGGCAGCAATGACAACCTCTCAGACCACGGCGGATTCGCCCGCCAGCGCGCTCGTGCGCCGATTTAGCCGAGACGAGTGGCTGACCAACCCCAAGGCCAACCTGCTTTCCGGCCTGGTTGTCGCTCTGGCTCTCATCCCTGAAGCCATCTCGTTCTCCATTATCGCCGGTGTTGACCCCAAGGTCGGGCTGTACGCCTCGTTCTCGATCGCCATTCTGATCTCGTTCACCGGCGGCCGTCCGGGCATGATCTCCGCCGCTACCGGTGCGATGGCCCTCGTCGTTGTCTCGCTGGTCGCCGACCACGGCATCGGGTTCCTATTCGCCGCCACCATCTTGGCCGGGATCCTTCAGGTAGCGCTGGGATGGCTCGGCGTGGGTGAACTCATGCGGTTTGTTCCCCGCACCGTGATGATCGGCTTCGTCAACGCGCTGGCCATCTTGATCTTCCTGGCCCAGGTCCCCCACATTCTGCTCAACGGTGAGGGCGCCGCCAGCGACCAGCTGAACATGAACCTGCTGTTCATCGCCGCCGGGCTGGCCATCATCTACGGCTTGCCCCGCATCACTAAGACCATCCCTTCACCGTTGGTGGCCATCGTGGCGCTGGCCGCCGTAGCCATCGGGTTCGGCCTTGATCTCCCCACAGTGGGCGACATGGGCGAGCTGCCCGATGCCCTTCCGTGGGTGGCTCTTCCTGACGTTCCGTTCACCCTGGAAACGTTCAACATCATCTTGCCGTACGCCATCACCTTGGCCCTGGTCGGCCTGCTTGAGAGCCTGCTGACCGCCCAACTACTGGACGATCTGACCGACACCGACTCCAACAAGAACGTTGAGTCCCGCGGTCAGGGCATCGCCAACATCGCCACCGGCTTCTTCGGCGGCATGGCCGGATGCGCCATGATCGGCCAGTCGATCATCAACTTCCGTTCCGGTGGCCGAACCCGCCTGTCCACCTTGGCCTCCGGCGTCTTCCTACTCATCCTCATCCTGGCTCTGGGCGACTGGGTCGCTCGAATTCCAATGGCCGCTCTGGTTGCGGTCATGATCATGGTGTCCATCGGAACCTTCGACTGGAACTCCATCAAGCCAGACATGTTGCGCTCGCTACCGAGAACCGAAACAGCGGTCATGGTCGCCACCGTGGCCATCGTGGTGATCACCCACAACTTGGCCTACGGCGTCGGCGCCGGTGTGCTGCTCAGCGCCGTGTTCTTCGTTCGTCACGTCTCCCACGTGGTCAACGTGACCAGCGTGGTCGACCCCGACAATGTGGAGCGACTGTTCGCTGTCTCCGGCGAGTTG
>CALJMD010000111.1 GCA_937981915.1 uncultured Acidimicrobiales bacterium
CCGATCCCAATGGGTTGAACGGGTCCTGCAAATTGTCCCCGCCGGCCAGGACAGTCACCCCGTGCCGTCGCAGTTCGCCCACGGCAGTCAAGCCTCTAGGCGGTGCGACCGGGTGGTCGTGAGCCTGCAAATACAGATTGGTGTGGGGGAGAGCGACCACGGCAATATTGGCCTCCGCAGCAACAGCCGACACCTCTTGCTGTCGCTGCGGTGCCGCCATCGACAACGCAACGCAGTGACTGGCGGTAAGCGGCGGCTCAAATCCTGTTCGGATCGCCGCTCGGGCCAACGTCGCCAGGTCGTTCGAGTCGGCCCGCAGGTTCTCGTCGGCGTGAATGTCGACTGGGCAACCGTGACTCCCGGCTAGGTCGAGGATGGTTTCTATCGCCATCGCCGGGTCGGCCTCTATATGAGGTACGCCACCCATCATGTCCAGACCGAGAGCCAGGGCTCGCTTGCAGACCTTGATGATCTGTTCGGAGTTGTCCCCGGTGAGACCGACTGGCAGGCCCACCAATCGAATCTCTACTCGGTCGGCAACGTTTGCCTTGACCTCCAACAACGCTTCAAGACCCGAGGTGCCAACATCTGTTCCGAGGTCTACGTGACTCCGCAGTACCCGGACGCCGGCTCGCTCGTACAGCTCAACCGCGGCCGTTGCCCTTCGCACATAGTCATCGTGGGTGATGGTCGGGCGATGCGCTACCCAAGCGGTGATGGCACCGCCAAGATCACCGGACGGGTTGTCGACCGAGTTGATCGACAGTGCTTTGTCCAAGTGGGCGTGAGGCTCATGGAACCGTGGGAGCAAGACGTGACCGCTCAGGTCCCGCCGCACATCACATTGTTGGCCCACGCCCGCGTCGGCGATGTTCGCGTCGGCCATGGTTGCGTCGACGATGTTAAGCACTGTTCTGCGGTCGGCGCTGACGGTTACATCGACCAGGCGATCGTCAGCCAGGCGGGCGTTGGCAAGCAGGATGGTACGGGACACGAGTTGCTGCTACTGCTGTTGAACGGTTCGGACCGCTAGGCGCCGTTGATCTTTGGCATGACGTCAGAAGCGAAGCGCTCCAGTTGCTCAGCTGTCCGGCTGTAGGCGTCTCCCGGCATGTTGGGGAAAATGGTCAGGTTCTCCAGCCCGCCTAACTCGTCGTCGTAGGCCTGTAGTTGCTCGACCACGTCATCGGCGGTGCCGACCAGCCAGGTCCGGTTTTCCACCGAATCTTCCAGTGTCGGAATCAGCCCTGGCGGTGACGGCTTGCCGTCGGGGCCCATGTAGCCGCGGCTCCAACCGTAGGGGCCGAGGAACTTCCAGAATTCGTCGTGCCCGTTGCGCACCTCGGCCATGGCCTGCTCTTTGCTGTCGGCAATGTAGGTGCTAACCACCAACATCCGCTTCTCACCGGCGGCTAGTTCGCTGCCATGGGTGTCAGCATGCACTTCGGCGTATCGATCCCAGAACTGTTTGGCAAAGTGATGATGTTTCAGCCAGAACACGCCGCCCCAGCCTTTGCGAGGAACGTACTCGAGTGTTGGTGGAGAGGTGATCGCCTGCCAGGTCTCGTACGGGTGTAGGGGTCGGGGCACCAAGGTGAGCGTTTCCACAAATCCACCACGGTCGGGAATGCCGGTGGGTGGGAAGTTGTAGATGTTGCCGCGATAGCTGAATTGTTCTTCGTTCAGCGCTAGTTGGATGACATCCATCGCTTCGTCGAACTGTCGTCGATTGAAGGAGTCGGCGTCGGCCTTGTCCGGGTTGTCGTAACTACCGATGTCGGTGCCCAACGCCTGAGCTTCGCGAGGCACGGTGCCGCGGCCGACACCCAAGATGGCTCGACCGCCGGAGATGTTGTGCAGCGTGGCGAAGTCCTCGGCCAGCCTCAGGGGATGCCACTGGCCGACCACGTTGAACATGGAACCGATGCGAATCTGTTCGGTTCGCTCGGCCAAGATGGCCCCGAACATCAGGCCGTTGGGGAGCACCTCGTATCCCTCATATTGGAAGTGGTGCTCGGTCAGCCAGAAGCTGTCGTAGCCAAGGCGATCGCACAGCACCCCCATGTCCAGCATCTGCTCTGAGGCCCGCCACATCTGTTCGTTGCTGTAGCGACGATCAACCGAGGCCGGTGGGCCGGCACCGGCATCGTCCATCTCGACTCCACCGAACAGGAACGCACCGACTCTCATCCACCCAGTGTACGACCACGGATGGACGCAGAGCTAGTGTTCCCGAAGCCGTTAGGGAGTAACCCAGCCGTTGTTGGCAGTGACGATGCTGGTGGAGCCCGGCTCGGTTACCAGCTTTAAGCGAGCGCCGTAGGCCACTGCTCCAGTGACAGCGTTGGTGGCGGCGATCGATACGTGGGAGGAAGTCTCCAAATCGACTTCCGCGCTCTGCAGCTCGAGGTTCGAGGCATCGACCCGGGCCCGCTGAAAGGCAACGACTTTGAGGCTGTCAGCGACGCCGGAGAGTTGGACTTGCGCATGCTTGAACGCCGAGAGCTGGTGCAAGGTTGGGGCGGTGATCTCGACAGAAACAGCGTCTTCTAGCTCTGCCGGCGCGGTCACCGACACGGAACCGTCGTTGACCCGGATCTCAATGTCCGGCGACTCAGAGTTGTCGAGGAGGGTGATGGCGTGTTCGAGCTCAGGCCCCAGCCGTATGTTGAGATCAACCTGCCCGGTGACCCTCACAGAGTGGAACGAATCGGGCCCAACCACTACCAGGCCTTAGAACTCGACGATGATGGCTTTGCGGATGGCGTCGAGGCCTCGAAGGGAATCGACGATAGTGCCATCGGGGGCCGCATCGAGATTGATGAACGACAGCGCCTGATTGTGTTCTTTGTCTCGACCCAGTCGCCACTCGCCGATGTTGATGTCGTAGTCGGCGAAGACCCCACCGACCGCAGCGATCACACCGGGGACATCGTCGTTCAACATGATGAGAACCGAACCTGTCGGTTCGGCTTCCAGCCGGTAGCCGGAGATTTGCACTACTCGACCGGCGTCGTCGCCGACCACGGCACCCGACATGATTCGCTCGCCGTCCTCCCAGCTCACCTTGCAGGTGATCTGATTGGTGTAGTCGGGGCGACCGAGACCAACTGAGCGTGACACTTTGAGACCCTTTTCTTGGGCCACCACCGGAGCGTTGACGAAGTTGACGCCCTCGGCCATCTCGAAACCAAGTAGACCTTGGAGGAGACCGGCGGCCACGGGACGCATCAGGTCTTCAGCGTCGTCGCTGTACACCTCAACCTCGACCGACGTGATCCTATTGTCGGCCATGGCGGCCTGGAGCCGACCGATGTTGGCGGCCAGACAGATAAAGGTATTGGCTCGGGCGAAGTCCAAGCCCGGAGGGAACGCCAAGTTGACACTGTTGGAGACCTTTACTCCGCGAAGCGCATCGAGCACCTGCTGGACCACCTCTATGGCGACTCCGCGTTGAGCCTCGGCTGTCGAGGCCCCGAGGTGCGGTGTGTGCACGGCCTTGGGGTGACCAATAAGCGGGTGGTTGGCCTCGGGAGGTTCAACGTCGTAGACGTCAATGGCGATGCCTCGCAGTTGGTTGTTGTCTAAGGCGTCCGCCACCGCAGCGGCGTCAACCAGTCCGCCTCGAGCCGCGTTCACTATGGTCGCCGTCGGCTTCATCAACGCTAGACGCTCAGCGTTAATGAGGTTGCGGGTCTCGTCGGACAGCAATGTGTGAAGCGAGACGAAGTCGGACGCGGCCAGAACGTCGTCCAGGTCAGCGAGCTCCACTTTGAGGTCTCGGGCCGCCTTCTCACCGACGAACGGATCGTAGGCCAGCACCTTCATGCCAAAGGCTTGCGCCCGGCAGGCCACGGCACGTCCGACGCGACCGAAGCCGATAACGCCGAGGGTCTTGCCGTTGACTTCGACACCGGTGAAGCTCGACCGGGCCCATGCCCCTTCGGTCATCGACCGGTGAGCCTGAGCGACGTTTCGAGCAGAAGACAACAGCAGGGCGAAGGCGTGCTCGGCAGTGGCGATTGTGTTGGCGTCCGGTGTGTTCATCACGATCACGCCGCGCCGGGTGGCTTCCCCGACGTCGACGTTGTCAGTGCCGACTCCAGCCCGGCCGATGATCTTCAGCCTGGTTGATGCCGCCAAGACCTCGGCGGTGACTTGTGTCCCGGACCGAATGATCAGGGCGTCGTAGCCGCCGATTACCTCGCATAGCTCGGCTTCGGTCATGCCGGTCTTGACGTCGACCTGCACGTCGTCGGCCTCGTCGAGGATGGCCAGGCCGTCGGGGCCAAGCTTGTCGGAGACAAGCACCCGATAGGTCTCTCGACCGTCGGGTGTCTGGGCGGATACCGCGTCGTTGGATAGGGCGTCGTTCATGATGTCCTCGCCTTCTAGTGGGCTCGGCTGTCGGCGATTGTTACTTGCTGGTCGGGAGGTGGTGACGCTGTGCGCCGGTTGGGCGAGACGTCGAGTCGAATGACGACTGGAACATCTCGGCCAGGCGTTCATCATTGAACGTGATGCCACCGGCGTCGATTTCCTCAAGACACCGGCGAGCCACTTCATCGTGGCGGCCGCCGACCATGTCTTTAACAGTACCGGGACTGGTGGCCAGTGCCAGCACAGGAGCGAGTGACGGACAGCTCACTACAACTGGTGCGTTTTCGACGACGTTAGGGCGGCGAATGACACCGGCAAAGGCCACGAACAGGTCAACCGACGTAGCGGTGGCCAGATCGCTCACCCCGTCGCCGACGAACATCTTGCGTCCGTGGTCGCCGACATGCTGGCGGATGATGTCGGCCTTTCCAGTAGACGTCGTCAGCCCGCTCGATGAGTAACAGGCGTAGCGTTCAACTGATTGATTCGGGGACCACCAGTCCCCGTTGAGAGGATCGAATTCGGTGGGCACGGCGCGCACCCGCTCGGAAGGCACTCCCAGCCAGGTAGCGAATTCGGCCACCGGTTCGTATAGCCCGCCACTGATGACCCAACTCTCGTTTCCGTGGTCGTTGAGGGCAGTAATGACTTCTTTGGCGTTCGGGACCACCGTTGCCTTATAGCGATCGCGCACTGCCCGCATTTGGGCTCTGGTCGGCTGCAGCACGGAGAGCCGTTCGCCGTAGACGTCTTCCAGCGGCAACGACCCTTCCATTGCGGCGTCGGTCAGCTCGGCGATCTGTCGTTGTTGATCTTCGCCGTCGGCGAGCTCATCGATTCCCTCGACGGTGGACAGCGTTGAGTCGCAGTCGAAGAGTGTCAGCGGAAATGGTCTCCAGGCCACGGTTCAAGACTACGACGGTCCAGACCGGTGAGTAGCCGAGTTTCGTTGTTTTGCTGTTCAGTTAACCGTTCGTTAACGCTGGAGTCAGCAAGAGCCGTTTGGCCCTCGGTGTCAGGGCGAAGTGCCGTCCCCACTTCCCCTGGGCTCGTAAAGGCAATATCATGTTTCAGCGGGGGCTCGGCGGCATTACTCGACAAGCCGTTGATACCCGTCTGACTTATGGCAGAGAGTGCGGCGAACCATACGTTTCACCTCACCGTGCGATCCCACGACGGCCAGTCAACGGATCGCCGGTTTACGGTGCCTCTTGACGCATCAATTGGCGTTGTCTTGGATGCGGTGGGTGAGACCGAACCTGCGTGGCTACTGGTTGAACGAACCGGCAAGACCTTGCTGCCCGACCATGTGGTAGGGCTGTGCGACCTTCGCAACGGCGACGTTGTGCGAATGGTCGTGCCCAGCGACGACGACGCGGTGGCGGATCGTCGTCTCGGCGCGTCGATCGAGATCTTGACCGGGCCGCGGGCCGGTGAGACGTTGACCATGGAACCGGGTGAACTCAGCATCGGTCGAGCGGCCGATAACGGTTTTGTCATCATCGATCCCGGTGTTTCCAGATTCCACGGTTCGCTCGAACTGCAGTCTGACGGTTCGGTACTTGTTCACGATCACGGGTCAACCAATGGCGTGATTGTCGAAGATGTCCCGATCACGGGTTCACAACCGGTCGGTCCCGGTGACCGTATTTTGGTTGGCCAGACATGGTTTGTTGTCAAGGTGGCCCCGATCAACGAGTTGGGGATGTCGACGGCCGATGGTTCGGTACTCGGCGCGCTCAACGTGGTGGTGGTGCCTCCTGCCGGGAACCCTCCACACGTCGAACCTCCGCCCTCGGTCGAGTTTCCAACGCCGCCCGAAGCGGCCAAGTCGGGCTTGTTCAGATCGAAAAAGTCACCGGACGACGACCAGGTCACCGCTTTTCGAGCCGACCTTGAAGAAATCCGTTCGACGATCGAGATGCTCCAAGACATCGAGGCCTCCAGCCGTCAGGCCGAAGCGCCAGGGGTTGGCGACCTCAGAACCGGACTCAACGACAGTCCTCCGTCCCTGTGGCGTTCGCCGATCGAAGCAGGCCTTGCCGTCAGAATCGGGTTGGCGTCACTTGTCTCGCGTTTGCACTTCGAGCTTCCTTCCGGTGGTGACCCGGCCCTTCAAGACGAGATGGCGGCAATCGTCCAGAACTACCGCCATGTTGAGAACGCGCCCGTTGTCGTCGACTTTGCCGACAACAAACTTGCCCGCATTCTTGGAGCTCCCGATGAAGCTCACAGTCTGGCCCGCTCGGTCGTTGCCCAGCTGGCGCTTCGCCACCGTCCGTCCGATCTGCGCCTGATGGTGGCCGCAACCGGTGTGCGGTCCGATGAATGGCCTTGGGCTCAGTGGTTGCCGCACTGTCGTCTTGGCGACGGTAACGGTGGGTCGGCGGTGGCCTCCGACCCCGAAGGCGCTCGACGGCTACTGGCCGCCGCGGCCAGCTACGACGGCCGGGTGCTCATCGTGCTCGACGGGCACGCCGCAGGCGAAGAAGCAGTGCAGTCGGATTTGGCAGCGGCGATGAACGACAATCCGCTTGCCGCGGTCCTTGTCATCGCCGACGACGGTGCGGCCCCGAACGAAGCGGTTGCCGGGACTGCCTCGACGGCCACCGTAGAGATCTCCGACGGTTTCGGAACCCTGGTGCTGGCCGGCAGTAAGTCGATCAGTGCTGACGATGAGGGTTCAGCGGTGATGGGTATCGCCTGCGAAGGCATGTCCTCGGAGGACGCCGAGCAACTAGCCCGAGCGTTGGCCCCGATGGTCGAGCCGGTCGTGCCGACCCCTGCAACCGCCGTTATCGCTGAGAGCGACACACCGATCGAAACGGCTGAGCCCGCGGTCGAAGTGGACGCCGACGCTGAGTCCGAGCCGAACCTGGCATCTCCCGAGACCGATGATGGCGCCGGTTTACGCTCTGTGGATGACGCCGTCATCGAGAGCAGCGTGGAGGTTGAGCGCCTGGACGAAGGCCGCAGTGACCTGCCGGTGAACGACCGATTTGAAGCCGCTCGAATGGCAATGCCGGCGCCGGTGACGGCGCTTGGCAACGCCGAGGAAACGGTCGCCGACAGTGGCGATGACTCGCCCGGTGACAGCACGCCCGATGACAGCACGGCAGATGATGTCGTTTTGGTTGGTAGCCTCACCGGCGAAGTTGAATTGCCGAGCTCGATCGCCACCTCGTCACCGCAGGTGGACTCGAACCCGGTGACTGAAGGGTCCGAGGCGGCGTCGGCTCAGGCAGCCCACGGTTCGCCGTCCCGGTCCGGCTTTTTCGGTGACAGTGCTCGCCCGACCCGCGGCAACACCGCGGCCCCTCCGCCTCAACCGGCCAGCGGTCGACGAGGAGCGGAGCAGACCGTGATCGCTCGGACATGGGAGTCCAGTGAAGGTACATCCGGTGCGTCTCTCGCCCTGGGCGTCGACCCTGTAGCGGGCAATGAAACTGTCGAGTTTGATGTCGAAAACGAACACTTGCTCGTCGTCGACGGGGCAAGCGACGGCTACCTGGCTCAGCTGGTCGCCGGGCTCGCTGTTACCCAGAGCCCGTTCAAAGCGAACCTCGTCATGCTCGACGCCTTGGGTGGTCGCATGTTGGCGACCTGTGATCGACTGCCTCATACCGTCGCATCTGTCATCAAGCCGACTCCGGCTGCCATGAAATCGGCGTTAGCCGCGCTTGCCGCCGAGCTGGATCGCAGAGAAGCGTTGGTGGCGACATTGGGCTGCGACACGATGGCCGATCTTCGCCGTTCGAAGCCGAACGGTTCGGTTCCCCACCTCGTGGTGGTCGTTTCCGACCCGGTGGGAACGATCCTGACTAACGGGCGCGACGCTGCCCGGTCCGATTCTGTTGTCACCGTCGAGCCGTCGCGTGAGCTGGCTGAACTGGCACGCCGCGGCGCCAAGCTCGGTGTGTGCATGATCGTTGGTCGAGCGCACGGCAGCGGGGGTCTGCTGGCATCCGATGCCGATTCCTTTGCCGGGGCTTCGCCGACGGTTGTTCGCTTAGACGGCGAGACAGCGTCTGTTTCCCGACCGGGATCCTCGACGCGTGATTTCACCCCCAGCCCACCTCGGATGGCTGCTCTCAACCCCGATTCACTCAACCGGTTGGTGTCAGTCTTAGCCGACGTCTTCCGGTCGTCCGGGCGTCCCGAACCGGTCAGTCTCTCGCTGTAGTTCTGAGCCCGGGCGGGCACCCAAGGTTACGTCAGTGTCGTCGAGGGCGCCGTTGTCGTTGTAGTCACCACGACTCGCTGCACGAAGTACAGCTCGAGAGTAAAGTCGTCGTCGATTTCGCCCAGTCGTTGTTCGAGTTGGCGGACCTGGAACGTGCTCGGTTCGAATGCGCCGGCCAGCTCCAGCACCAGCAGCTCGCCGTCGTAGTCAAGCTGGCGAATCACCCACCGTGGACCGGCCCATTCGTTGACAACATTTCGTATCGACTCGGTGTCCAACTCAAGCGGGGTGGCCACGTCATCACCGACTCGAATCGTTTCCCGCTCGGTCCAGTTGAGTCGGGGCGTGCGGGTCTCACCGATGGCTTCGAGACGCTGACTCAACTCACTGAGGACAGGTGGCTCACCGTTGCCTGAAGCGTCGATGCGAATGCCGCCGTCGATGAACGTCACGGAGTCGATCTGATATTCGATGTCGCGTGAGGCCAACCACGCCGCTACTTCGGCCTCGACGTCCAACCGACGCTGTTCATCTGGAGGCGGCGGAAGAGTGGTCGTGGTCGTCGCCCGCTCAAGTCGAATCCATTCGACGAGAACCGTCTTGTCCGGGAAGCGGGCGGCGAACGATTCCTCAAGGGGTCCAGCATCCGGAGGCGAATCAAATCCCCGAAGAACAACATCAACCGAGCCGTTGGAGATGGCGACCGTCCGCTGAAGGTTGGCGTCGGCCAGCCACACGTCGACGATGGCCTCGGCATCGGCCAGGTCTTCGGTGCTGCGGATGCTGGTTTGGGACGCTTCGAGTAGTGGGAACGCCACCACTACCACCACAGCGGTGGTCAGAACCGCAGTGAAAATCATTCGGGGTACCTGCGTGGTGATGCGCCGAGCCGGAACGAAACCGGTGATGATGAACACCAAGATGCTGCTGAAGGTGATGGCCACCAGGTTTGTGGTGTAGAGCAACATTGCCCCATAGGCGCGGTCGAAGTCGCCGGCCTCAAGTGTTATTCCTACGGTGGCTACCGGTGGAACAAGTGCCACGGCGACGGCCACTCCCGGCAGCGAGGACGAAGCGTCGGCCCGAACAGTGGCGTAGGCACCAGCGGCACCGGCCGCCAACGCCACGATCAGATCCCGTACGTCGGGCTGCGTGCGGGCCATGATTTCCGGGGTGAATTCGGTGTCGGGAATGAACTTGTAGATGACAAAGGCAATGGCGATGCACCATGCAGTGGCGACCACTACTCGGGTCGCCGCCATAAAGGTCTTGCCTGGCAATCCCATCGCCAATGCCGCTCCCGTGGCCAGAACCGGCTGCATCAGCGGGGCCAGAAGCATGGCGCCGATGACAACGGCGGCGGAGTTCAACGACAGGCCCATGACGGCCACAATTACCGACAGCGTGAGCATGATGGTGAATCGGTAGGCCCAATGCTCTACATGAACCAGGGCCAAGTCGGTCATACACCGTTTGCGGTCTTCGGACTTAATGGTGCGGTTCCACCATGGTCGTTTCGGCAGCGGCGTCGTCGGATCTGATTCTTGCGGCTCTACGGCACCAGGGTCATTCTTCCCGGTCTTGGTCGCAGTCACAGCGTCCAAGTGTAGACCCGGTGACTAGAAGCACATGGGCGGGTACAGTGAAGCCTGCGTTAGCCGGTTCGCCGGTTGTGGATGGGGACGTCAGTTATGGCTTACCGATTTGGAAATCAGCAGAGGCATTCGTTGCTCGCTGTCATGTTTGTGGCGGCGGTGACGCTGGTGGCATTGACGATCCTCGATCGAGTGAACGCGGAGCGTGTTGATCCGCTTGAGAATCTGGCCGAGGGTGAAACGGTAGACGCCGGCGCCGCAAGCGAGGGGTCATCTGATCGGGGCTCGGGAGCCGGTAACGCCGAGTTCTCTGACAGCGGTTCAAGCACGTCCTACTCGGTTTCCATCGCCCCCAGCCCGCCAGTGGACCGAGGCGACGACGACGAAGACGAGCCAGCGCCGACGACGGCCGCCCCTCGGCGTACGACGACGACCACCGAGCCGCCGGAAACCTCGTCGACGGAGACAACCGAAGGTGACGGTTCGTCTACAACTGAGACCACCGACGGCGTCTCGACGACGGAGACGACCGAAGGTGACGGTTCGTCGACGACTGAAACCACCGAGGGATCGACGTCCAGCACCGACCCTGAGTCGACCACAACGTCTACGACGCTGGACACCACGACGACCACCGACAAGAAGTGTCGGGGACGCAACCCCAACTGCGAAGAGCGCTGACGCTCCAGTAGCTTCGGCGATCCGCCTTCGTGCCCTTCTCCGATTTGCCCCGCGATGTGCGGGTCCTCATTGCGGCGCTGTTCGCATCGTCGTTTGCGTCCCGGTCGCAGCTGGTGGCGTTGGGCCTACTGGTCTTCAACCTCACCGGGAGCGAGCTGTATCTCGGGCTGCTCGGTTTGGCCGAGTTCTTGCCGCTGTTCATCCTCGCCCCGTTCAGTGGGGTGGCCGCCGACCGGTTCGACCGGCGGGTGGTGTACGGAATCGGCTTGGCGGTCGAGTTGGTAGTCACCGGGCTACTGTTTGTTTTGAGCCGAACCGCTGACCCTTCGGTGATTCAGATCTTCGTGCTGGTCGTAGTGTTCGGTACGGCCCGGGCGTTTGTCGCCCCTGCCTCAAGGGCGCTGCCCATTGATCTCGCCCCGGTCGGGACAGTGGAACGAGTGGTGGCGGTTCGATCGGTGTCGTTCCAGTCCGCTGGGATCCTCGGTCCGTTCCTTGTGGGACTGCTGTTTGCCATCGACCGGTCGTGGCCGTTCCTGGTCGCCCTGGGCGGCTTCGCTGTGGCTCTCGCTTTCTTGTCGCTCGTCGGACCGTCTGAGGTGAAACAGCTGGACTCTGCG
>CALJMD010000112.1 GCA_937981915.1 uncultured Acidimicrobiales bacterium
TACGACCGCAACGTCCAGATCGACTACGTCGTCTACGGCGGTCAAAAGTATGAGTCCGAGGCTGCCTCCACGTTTGTTTCCGGCTCGTTCCGGGACAACCGTTGCGCTTCGGGCCGGTTGAAGACTGACACCTTGCATTGCGCCGGGCACTTCTCTTACGGCGGCGGCGATGTGGTCATGGACGGCAAACTGACAGTTCGTGCCCGTGGCTACACCGGTGATGAGCGGATGGAGGTGCTGGTCAACGGCAACTCGGTTGGCTCGATCGATGTCACGACATCGCTGGCCGACTACACGGTTGCTCTCCCCTCCGGCACGTCAATCGGCGACGTCAAGGTGGTCTTCGCCAACGATGCGGTAAAGGGTTCCTACGACCGAAATCTGCTGGTTGATCATGTGACACTCGACGGGACCAAGTACGAGTCCGAGTCCGAGTCGACGTACGCCAGCGGATCGTTCCGCGGTGGCGTCTGCGCCTCCGGTCGGTTGAAGACCGAGGTACTGCACTGCGGCGGCTACTTCAGCTACGGACAGCGTTAATCTAGTACACCGTGCTTGAACGTCTCCGACCTGAAGGTCGCAGCCTGCAGATCGGCTTATTCGCCCTGATCGCCGGGCTGGCGGCCTGTACCGGAACAAACGATGACCCAGTTGACGGGGCGGTGGGCTCCACCACCGCCACCTCAACAGCAGTCGAAGACCAAGACGCGCTGGAGGTTCAGGTCGGCGACGACCAGGAAACCCAAGCCGCTGGTGATTCTCAGCCGGCAACGGCCGAGGATGTCGCTGACGCCGGGGAGGCGGCCGATTCGGGTGACAACGGCAGCTCGGGTAACGCTGAAAACACCGATGAAAACACCGGCGACAACACCGACGGGAGCGAGGCGACATCGCCAGCCGAGACGGCTTGGGTCGTGGTGGTTGCTGGTGCGTCGGACCCGTTTGACAGCATCTTGACCGAATCGGTGGATGAACTGGCCGATCTCGGCTTCGAAGGCCGAATCTCCAATTGCGATCAGGGCGCGGCCCAAGCCATTGGTATGGCCGCCGACACTACCTTCACGGTGACCGCTGAGTTCGAGTCGCAGGAAGCGGCGGCTCAAGCGGTCGACACGTTGGCCGCCAACGAGATTGATGTCGTGGCCGCCGAGGTTGTCGTCGCCTGCCCGGAGTAGGCAGGGGCTGGGCGGCTCACCCGGCCGGTGAAAATGCCCTCAATTCGTTAGCCACGGTTAACAAAGGTTAAGGACTCGGACAGGCACGCTAGCGGTCCAAAGTTGAACTGCTAGCTTGCGTAGTGGCCGCTCAGCGATCGGAAGGCTCCCGGACGCTTCAGCACTCGGCCATTCACCTAGCAACATGATCCGGGAGCTTTTGTCGAAATGATTCGCTCGTTATCCAACCGTTCGTTGGCAAGTTTTGCCGCGACGGCAGCTGTGGCCGCAGTGGCCCTGTTCGCTTTGGGCGGCTCGTCCGACGCCCAGGGGCCTCCGGAGAATGCACCCTTACTCACTCCAGTGGCAGCCGATTCCGAGGTCGGCCTGCCCCCCAACGCCACTGACGATCAGGTGCAGCGGGTTGAGCAGGTGGCGGTTGATTTGCGTCTGCTCGGCGGTAAACCCGGCGAGGATCAGTCAGCGGCCAAAGCGGTGACGTTTAACCTGTTCGATAACCGTCGGTATGTGGCTCGCCACGTGGAAACCGAGCGAATCGATGACGATGCCTACATCTGGTACGGAACGATTCCGGCGCTTAGGTTCAGCGAGATCACGGTGGTTGTTCGAGGCGATCAGATCACCGCTGACATCCGAACCTCCGAAGGTCAGTTCGAGATCCTGCCGGCCAATGGCAGTATCCATCAGCTCCGAGAGATTGACGGTGACGCCTTCAACGAAGACGAAGTCGACGTTGACGAGACTCCAACAATCGAAGTTGAGGGCGCCGATACTGCTGCCGACTCCGCTCAGGCCGACGACGGCAGCGTCATCGACATCATGGTTGTGTACACGCCGCAGGCCAAAGCCGCCGTCGGCAGCGCCACCGCTGTTCAGAACATGATTGATCTCGGCTTTACCCAGGCCAACGCCTCACTGTCGGCAGGCAAAGCCAACTTCCGGTTCCGCAAAGTGCACGTCTACGAGGCCGCCGGTTACACCGAGACCGGTGACTACGACGATTTCAGTCGATTGGCCGACCCCAACGACGGTTTCATGGATGAAGTTCACGGTCTGCGGGATCAGTACGGTGCCGACCTGGTTGCTCTTATGAGCGATGGTCCGAGCATCTGCGGCATTGGTCGACTGGTGGGTCCGTGGTCGCTTACGTCCGATCAGTGCTGGGCCGGCAACCTGACGTTCGCCCACGAGATTGGCCACAACATGGGAGCCCGCCACGACTGGTACGTCGATGACTCGGCTCTCAGCGGCAAGGGTTTTGTCGACGTCGACAACAAGTTCCGCACAGTCATGGCCTACGGCTCCAAGTGCTCGGACTCCGGTGTGTACTGCAGCCGAATCCAGCAGTTCTCCAACCCCGAGGTGGCCTACAACGGCTCACCGGCCGGCGTGCCCGTTGGCACCAACATGGAGTGCATCAGACTGGTGCTGACCAACCCGGC
>CALJMD010000113.1 GCA_937981915.1 uncultured Acidimicrobiales bacterium
CTTCGACAACGTTGAGGTCGGCGCCGACCAGGTGTTGGGTTCAGTTGGTTCGGGGGCCGCCATCTTCTCGGCCTCCATGGAGATCGAGCGGGCGTTCGTCTTGGCTCCACAAATCGGGGCCATGGAACGTCAGTTGGATGAGACCGTGGCCTACACCCGCCAGCGAGAGCAGTTCGGTCAACCCATCGGTGACTTCCAAGCGGTCGCTCATCGCCTGGCCGAGATGAAGCTTCGTCACGACAACTCCCGTTTGCAGTTGTACCGGGCGGCCGCCCTGTTCGCCATGGGCCAACCGTCGATGGAAGCAGCGGCGCTGGCCAAGATTCAAAGCTCCGAAGCAGCGGTGGCATCATCTATGGATGCTCTGCTCACCCACGGCGCCAAAGGTTATGTCACCGAGTTCGGGGTCGAACAGGACCTGCGCAATGTGGCCGGTGGCGTTGTCTACGGGGGAACCGCCGACGTGCAGCGAAACATCGTGGCCCGCATGTTGGGTCGCCGCTCGTAATCAACCCTGGCGTCTGGGGCAACTACGGACTGGTTTTGACCAGGACCGGAATCCGCTCGCTTGGTCCTGATGCAGTCTTGGTCTGTAGCTCAACCAGATAGTTGGTATCGGGTCGTACTGGAACTGCGCCGCCACTGTAGGGATAGCTGGTCTCGTTGGCGGCAATGCTGGCGACGTAGGTTTCGTTGATGTACAGGTCGTACCCCTGGTTCCCGGAAATAGTCTCCCAGGTGACGTTGATCTCGCTACTGGTCGCAGTAGCGGAAGGGCTTGGATTGGCGGCAGAGTTGCTGCCGAACGAATCGGTGCCCAGCAGTTCAGCGATGACGCCAACCCACGGGCCCTTGCTCAGATCATCGCCGATCGCTCGTACTTCGAGGAGGGCGCTGCGCCCAGTGAACAGACCACTGAAATCTTTCGATGTTTCGTTCGGCGCTCGCACATCGATTGCTCCGCCATCGGGGTCGGCTCGGCGGACTTCGTAGCCCTTGACTCCATCAAGGGAGTCCCATGTAAGCCGAGCACTGTTGCTTGTCACCGATTCGACGGCCACTCCGGTGACCACCAGGGATTCGGGCGCAGCGGCTGTCGTGGTGGTCGTTGTTGTCGTGGTAGTAGTTGTCGTTGTGGTGGCTTCGGTTGTGGACGTGGTCGACGAGGCTGTGGTGGAGGAATCGCCATTGCTGGTGACCGACGATTCGGTGGTGTCCGACGAATCGGTGCTGTCGCCTGAACCGGAGCTGGAGGATCCGGAGTCGGTAGTCGACGTTGAGTCGGCAGAGGTGGTCCGTCGACGAGTGGTGGTTGTTCGCTGTGCCGTGGTTCGGGTGGTGGCCAAGGTCGCCCGGGCGTTCAGGCTGGACGTTGTGGGTTCGGTGGTGGTCGCCGAAGACGTCGTCGTTGATTCCTCTGTGGTCGACGGCTCAGCCGTGAGCGCAGACGTGTCGGCGTCGCGTTGGAGGTCCTCTGCGGTGTCGGGCCCTGCGACTTCGGACTCGATGCCGTCGTCTGCGTCGTCGTCACCGACAACACCGGTTCCGGCGATGAGCACACCGACCATGATCGAACCCATGATGGCGGCCACCGCGTAGTGAGCCGGTCGGGTCTGGGCTCGAAGATCGGCGAACCAGGCACCGAGGCTGGCGGCATCTCGGTCTTCGTCGGCCAGGCGGCCGTCGGACAGTAGCTCCAGACGCCACGCTTCGATGGATTCCGGTTGTTCACCTACATCGGACAGACCATTGAGAATGGCGCTGTTCAGTTCCGGGAAACGGCTTTGGCGACGCAGATGCTCTAGCCAGGACGTGTCCGGGTTGGGAGCGCCTCCGCATACCAACTCTCCGACGATGGCGGAGGCCCCTCGAAGGTCGAAGGGAAGTTCCACTTGGCGGAACGGTGGCCGGTCGACACGAAGGTCAAGGTCGCTTGACCCGTCGGTGTTGTTGTCGACGTTGCTGGCGATGCGCTCACCGAGTAGGAATCGCTCATCAGCGGCGAAGAGACGGCCCTCGGAGAACGAATCGGGTAGCACGGACTGCAAGACAACGTCTTCCACTCCGACGTGATGATCGGCCAGTGGGCTTTCGCGAAGGCCCTGCATGGCCTCGGCCAAGAACTCCACGACCCGGTCAACGTCAACTCGGTTGGGTTCGATGCCTGATTCGAGACGACGTCGAAGCGATCCGCGGTCGACGTGTTCCATGACGGCGTATGGCCGGTTGTCGGCTCCGATGCCGACCGACATGACTTGACGGACGTGGCGGTTGTTGACCTCTTGGAGACGTCGAGCGTCGGACAGAAACTTGCTGTAGTCGGTGTCGTTGCCGGTGCTCACGGTTTGCACCACCACGTCTGCGCCGAGGTCCGGGTCGTGAGCCAGGAACGACGCGGTGGTGTCGACCTCTTCGAGCTCGCGCTCGAAGGTCAGCCGTCCAACGTCAGATTCAGCATCGGTCCCCTCAACTTCTTCGAAGAGTTCCAACCACCGGTCCGCAGTTTCACCAGTTGGATCCACCATCAGGTCACATCACCACCTGGCACTCCAAGGCGACCACCCCGAAGGTTGGTGCAACTTGTTACTTGGGCGACGACTCTTGTGTCTGGCTCAACATCCAGGCCCAAGGAACCAGGTCGATGAAATTGTAACGCATTGCCCTCGACTCGCCAGATCGGTCAGCCCATACATCATACAAATGATTGAATTCGGAGTTTAGGATACATACCGTTCAGCCCAGTGGGCGATGGTCTCGGCCACAAAGACCGCGTCCCTATGTGCCGACATGAGATGGTTGGCACCGTCGATGGCGACGAGGCTCTTCGGGTGACCGGCTCGGCGGTAGATCTCCTCCGCCTGGTCGAAACCCACAATCTCATCGGTGGGAGAATGCAGTACCAACAGCGCTTGGTCGGCACGCAGTTCGCCTCGTTGCAGCGCTGCTTCGTTCGCTTCCAGGTCGGCCAGAAAGTCTCGGTTGATGCGAAAGGGTCGCCCCCCGATAGACACCTCGGCGGTACCGGTTTCTTCTATGTCGGCCAGCCGGTCGGAGAACAGGTGGCGGACATGAGCCGGCCCAGCTGGAGCGCCAACGGTCACCACGGCGGCGACCGACTCAAGGTGAGGCGCCGACGCCAAAGCGGCAGCTCCCCCCAATGAGTGGCCCATGAGCAACGACGGCGCCCGATAGTTGGTGGTCAACCACTGGGCGGCCAAGCTCAAATCATCCAAGTTGGAGGAAAAGTCGGTGTGTCCGAACGAACCCTCGGACTCACCGAGACCGGTGAAGTCGAAGCGGAGTACGGCAATTCCGTGAGCGGCCAACGCTGAGGAGATCCGGCGGGCGGCGAAGAGATCTTTGCCGCAGGTGAAACAGTGGGCGAAAACCGCGAACCCGCTCGGGGACTCGTCGGGCATGTCGAGGGTGCCGACCAGATCATGACCGAGACTGCCCCGGAACTGGGCGGTTTGCGAACGGTATGGGGCATCTCGATGCGAGTCGGACATGAGACCAGTATCGCTGTGTCTGTCGGGGCCCCGACGATTCGTCACCGCAACGATTTGAGACCCTAACGATTGGGAGCGGTCGGCCGAAGTGAGTTGCGTGGAAGAGAAGCGAACGGCGTTCGGCCGAACACCAACTGACAAGGCCTGGCAGGAACTGAAACGTCACCGCCAGCAAATGCAGAACGACAGCACCCGGATCATGGATGAAATTGGACACCTCGAGCGTGAGGTTGGAGCGTTGCAGGCTCGTTTGGAAGAGGATCGCCTTGATCGGGCGGCCCAACTGAGCGCCGCAGTGGCGACCCTAGACGCCGCAACCAGCGACACAGCATCCAGCGGCCCCGCATCCAGTGACACCGTATCCAGTGACATCGCACCCAGTGACACAGCATCCAGCGACGATTCACCTGAGTCTTCGTCGCAGTCTGACGAGATCGACATCACCGGTGGAAGCAGGAATCTGAAACTCGATTCACCACTCGGCGAGTCGAAGGCCTTCGATAGCTTCTTCGCCGCAGACGACAGCGAGCTCGACAAAGAACGTCGGTTTCTTCTCGACTAGCCAAGCCTGTAGGGATTTTCCCGTACGGCGTGCAAGACTGGACCTAATGGGAAAAGTATTCGGTGCCGCGGCGACAATACTGCTTGGGTTGATCAGCCTGGCCCCCGCGGCGAGCGCTGAGTCGCCGCTGGAGGTGGCCGAAGAACTGGCCGACGACGGAGTGTTCGTCGCCCGCGCTCGAACCGATGTCGACGAAGAAGCGTTGGCCAACGCCATTCAACAAGCCCGCTTCGACGGCCTACGAATTGTGGCGGTAGCTCCCATCGACCCCCAACCGAGCGGCAGTGCATACGCCCGCCGTATCCAAGAAGTGGTGGACGCCGACGCGGCGCTCGTGTTCTTGGAAGACGAGCCGCTGGAAACGTTTGTGGTCGACGAACTCTCGGGCGGCCACATCCGAGCCCAACAACGAGCCCGAGCGGTAGCCGACCCGGGGCGAGCCGTCCTCACCTTCGCCCGAGAACTCACCGCTGAGCGGCAACCGAGCCGGCCGGCCCTGATCCGTCAGTTGATGCTCCTAGCGCTGCTTTTGGCTGCCGTTGTCGGCGCAATCATGTTCCTAGAGAACCTGGTTGGCGACGCCCGTGCCTTCATTGGGCGCAGAATCGCGGCCCGACGGGCCGCCTCCGCATCGCCGGAGGGCAACAAACATATTTCGAATGACGATGAGCGACCGGAATCGGACGATTTGATGGCAGACTCTGCCAATGGCAGATCTGACCACTGAAGAAGAAGAGCGCAGGCTGGCGGCCGAACGGCGCCGCGGCGTCGCTCTGGCTGACGAGGACCAAGACGAGCTTCCCGCTCTGCTGGCTATCGCCGTCGGCATCGCCATCTTGGCCGTCACCCTTGTTTGGCCTTCGATAGCGCCGACGAACGACGACACGGCAGCCGCCCCGGCCGTCGAAGAAGTCGTTGAACAAGAAGAGCCCACCGAGGCTGAAGTAGTGCTACCGGACGTTCCGGCCATGTTGGCCGGCCTCGGCGCCCTCGGCTTTAGCGGCATCGATCTGAGTGCCGATGGCAACGTTGTTACCGCCACCGGTGAAGTAGCCGACGACGAAGCCCGCCAGGAAGTTCTGGCCTTCCTTGGCGCTCAACCGGGCGTGGACAGTGTCGTCGATAACCTGACGTTGGCTCAAGCAGAAGCCCCGGAGGCCGCAGCAGTCAACGTGGCCGCCGCTCAAGCCTCGGTTGTTCTGACCGGAACCGTCCCTGACGAAGCGACCGAGCAGGCCATCTTCGAGCGGGCAGTGTCGGTGTACTCCGAGCCGCAGGTTGACAATCAGCTCGTGGTTGACCCCAACACGACGCCCCCAGTCCAGGTAACCATCAGTGGCGCCATGACTGACGACGTGTTGTTCAGCCAGGTCGTTGGAGCGTTCGGCGATATCGACGGTGTCGAGGTCGACAACCAGTTGGTGCTGCAAGAGTCCGGCGAACTTGAAGCGTCGCTGAACAGCCTTGAACCCATCCAGTTCGCTTCCGGTAGCGCCATCATCGATGCCGCCTCGGCTGAGGTTCTCGACGAAGCCGCAGGTTTCTTGACCGACAACCCGGACGTCGCCATCGAGATTGGTGGCCACACCGACTCGACCGGCAGCGACGAATCGAACGAGACGCTCAGTCAGGATCGAGCCGACGCCGTACTGGGCGCTCTGCGTGAACGAGGCGTCGAGAACGAGATCACTGCCGTCGGATTCGGCGAACGTCGCTTGAAGGTTGACCCCGACGACACCGAAGAAGCTCGAGCCCAGAACCGTCGCATCGAGTTCCGAATCCTGAACTAACGCAGCCAACAACTCTGACTGTGATCAGAGCCGGGTCGACGATCACCTGATCGGCGGCCCGGTTCTGTCGTTTTTGCTTACGTCGCCTGGGCGTGCGTGCGGATCCAACTGTGCATAGCGATTCCGGCCGCGACCCCGGCATTGATCGACCGGGTTGACCCGAACTGCGGAATAGACCGACACTCATCAAGCCGTGGTCGGATGGCCTCGGAGAGACCGGGACCCTCCTGTCCGAACACCAGGACACAGGCGGGCGGCAACGGCCGGGTGTCGATCGGCACCGACCCGGGCAGGTTGTCTATTCCAATCAACGGCAGTCCGGCCTCGCTGGCCCACTGGGCCAGGTCGTCGCCATCAGGGTGATGGCGAACGTGCTGGTAGCGGTCGGTCACCATGGCCCCCCGCCGGTTCCAACGACGTCGACCGACGATGTGGATCTCGGCGGCCAAGAATGCGTTGGCGGTCCGAACCACCGTGCCGATGTTCAGATCATGCTGCCAGTTTTCGATGGCCACGTGAAACGGGTGACGCACGGTGTCGAGGTCCGCCTTGATCGCTTCCACCGTCCAGTAGCGGTAGCGGTCGACGACGTTGCGCCTATCGCCTTCGGCCAACAGCTCGGGATCGAAACGATCGTCGTCCGGCCATGGCTGCGGGTGTGGGCCGACACCGACCTCATGGTTGGTCACGACCCGACGGTAACAGCCGATCTGGGCCGTCGGGCCCACGTCGAGGGGGCCCGACGGCCTATGACATCGAGTCTGTTGGCGGTCGACAGGCAATTGACCGGGAAACGACACCGAACTTCGGCCTCGCCGCCTTGAAAGATTCGTTGATGAGCCGACTGGCCCAGCATGGATTGGCCGTACCGCCTCGTCGGACTCATTGCGTTTCTCGGGCTAGCTGTTGCTGCCGTTGTTGTCGGAGTGACACAACTGGTGGACATCACCGATGGTGAGCAAGCACAGGTAACCGAAGAACGGGTGACCAAGAAGCAGGCGACGTTGGGCAAGGCCGGCCCAGCGCAACTGGCGTTCACCGAGGGCGGGTTTAACAGCGGGACCCACCGCATCGCACCCGATACCTGGCTGACCGACGATGACAGTGACAATCCCAATGACAATGGCGATGACAACGGCGACTCTGACACCGGCGACTCTGACAACACCGACGATGTCGCTGACGATGACAACACCGACGAGCCCCCGGCGCCGCAAGGACCACACTCCGACGGACTGGACCCCGGGCTGTACACCACCACGTTCGATGCTCAAGATTGCAGCTACCGCCTGATCAACAGCGGCGACGTACCGTTCGACTATCTCTACGAACCCGACCCCTACGACCCCGAGGACTACAACGGCCGACGAGTTGGACGCAACGACGAGATCACTCGCACCACCGGCGAAGATCACCTCCATGCTGGTCGCATGCTGGTCAGCATTCTCGGCGTCGAATCCAACACGTTCACCTCGTCAGTCGGCTGCGGATCGTGGATGCCGTGGTCGCCGCTCATCGAACCGTTGACCACCATCACCGACGGCGACTACTGGATGGGCGACCTCGTTCAAGGTGAGTGGTCGGTACCTCCGGGCTGCCTGTGGGAAAAGGTCGTGGCCTTCCGAGGCGGACGACTGGCAGACATCGTCGCCGGAGACCGCGGACCGGGTTCGGTCATGATCGACGAGGGCACCGCAGGGCTGCGCATTCGCCAATGCCAGGGCCAGTCACTCATTCGCATCGGCGACGCCGACCCCTATGTTCCCTACTACCACCCCGGACCGGCCGAAGAGCTGACCGACGAACAGTAGGCGGTTCACTAGACTGGGCCGATGGCCGACTTCGGCGAGCCGGTCGTTGTCTCGATCGGTGGACACGACCTCACGATCTCCAAACCCGACAAGGTCTTCTTCTCGAAGAAGGGCCAGACCAAGTTGGACCTGATCGACTACTACCAAGCGGTATCCGAACCGCTGATGGCCACCATGGGTGGGCGTCCCACTCTCATGCAACGATTCCCTGACGGGGCGTCCGGCAAGTCGTTCTTTCAAAAGCGCGTGCCCAAAGGGGCGCCGGACTGGCTTGAATCCACCGTGGTGTCCACGCCGAACGGGACGACGTCCAACGCCATGGTGGCAGCCGATATCGGCCACATCGCCTGGGCCGCCCACATGGGCTGCCTTGGTTTTCACACCTGGCCGTATAAAGCCGCTGATCCTGCCGTCACTGACGAACTCCGCATCGATCTTGACCCCTCCCCCGGCGTCGACTTTGACGACATTCGCTTCGCTGCGACGCAAGTGAAGGAACTGCTCGACGAACTCGGTGTCCGATGCTTTCCGAAGACAACGGGCAGTCGGGGAATCCACATCTACGCCCGGCTCGAACCGGTCTGGGACAGCTACCAGGTTCGAGCAGCCGCGGTGGCACTAGCCCGCGAACTGGAACGTCGAGTCCCCGACCGTCTGACGGCAGCCTGGTGGAAGGAAGAGCGAGGCGACCGGGTGTTCATCGACTTCAACCAGAATGCCCCTCACAAGACGGTCTTCGCCGCCTGGAGCGTCAGAGCCCGAGTCGGAGCGCAAGTGTCGACACCGTTTCACTGGGACGAACTCAAATCGGTTGAGCCGGACAAACTGACAATGGATGTTGTCCCGGCCAGGCTGGCGTCCGACGGTGATCCATGGGCTGCCATGTATGACGCTCCGAGTTCCATCACTCCCCTATTGACGATGTACGATGCCGATCTGGCCAACGGAATGATGGATGCCCCTTGGCCCCCCGTCTACCCCAAGCAACCCAACGAGCCTCCACGCGTGGCTCCCAGTCGAGCAGCCGGCAACAAAACAGACGCTGACTAGGCCCACGTTCACTATCGACTCGCCCCCGAACTCACTCAGGAGCAACCATGCCCCTCGTTCAAGCCAATGGAATCACTATCTGCTACGAGGAGCGAGGTCAGGGTGACCCGCTGCTGCTGGTCATGGGTTTGGGCGGTCAGCTGATCGACTGGCCACCGGAGTTCGTCGATGCGTTGGTGGCTCGCGGTTTTCGAGTCATTCAATTCGACAACCGCGACATCGGGTTGAGCACTGAGTTCTCCTGGGAACCCCCGAACCGCAGAGCCATGTTGGGCAACCTGGTTCGACCCCGCGATCTCGACGTCGGCTATCGACTTACCGATATGGCGGCCGATGCCGTCGGGCTACTCGATGCGCTCAACATTGACGAGGCCCACGTGGTCGGCATGTCAATGGGCGGGATGATCGCCCAGACCATGGCAATCGAGCATCCCCGTCGTGTGTTGTCGTTGACGTCAATCATGTCCAACACCGGTGATCGTCGCAACGGTGGTATCAACCCCAAAGTGATGGTGAGTATTCTTCGGGCCCCAAAGGTGAGCCGAACCGAGGCCCCCGAGCACAACACCGAGATGTACTCGCTGTGGGCCGGGTCATCTTGGGATCGGCAAACACATCTGGAGCGAAACCGTGTGGCCGTCGACCGGAGCTTCCGCCCTCAGGGAGTGGAACGACAGACTGCGGCCATTGCGGCCTCACCCGACCGCACCGAAGCACTCGGTCAGATAACGGTGCCAACCCTGGTCGTACACGGACTGGAAGACAAACTGGTCGTACCGTCTGGGGGTACCGCCACTGCGGCCGCTGTCACGCACTCCAGGCTCCTGGTGTTTCCCGACATGGGCCACGATCTGCCTCGCACTCGTGATGCTGAGATTTGCGACGCCATCAGAGTCAACGCCGATCGGGTCGCCACTGACTCGACCACCGCGTCTGAGGTCAGCGTCGTCGGCTGATCGACTGATTCGGACTGTTCTGGCGCGTACCGGCTAAGCCGATTGGCGCAATTGCAGGGGAGCGTCCAACCCGGCTACTCCGGCCGCATGGCGCTTCCAGGCCGACCGCCATTTTTCCTAGGGTGTCCTAGGGCTGGACAAATCGCTGAAGGGCGATCTTGTCATAGCTCAGGCGCGGGAAACCTAAGGAGATACTTCGTGAAACGACCACCACGTTCCACCCGGCGCGCCATCGCAGCAGCGGTAGCGGGCCTACTGACGGTCGGCGTCGCGGCTACCGCCGTAGACGCCGTTGAAGACTGGAATTACAACGACCTCGGACCCGACACGTGGGCTGAGAGCTTCCCGGAATGCGGGGGAGCAGAGCAAAGTCCGATAAACATCGATGCCGAAGCCGTCGACGCCGCCCTTGCACAGTTAAAGGCGGAGAAACGGGGAGCAAAGAAGGTCGGCGGCATCAGCGTCGACTACGACAAGTCGGCAACTGTCGAAGTGTTCAACAACACCCACACCGTGCAGGTGGACATCCCCGCCGGAGCCGGATCGTTCACTATCGGTGAGAACACCTACGACTTGCTCCAGTTCCACTTCCACGCTCCTAGCGAGCACGCTGTGGACGGAGTCCTCCATCCGTTGGAGATGCATCTCGTTCACGCCAACGCCGACGGTGAGTTGGCCGTTCTCGGCATCTTCATGGAGGAAGGTCGGGCCAACAAGGTCCTGGCTCCCATTTGGGCTGACCTGCCCGATGTGGACGACACTCGTCGCATCGAGGTTGACGACTTCCGTCTGTCAAAGTTGGCTCCAAAGAAGCCGACTGCGGTTTCCTACATGGGCTCGCTGACCACACCACCGTGCTCCGAGAGTGTTTCCTGGTTCGTTCTGGACCAGGATCAGCAAATGAGCGAGGAACAAATCGACGACTTCGAAGAGATCTTCTCCGGCGAAGAGTTCCCCGAGGGCAACCGTCGACCGGTTCAACCGTTGAACGATCGGGAGATTTCGGTCACTGGCAAGAACTAGGGTACGCCCCCAGCAATTCTTACCAGTACTACCAAACTTGGTGAGGCCCCTCTGTCCTCTTATCGGACGGCAGAGGGGCCTTGCCGTGCGCTACGTTCGACCGTATGGCTGATGCGACCCTCGACTTTGATCACCACTTTGCCGACAACACCAGTCGGTTCCTGGCTGTTGCGTCCGCCGCCACCGCCGATGACCCAACCGCTATGGAGCGCACGGTGCCGTCGTGTCCGGACTGGAGCCTGGCCGACCTGGTTTGGCACCTCGGAGAAGTGCAAGATTTCTGGTCCCATATTCTGAGCGGCCAGAGTGCCGACCCGTCGAGCTACGACCGGGCGGAGCGCCCCGACGATCAGCTTCTTATTGGCTTTCTGACCGACCGCCTCGCCAGCCTGCAAGCGGGACTGTTGCGGGCCGACACTGAACCGTGTTGGAGCTGGTCACCGGCCGGTGGCACGGTGGCATGGGTTCGCAGGCGCCAGGCTCAAGAGGCGCTGATCCATCGGGTCGACGCCGAGTTGACCGCTAACGACCTCTCCCCCGTCGATGAACAATTGGCCATCGACGGCATCGACGAAATGATGGAGGTCATGTTGGGAGCCGACGCCCTACCCGACGAAGCCACCTTCAGCCCCGACACCGGCTTGATTGTTCTCGACTGCGGGTCTCGGCGCTGGCCATTGGAGACCGGTCACCTGACAGGCTCGTTGGCCGACGGCCGCAGTCTCGATGACCGCGCGGTCCGCCTGCTCGCACCTGGTGAAGCCGATGCATCAGGCACTATCGACGACGCCAACAGCGCCACGGTGAACGGATCGGGGGCCGAGCTTCTCCTGTGGCTGTGGGGGCGGGCCGACCGCTCAGGCCTTCAGGTTGCAGGCAACCCGAACCGGGCTGACGACCTCCGCTCAGTGGCAGCCGAGGTCACCAGCGGATGACGTCCACTCGAACTATTCCTCGAGTGGACTGGTCCGAACTGACCACCGAGTTCCAAGCGGCGATTGAAGCTGAACTGGGAGCGTCGGTTGTCGAGTGGTCAAGTCAGGAGGAAGGGTTTTCGCCCGGCCTGGCGGCCCGCTGCGTCCTGTCGGACGGCCGAAAGCGTTTCATCAAGGCGCTCCCTGAACAGTTGTTGGAGATATCCGGTCGGTTTCAACGCCACGAGGTGGCGGTCATGAGTTCGTTGCCGACCGGGGCCCCGGCTCCCGCCATGCTGGGGGTTGTCGACGAGAGTTTCGGATTGGCCGCCGTTTTCGAAGACGTCGACGGGGCAACGCCGACGCTTCCGTGGGAGCGACATGAGCTGCAAGCCGTCATCGACACCATCGACTCGATGACGCTTGCACCCGTTGCCGAACTGGGCGATCTCACTCGACGGTTCAACAAGCACTTCACCGGGTGGCGGCGGCTGGCAGCGGAAGAAGCCACCGACATCGAACCGTGGATTGATCAATCGGTGCTGAATCGTCTCGCCCAACTCGAAGCGCCGTGGGCCGAGCACTGCCCACCGACCGCGCTGATCCACTCCGACATTCGTGCCGACAACATTCTGCTGAGCGAAGACCAAGTGTTCATCGTCGACTGGGCCAATGCCTGTAACGGTCCGCCATGGGCCGACCTGTTGTTCATGATCCCATCGGTGGCCATGAGCGGAGGGTGGGACGCTGCCGATGTGTGGGCGATGTCTCGCTTCTCCGACACCGTCGACCCTGAAGCGATAACGGCGGTGGCTGTGGCCGGAGCCGGGTTCTTTACCGCCTCGGCCCGACTCCCGCCGATACCGTCGATCCCGATGCTTCGAGACTTCCAGGAGGCACAGGCTCGCCCTGCTCGGGCCTGGGTTCGGCAACGACTGGGCTTGTAGCCGACCTGGGCGCTACGAGCCGGATAGGTGGCGGTTGACGATGTCTTCCACTTCACCGGAGGTTTGCAGGTTGGCCAACACCATGTTGATCGGTTCCCGCCACGGCGAATCTTCCGCCAAGCCGAAGGTCTCAAACTCCTGGTAGAGGACATCGCCGGTGCCGACCACGCCGTAGTTAGGGCCGAGCTCGGACAGGGCGAAGGGGTTGGCGACGACGGCGTCGACCCGTCCGTCGGCCGCGGCCTCAAACATCGCATCCTGACTTTCGAACGGCACGGTTTCAACGCCTGCGTCGTTCAGGAACGCTTCAAACGACGTTCCTTCTACTACACCCACCTGCTGATCGCCGAGATCATCCAAGCCGGTGAACGGGGCGGTGGCCGACGACTCTGTCAGCACGGTGGTGACCTGTGAGACGAAGGCACCGACCAGCACAAGACTGAACATCATCACAATCAGAGCCATGCCTCGGCCAAGCGGCGACTTCGGGGTGCGATCGCCGTAACCAACGGTGGTGGCCGTAACCATCGTCCACCAGATTCCGTCCCACACGCCTGGCAGGTATCCGCTTTGGAAGTGATCTTCGGGGCCGTCTTCGTCCTCGTTGCGCTCGATCAGCCAGATTAGGTGACCGATGATCACCACGCCGATCATGGCGTACAGCAAGACCCGCAACACGCGGGTGTCTACCAGCGCTCGCAGAATCGTGACCCTCGACGCCAACCGATCGCTGTAGCCGAGCTGAGGGCCGGACGTGATCACAGCGGAGGTGAAGTCGAACTGGGCTTCGCGCTCCGCGGTGGGGGCCAACGGGGCCACTGCCACGTCCGCCCGACCGGCTTCGATCGCTTCGAGCAGCTCCCCGAACGAGTCGACCCAGACGATGTTGTAGTTGACGTCAAGTTCGCCTGCTACTTCGGACCAGATCTCGGCGTAGAAACCGTCGGCTTCGCCATCGTCGTCGATGACAAACGGTTCGAGTTCGGTCATCACGACCCGGAGCTCATCTGAAGGCGTTTCCACCTCAACCGCTTGGGCCGAAGCCGAGGCACCACCCCAGCCGATGATGGTGAACACCAGCCCAACGGCTATTCCAACAACTATCGGCGCGCCCACTCCCAGTCGCCACGATCGGCTAGCTGGCAACAACAGTGCCGCCGTTCTCAATGGAGGGGTACAGCGACTCGCGGCCTCTCGGTGGAACAAACGGCTGCCATTCCCCTACCGGCTGAGCTAGGCGGTCTGCCATCAAACGCAGCACGGCACTGTTGTAGACCAGGCCGCAGTGGGAGCCTCGAACTTCAACAGTCTCAGCGGTCGGCCCGGGCGTCTGACGGCACGTCGGGCCGGGCACCACGCCATCGCTGCGAGTCCATATCGCCGTCGAAGGAACCGGGATCCGGTCGATGTCCAGCTTCTTCGGCGAGGCCGAGAACCGCCACCATGAACCCATCAGTTCGAATAGGCCGTTGACGTTGCTTTGATCACGCTGCAGACGGATGGGCGAGCCGAGTGAGATGACCTGGTTGACCAGTTCGGGACGGTTAAAGGCCAGCATTCGTCCGAAGACTCCGCCCAGGCTCCACCCGACGATGTCGACCTTTCCTTCGTACCGGTCGGCCAACTTAATCAGCAGCGAGTCGACTCCGGTCACGATGTGATTTGCCGGGCCTACGTTGCGGCCGATACCCCACCCGTGAGGCTGGTGGCCGATGGCCGACAGGTAGCCGCGCAGGGCGACGGTCGAATAGTCGCTTCCAATAAAGCCGGGCAGAACCAGCACCGGCCGAGACGGCCCTTTAGGTGCCCGAATGGCCGACAACCCGGCCAGAACCGGGAACGCCATCATTTCCGGCACCACCTGAAGCTCGCGCCACAACGCCACCGGTTTGGCATCAGGCTCTCGGTCGACGGCCGCTGCACCGCTGTCGGCCTCGCCATTATTCACGATTTCGCCGTCTCGATTGTTCGCGCTCAAGTTACCCAGATTTCTTCTTGTCGGGCGAGGGGCCGACGGGAGCCCTCGATCCTCTAGTGCTATTCTACGGCTCGGTGGCGCGGCACGCCTTAACGGCGGGCCGCGAAAGCGCTTATGGAGATCAACGACGATCTCAGAGGACGCGAGGGAGTAGAGAATATGACGAGCGAGAACGTCAACGAATCAGACGATCTAACAGAGCTGGCCGGGGTGGCTACCGACGATGGCACACCACCGCCGCCTGAACCCGGGTCGGAGGTTGACGCTCCATTGGTCATGCTTCCGCCCGAGCCGACGCCGTTGAAGGCAATCTGGGTGGTAAGCGCCGTAGCAGTGGCCGTCGCTGCCGACTTGGCCCTGCGGCGCCCGCCGTGGAACAACGTGGCCTTCACCATCTTGATTGTCTGCCTGGCAGGAGGACTCCTGGCGTCAGGATTCATCCGGTCGAAGGCGTCTCAGGTCATGTTGGCCGGTTCCGTGGTGTTCGGGCTTTTGTTGGCCGTACGCACCGAGTTGTTGCTGACCCTGTTCAACTTCGCTGCGGCGTTCGCTTTGCTGGTTGGTGCCGCACTGGTCGGACGCGGTCGGGACATGTGGAATTTCGGACCTGCCCGAGTGGCCGCCGACAGCCTGAACGTGTTTGAAAAGGCGGTGGTCACGCCGATCGTTGTTATTCAGGAGGCCGCGGCCAGGTACCGCCATTGGGACGCCAGCGAATCATCGGCTAGTAAAGAGGTGGTTCGGGGGCTGATGATCGCTACACCGATCGTTCTTCTTCTCGGCGTTCTGCTGGCCTCGGCCGATGTCGTGTTCGAGTCGTTCTTCACCGGTGTTGATCTCGGTGGCGGCACGATCGTGGGACATCTGATTCTGGCCGCGCTTGGGGCATGGGCTTTCATTGCGTTGTTGAGCCTGGCCGCCAAGGAGGACGACCCGTCGGAAGCTCAACCATCCAGCCGGTCACTGGGTTCGGTCGAAACAGCCATCATCTTGGGTTCGATCACCGCCCTGTTCACCATGTTCGCCGTCGCCCAGTTGTTGACGGTGGTGGGCGGCGCCGACGATGCGCTGACTCGGGCCGGGTTGGCGCCAAAAGAGTTCGCCCGTCAAGGCTTCTTCCAGCTGATCTGGGTGGCGTTGATAACGGTCGTTGTGGTGATGACGGTTCGGGTGCTGACCGACTCCGATCGGCGAGCCTCGATGTTCGCTCGGGTCGGTGGTTACGCCACGGTCCTGTTGACCATGTTGATTGTGGCGGTGGCCGTCACTCGCATCTTCTTCTACATCGACGATGACGGTATGACACCACGTCGGGTCTACGCCTTTGTCGTCTGTCTCTGGATCGGTATTTCGCTGGTTCTCCTGGCGGTCCGTCTGTCGGGCTGGCGAGGCCACAAGGCGTGGCTCACCGGGGCCACTGCGGTGACAGCGGTGGTGATCTTGTTGGCGTTGAATGCCATCAACCCGCAACGACTCATCGCCAACAACCACTTGGACCGCCAAAGCGCCAACCTGATTTACCACGTCGAACAGAATCAGTTCCAGGGTGAAGGTTTGGCCATCCTCATCGACGGCCTCGACAGGTTCGAACCCGACGTACGAGACGAATCAACCGAAGCAATTTGTCGTGATGCCATGTTCAACCGTGGGGATGAACCAAACCCCGATTGGCTGGACTTCAACTGGGGTCACAACCAGGCTCAGAACGCTCTCGACGAACTCTGTTAATCCCCAGCGATTCATAACTGATCGCAGTCGGCTAGCGCCCTAGTCCGCAGGCGGACACACCTTCGATGGTGCCCAACCGCAGGCTGGCCAGGAGTTCGAACACGAGGCCCGGTCGGTCATCCAACTCGGGTGACACCAGGTACACCAGCATTGCTTCGTCGACGTCGCCGGGCGACAGTGGGCCAGCTTGGGCGTCCGGACCCTGCTCGATGGCCTCGTGCAGCCATGAGCCCATGAGGCAAGCACGTTGCAATGCCGGGCCTTCGCCCTGGGTCGGGTCACCGGCCAAATCCTGTACTGCTTCGCCGTAGGCCAGGGCGTATTGGGCGCCGATGGCGTTGTCCCCGACGACGTCGTACAGGTCACGAAGGAAAGCTTCGTCGGGCAGCGTCACCGATTCGGCCAGTAGCTCATCGACTTCCTGTTCATCGGCAGTGGCCGCTTCTGGCGTATGGTCGGCGGCCACGGCGGTGAAGTAGGTGGCGACCTCGGCTAGTAGACGTTGATCAGCCTGTTCGAATGGAAGGTTGCCTGACGCGTCACCGCGGGCGAAACCTATCTGGGTGACCGGCGGCGGGTTGTCGTCGTAGCCTCGACAGAACTCAACGCCACGGTCGTAGCCTTCCTGGGTGGCTCGGACCCGGTCGAATCCGTTCCCATGGGCTTCGTCGTCGGCGGCGGTGACCTCTAGTTCGTCGGCGGTTTCGATGGTGGACAGTACGGCGTCATCCAAGGCCTGAGGGTCATCGAACGGTGAACGTTGCTCTGCTTCGGCCCAAGCCACGAATGCGCCGGAGTAGCAGTCGGCCTGCTGCTCGGACAGAATCGATGTCTGCTCGAACATGTCGAGCTGGTTCTGGACAACGTGGCCCCACTCGTGGGCAACCAAAACGGCCACTCCGGCTTCGCCGTATTGAGCTCGGAGGTCGGG
>CALJMD010000114.1 GCA_937981915.1 uncultured Acidimicrobiales bacterium
TCGCCAACGCCATGGTCGGGCCCGTGTTCGGACTGATCGTGACCGTGTCGGGATACCGAGCCGCGTTCCTGGCTGCCGCCGGTTCAGCGGCCGTCGCCCTGGTTCTACTGCAGGGCATGATTGCGCCCCGATGGAGGCAAACAATGGCAACAACAGCATGACTTCAACTTCCGCTCCTGGCACGAGTCCAGGCACCCCTGCTGGGCTGAACCTTGCCTCTGCGTGGGAGGCCGTCGCCGATCACATTGGCGACGACGTGGCGTTGCAACACGGGACGTCGGTTCGCTCGTGGACCGAGTTCGATGACCGGGCATCGAGGCTGGCCGCCGCGTTGTCCGATGCCGGTGTGGCAGCCGGTGACAATGTGGCTTTGGCGTTGTACAACGGCAACGAATACTTGGAAGCCGAGTTTGCCGCCTTCAAGCTTCGGGCCGGTCCGTGTAACGTCAACTACCGCTACGTAGAGGGTGAGCTGGCCTACCTGCTCGACAACAGCGACGCCAAGGCGGTCATCTTCGATCACAGCCTGACCGAACGAATGGACGCCATCCGGTCCAAGTTGCCGAAGGTGCAGCTCTGGGTAGAGGTGGGCTCGCTCGAACCGGCTCCCGCTTGGGCTGTCGCGTTCGAAGACCTGGTGACCTCCCATGAGCCGGCTCCTCGCTTGAGTCGAAGCGGCGATGATCTTTGGATCCTCTACACCGGAGGTACCACCGGCAACCCCAAGGGGGTCATGTGGCCCCACCGTCACTTGGTCAAGCTGGTCGACCGTTCGTTGGAACCGTTTGGTATACCGTTGCCGTCAACGACGGCCGAGATGGCGCCGATGCTCGATCGCCTTGGCGAACTGAATGCCTTGCCTCGGCTGTTGGCCGCTGCGCCGCTGATGCACGGAACCTCTGGAATCAGCGCCTTGTTCACGTTGTTCCGAGGTGGACGGGTGGTGACGTTGACCAACCGTCACTTCGATCCGGTGGAGCTGTGGAGGTCTGTCGAATCCTCTGAGGTTTCGGCCATCTCGATTGTCGGTGACGTTTTCTGCCGACCCATGGTCGAGGCTCTCGATGATGCCGAGTCGCAGGGTGAGCCCTATCGGATCTCGTCGCTGAAGCAGATCACATCGTCGGGGGTCATGTGGAGCAAACCGGTCAAGGATCGGTTGCTGGCTCACGCATCCAACAGCGGAGGCGCGCTGATTCTCAACGACTCGCTTGGCGCCAGTGAAGGTGTCGGATTTGCCGCTCGCCAATCGGTTGGCGACGAGGACACCACAACGGCGTCGTTTGCTCTCGGCCCCGATGCTGCGCTGTTCACCGAAGATGGACGTCGGATCGAACCGGGGTCGGGTGAAGTCGGCCTGCTGGCTGTGTCCGGCCCCATCCCGGTTGGTTACTACGGTGACCCGGTCAAGACCGCTGCCACCTACAAGGACTACGAGGGCCGCCGGTGGGCCATTCCCGGTGACTGGGCCACCCTCGAAGCTGACGGGTCGGTCACTCTGCTAGGGCGTGGCTCGGTGTCGATCAACACCGGTGGGGAGAAGGTCTTTCCCGAAGAGGTCGAAGAGGCGTTGAAACGACGGCCAGAGGTTGTCGACGCGGTTGTGGTCGGTGTGCCCGACCCGGTGTGGGGTGCCGCGGTCACCGCGGTGGTGGAACTGTCGGTCGACGGGCAAAACGTTGACGATGTTGATGACCGGGAGCTCATCGACTCTCTCCGCTCTGACCTGTCGGGATACAAGTTGCCGAAGAGCTTGGTCCGGGTCGACCGGGTCTTTCGCGGACCTAACGGCAAGGCTGACTATCGGTGGGCCATGAGAACCGCGGTGAAAGCGCTTGGTCTCGAAACCGATAGTGAGAGCTCCGGCCCAGCAAATTGACCGACAGCAAATTCACCGACATTGAGCTGGTCGTCACTGATCTTGATGGGACGCTCTGGGAGACGCCCGATGCTACGCCGCCAGAGAACGTAGCCGCGGTCGCCGAACTCGGCCGACGCGGCGTTCCGGTGTTGGTGGCAACCGGTCGACGGTTGGGGTCGACTCGTGCACCGTTGACACAGCTGGGTCTGAACCTACCGGCGGTGGTATTGAACGGTGGGTTGGGCGTTGACCTTGCCACCGGCACACGGTTTCACCGGGGAGGTTTCAGCTCGCAAGAGGCAGTACGCGTGCTTGACGCTTTCGATCGACTGGATCTGCAGCCGTGCGTCTATGTCGACAGTGACGAACCGTCGGTGCGTGTCGCCTCGGCGCCGTCGACTCACCCGGGACACCTGGCATCGTTTGGTTCCGACGTCGAGGTAGCGGATCTGGTCTCGGTGGTGCAGACCGAAACGGTGTTGAGCTTCAGTCTGCTGGGGACCGAACAGGTCGTCGCCGACAGGTTGCACGAGGCGCTGCTGGCAGTGTCGGTCCCGCACAATGCACCCGATCGCCAATACGGCGGCCACTCGATCACGGTTGCCCCAAGCAACGTCTCAAAGTGGGACGGCATCGTCTCCTTTTGTGCAGCCCATGGCTTGAACCAACATCGGGTACTGGTCATCGGCGACGGACCGAACGACGTGGAAATGCTGGAGGCGGCGGCGATAGCCGTTGTACCCGCCGATGGCCACCCCGACGCGTTGAGCAAGGCCGATCACGTTGTGGCGACCGCCGCCGACGGTGGCTGGGTGGAACTGTTAGACATGGTCTAGCGGCTCGAAGCGGCCGGAGCTGATCAGGTGTCGGGCTCGGAGTAGCGAAGGAACGTTAGGGCCGAATCGAGGGCCAACTCGACGAAGGCATCGTCAGTGACATCGCCCAGTTCAGTTGGCGTGAACGAGCTTTCAAGTCGACTATTTGTCATTGCGCTGAGTTGATCGATAACGAGGCTGACAGCAAGGTCGGGGTTTGGGTGGCCCACTTGGCTTCGACGATCCAGGAGAAGTTGCCTGAGCTGTTCGTTGGCGTGGCGGCGCGTGGCCCGGTAGCGACTCCGGGTTTCGTTGTTGGCAATTGATGCCTCCCAGCCAATCCTCTTGTAGCCGGGGCGCCCCTGCTCGAGTCCCAGGACGCCTCGAAGATAGGCGGTCAAAATGTCTGCGATAGTCGAGCGGGCCCAGCGGTCGTCAGCGAAGAACCGGTCCATTTCGGATCCCATGTCGGCCAGTAGGCGGTCGATGACGGCGTGTACCAGCACTTCTTTGGTGTCGAAGTGGTGGTAGAGGGATCCGATTGAACGTCCGGCTTCGCTGGCCACCTCTTGCACTGACGTGCGGGCGATGCCCCGCTCAGCGAAGAGCCGCTCGGCCGCGTCAAGAATGAGTTCCTGGGTGGTTTGGCTCCGGTTCTGATAGGCCGGTCTGTTCCACCTCGAAGCAGTCGGCTTCTCTACAGCCACGCCCCAAGTTTGCCCCGTCGGTGTCGGCTTCGCTCGCATGGCCCCAAAACCGAACGTGAGCTACGATTATTTCACTGTTTATCCGCACAGGTAATCCGCACAGGTTATCCGCACAGGTAATCCGCACAGGAGTATGTCGTGACCCAATCAACCGGCCGGCTGCGACGAGGCATCCTCGGCTACGGAACCCACGTGCCGTACTACCGGCTGCAGCGGTCTTCGATATCGGCTGCGCTCGGCTCGGGTGGCGGGAAGGGGACGCGAGCCGTTGCCTCCTACGACGAGGATGCCACCTCGATGGCGGTCGAGGCCGCCCGCGGCGCGTTACGGTCGTTCGACGCACCGATCCCCGCTGCGGTCTACTTTTCGTCGGTCACGCCTCCCTACCTCGATAAGACAAACGCCAACGCCGTGCACGCCGCGCTCAACTACCCGGGCGATGTGTTCGCCGGGGACATGGTCGGCTCGGTCCGTTCGACCACGGCCGCTCTGACCGCGGCGCTCAACGACCGCCGGGCGGTGTTGGTAACAGCGGCAGACGTTCGAACCGGTCGCCCGGGAAGCGGCGACGAAGCGTCACTGGGTGACGCCGGTGTCGCCGTCATGATCGGATCCGACGACGACGCCCCAGTCATTGCCGAATGGGTGGGTGGCGCCTCAGCCACCGGCGAGTTCCTCGATCGTTGGCGACAGCCCAACTGGAACTACTCCAGGGTCTGGGAGGAACGGTTCGGTGAGTCGGTCTACAAACGACTTGTCACCGAAGCCGCCAACGACGCCTTCAAGGCCACCGAACTGTCGGCCGCCGACATCGACAAGGTCATCATCACCGGGCTTCACGGTCGAGCGGTTCGAGGGGCCGCGGGAGCAGCCGGTGTGGGAGAAGTTCCCGCTGCCGCCGATCTGACCGCCAGCATCGGCAACACTGGAAGCGGCCACGGGTTGCTGGCCTTGGCCAACGAACTCGACCAGGCCGCCCCTGACCAGTTGTTAATGTTGGTGAGCCTGGCTGACGGGTGCGACGTCACTATCTTTCGAACCACCGACGCCATCGCCGACTACGTTCCGGACAACCCGGTGGCCGAACAGGTCGCCGGAGGAAACGACGGTCTGGATTACGCCAAGTTCTTGACGTGGCGAGGTTTCTTGGACCGCGAACCTCCTCGTCGTCCCGACCCCGACGCTCCCGCCGGGCCACCGGCGCAACGCAACGTCGCCTGGAAGTTCGGCTTCGTTGGTTCTCGCGACCGCTCGTCAGGAGCCGTCCACCTGCCCCCTCAGCGGGTATCAGTCAAGGGCGGTGCAGTGGACGAGATGGAGATGGTGCCGATGGCCGATGTCGAAGCCGTTGTGACCACCTACACCATCGATCACCTGGCCTTTTCCCCTTCGCCCCCAACCATCGCCGTGGTCGTCGACTTCGACGGCGGCGGCCGTTTCACATCCCAGCTGACCGATGCCGATCCCGACGAAGTGGAGATCGGTATGCGAGTTCGCATGACGTTCCGCCGGATGCTCACCGCAGATGGCGTTCACAATTACTTCTGGAAAGCAACCCCCGTCCGCTAGCAGGCCCGGCAAACCCGTCGGCCCGGCGACACTAGATCGTGCAAGGAGAAACACAATGGGATCACGAGGCATCAAAGATCAGGTAGCCATCGTCGGGATGGGGTGCACCCGGTTCGGCGAACACTTCGATCGGTCGATCGATGACATGATTATCGAGGCGGCCCACAGCGCGTACGACTCCGCCGGTATCAGCCAAGACGACGTCGACGCCTTCTGGTTCGGCACGTTGAGTTCCGGCACGTCCGGGCTCACGATCTCCAAACCGTTGAAGATCGACTACAAGCCGGTCACCAGGGTGGAGAACATGTGTGCCTCCGGTTCCGAAGCGTTCCGCAACGCGGCCTACGCCGTGGCCTCTGGCGCGTTTGATGTGGTGATGGCCATCGGGGCCGAGAAGCTGAAGGACAACGGCATGTCCGGACTGGTCGGAGCCAGCACCGCCGATGACGGCACGAAGACGTCGGTCACCGCTCCGGCATCGTTCTCGCTGTTGGCCCCGGCCTACGGCGAAAAGTACGGGGTCGATCGGGAGACCATGAAAGAAGTGATGACCCGCATTGCGTGGAAGAACCACTTCAACGGTGCCCGCAACCCTCGGGCCCAGTTCCAAAAAGAGGTCAGCAAAGAGAAGATCGCCAACGCCCCCAAGGTGGCAGGCGACCTTGGCATCTTCGACTGTTCCGGCGTGAGCGACGGCTCGGCCGCTGCCATTTTGTGCCGGGCAGAAGATGCCCACAAGTACACTGACAACCCGCTGTACATCAAGGCGTTAGCGTTCACGTCAGGTCCAGGTGCCGGCCCGCTTGATCCCGACTACGACTACACCACCTTCAACGAGGTGTCACGATGCGCAGCCGATGCTTACGAACAAGCCGGTATCACCGACGCTCGCAACCAGATCGCCATGGCCGAGGTCCACGACTGTTTCACCCCCACCGAGTTGGTGTTGATGGAGGACCTGCAGTTCTCCAAACGGGGCGAAGGCTGGCAGGACGTCATGGACGGAACCTTTGACCTTGACGGTGAACTGCCGGTCAACCCTGATGGCGGCCTCAAGAGTTTCGGTCACCCGATCGGAGCGTCCGGCCTGCGGATGCTGTACGAATGCTGGCTGCAGCTTCGCAAGGAAGCCCCCGAGGACCGGCAGATTCTGTCGGTCGAGAAAGGCAAAACGCTGGGGTTGACGCACAATCTCGGAGGTCGTCCGGGGGAGTGTGTGAGCTTCGCCTCGGTGGTTGGTTCCGAGCTGGGCTGACCGACGCGTCTGCGAAGCGTCGACGTAGCCTAGGCAGTTGCGTTGTCGAGCGCCGCCTAGGCTGACAGCAATGTCCAATTCGTTCGCCTGCGAGCCCATGGCTGTCGGTAAGTCGACGCCAATAGGCTCGGAACCTGAAGGCGGTGGAAGGGACCTTGTCCTGTTCGACCTTGACGGCACCCTGACTGACCCGGCCGAAGGGATCGTTCAGTCGTTTCGTAAGGCGTTCGCCGACGTTGGTTTGGACCCCGAGGACCACGAGCC
>CALJMD010000115.1 GCA_937981915.1 uncultured Acidimicrobiales bacterium
GGGGGCGCTTCGATACGCCAGTCATCTTCGGTCATCGTGCGGGCGAGAGCGCCCAGCTGCTGTTCAAGCTGATCGAAGTTGTACATGCTGGAGTCGGTCATGACTGTGCCTCCAGGTGGTGCTTAAGTTTTTGCAGGCTACGGCGAATGTCGCTTTTGACAGTGCCGAGAGGTAGCCCGGTTTGGGCTGCGATTTCCGGGTGTGTCAACTGATGAAAGAAGGACAGTTCAACAACTGTCCTCGCCCTGTCGTTGAGTTCATTCAGGGCGTTGGCCAGGATCATGCGATCGCCAACACGGTCGATCTGAATGCGGTCCGAACCGTTATCTTGGCGGTCTGCTACCTCGACGCCATCGGCGATTTGAGGGCGGCGGGACTGCATGCGGTACTGATCAACCACCCGGTTCTTGGCGATACCCATTAGCCAGGCTCGGATCGATCCACGGTCGGGGTCGAACCGGTGGCGAGCACGCCAGGCCGAGGTGAAGATTTCCTGCGTGACGTCTCGCCCGGTTTCGGGACCAAGTTGACGACGACAGTAGCTGTAGATCAGCGAACCGTGGTCCTCGTACACCTGGGCCAGGGCCGCTTCGTCGCCTTCGACGAACCGGCGCTCTAAATCATCTATCAGCTCCACGGACGATCCACCTTGGTCATCGGGAAGTCGGTCGACAAGTTTGAGATGTGGTCGGGCGGAGCGACGCGCAAGCGTTGTTCCGCTGTTTGCCAATGCCATGACTGTTGACTACGCCACGGGCTGGCGGGTGGATGCGATTCTTGGTGAACTCTGTTTCTCATTTGCTAAAGCGAAAGGCCTTATATGTCGAAGTGAACACCGAGCGGGACGACTGTTGTCTCGACACGGTGACGGCCCTCTTCCGCCCGGCCAACTCTACCCGCCGGGCCGATCCGAACTGGGTAAAACGGCGCAAATACGTCGGCTTGCAGTCCCTGGATGCGCTTCGACGTCAATCTTTGGAATCATCTTGTTCAGGAGGGTTTTTTTCGTGGTCGATGCATCCGTCTGTGGTCACGACCCGTAACCACGTCCTGTCAGATCCCAACTCAGGAGAAACTCAGACGTGAACTCGTTTAAGAAACTTTCAATAGCACTTGCATCCATCGTGGCGATGCTCGCCGCCTTCGCCCTTCCGGCTTCGGCGGACGATCATGCCCGCATCCATCTCATTCACGGAATCCCCGGTGTTGACGTTGACGTCGAAGCCGGCGGCGAAGTCGTCTTCTCCGACTTCTCATTCAAAGACACCCAAGACCTTTCCGCTCTGGCCGGCGCCACCCTTGAAGACGTAATGGTAAAGGTTGCCGGTACCGACGACGTCGCCATCGACGGTGGCGACATCACGTTGCCCGCCGAAGGCAACTTCACTGTTATCGCTCACCTCGACGCTGAGGGCACCCCCGCCCTGGCCGTATTCGAGAACGACGACTCCAACGTTGAGGCCGGCAAGGGCCGCATCGTTGTCCGTCACGCTGCTGCCGCACCTGCGGTTGACATCAAGGCCAACGGCGACGTTGCTTTCTCGAACGTAGCCAACGGCGCCGAAGGTGCCGCTGACCTGGCTGCCGGAACCATCAGTGTTGAAGTTGTCCCCACTGGTGCCGACGAGCCCGTCGTTATCGGCCCGGCCGATCTTCCCATCAACGAAGGTGAGTCCCTCATCGTGTACGCCACCGGTTCGCTGGACAGCGGCCTTGAGGTCATCACCGAGAGCATCACCGGCCTGCACTCCACCCCGGACGTTGTTAACACCGGTGACTCCCCGGTAAGCAATGGCGCCAATGGCCTGCTGTTGATCCTCGCCGGTCTTGGTGTGCTGTCCCTCGGTGGCGTCACCCTCGCCACCCGTCGAGGCTGATAACTCCTCGAAACTTGTATCTGACCACCAGTTGATACGACCGAACCGGCGGACACTGCAATGACTTCATTCCTCCCACTGCAGAGCTTGGGCACACTCGCAGCCCGTGCGATCTCGACCACCCTGGTGGTGGCCCTGATCGCCACGGGATGCGGCTCACCCGATGAGGGTGACCAAGCGCAAGGGTTTGTCCAGAGCGAAAGCTCGACGGACGCCCAGTCCGCCGGTTCGGAAATCCAACCGGGTGTTGACGACTCGGTCGCTCAGGTCGACTCCTCCGACGGGCCAAATGCCCCTCTGGAGGTTACGACCGGAACATTGAGTGACCGGGTCGTCGACATCGGTCCGGCAAACGGGATCCCCGAGATACCGGAAGCAGGACCGAAGCCGGTCAGCGTTTCCCTCGAACGCATCGGGGTGCAATCGGCCGACGTCCTCGGAGTCGGCATCGAACCGAACGGCGAGATGGAGGTGCCACCTCCTCTTGACGTCGGTTGGTATGAATACGGCCCATCACCGGGCGAGACCGGCTCAGCGGTCCTCGCTGGCCACATTGCCTCCGAAGGTATCGACGGAGCATTCCGCTACCTCGATCGCATGGAGATTGGCGATGTGGTTGAAGTAGGTTACGACGACGGGTCGGTCACCCGATTCGAAGTCACCGACCTTGTGCAGTACGACAAGTACTCCCTGCCCTTCGACGATGTCTTCGCTGAAGAGGGTGACCCGCAGCTTGTGTTGATCACCTGCGGAGGCGACTTCAACTCTGAGGCCCGCAGCTACGAGGACAACGTAGTGGTGTACGCCACGCCGATTCAGGCCTAGCTTCCGCCTCGACGCCGAAGCGGTAGACGGCTACAGAGCGTCGAAGATGTACTCGGTTTCCAGCGTGCACCCTTCGGACGGGTCATCGAAGCGGAAGATGCAGATCTCGAGCACATTCTCCAACGGGCGGAGAAAGCGACCGTTGGGGCAGTTGTCTTCGGCGGCGAAGGTGAAATGCCCGAGGCTGCGACTCGGGGTGATCACGTTGGTGATGTTGCCGTCGTCGTCCAGGTTGACGTTCATTTCTTCGGGTGCGATCTCGATGCCGTTGATGGTCAACTTGGCCCCGAAACCGGAGGCTAGATCAACACCGATCGGTTCGCTGCAGGCGCTTGCCTCACCACCCTCGGGAAGCAGACCTTCTATCGCACCGCCTGCAGTCGGCACCTCAGCGGCGTTTCCGCCGGCCAGTGTGGTGCCGGTGGCGTTCGAGTCGCCACTTTGAGAGTTGCCGTCGGGGTTGGCGTCGTCGTCGGGGTTGAGCCCCACGATGACGGGCTCATCAAGCCGATTTTCGTCCTGGTAAACAACTCCGAGTGCTAATGCCCCGAAGGCGGTTGCCACCATGGCGCCGGTAATCAGCCGCTGTCGACGTTGGGAAATCATGTTTGGCCCCAATTCATTGGTGACAGTGTGCCACCCGCCGCTCGCCGTCCACTACTCTTGCCGCTATGACGGCTGCCGCATCACAGGCAAACCGTCCGGTCCTCGGCGAGCGCTACGAACTGGTCTCCCGGATCGGCGCGGGCGCTTCAGCGCAAGTCTTTCACGCCATCGACCGGCGGCTCAATCGTCATGTCGCAATTAAGCATCTCCGCCCCGATTTTGCCTCTGATCCTCGGTTTTTGAAGCTTTTTCGAGCTGAGGCGCACCTCGCCGCCCAACTGAGTCACCCTAATGTCGTCGCCGTCTACGACTGGAGCGACGAGGCCGCTTCGGGTCCCTTTATCGTCACCGAGCTGTTGGCTGGTGGCACGTTGCGGGACATGATTCTTGGTGACCGGGCGTTAACGATCTCACAGGTTGCCTTCATCGGCTTGCAGGCGGCGCAAGGCCTGGCCTTCGCTCACGAGCAGGGTTTGGTCCACCGTGACGTCAAGCCCGCCAACCTGCTGTTCGGTCACGAAGGTCGGGTTCGGGTAGCAGACTTCGGTATCGCCAGAGCGGTTGCGGAGTCAGCGTGGACCGAACCGGAAGGCGTCTTGATCGGCACGGCACGTTATGCCGCCCCCGAGCAAGCCACCGAAGGTTTGGTGGACGGCTTGGCCGACGTGTATTCGTTGGCCCTGTGCCTGGTGGAAGCGGTGTCCGGTCAGCTGCCGTTGTTGGGTGAGAATGCGTTGGCCACGATGACGATTCGACAGACTGTCGACATACCGGTGCAAGAGGAATTGGCTGACACTCTCGGTCCGCTGGCCGACGCGTTGGTCGATGCAGGTAAAGCCGATCGGGCGGAGCGAGTTACTGCCGCTGAGCTGCTCGAACAGCTGTTGGTGGTTCACAACGACCTTCCAACTCCAGCTCCGCTGCCGCTACTGGATGTGACAACCATCGGTGAGCCGGTGCCGCCCGGCGCCCAGTCAGTTGGCGATCAGCCGGCAAATGGTCAACGCGGGCCCGGTTCGGGACCGATCATTCTTGGTGAACGCCCTGCCGGTAGGGACGACGCACACTCGGGTCCGGAGTCGGTGACCTTCGACGGGATCGAAGTGGACACCGAGGCGCCCACGGAGCTCCCCGGCCCTCTTGACCGACAACCGGTGGACAACGGCATCGCCGTTCAACCCGGCGGGGCAGTCCAAGTGTCTGAGCCGCCACCTCAGTACGAGACGTACCGTCGACCTCGCCGACGCTGGCCGCTCCTCGTCGGACTACTGTTTTTGCTGGCTGCTACGGCGGGTGCCGCGATTTTCGGGCCGACATTGTTGGAACAAGCCCGCCCCGAGACAACGGTCATTGATCTGGGACTGCCGACCTTTGAGGTCGCCGATTTCCAGAGCTCTCCGGTAGCGGAGATACGATCCCAAGCCGGTCAGAACGGCTGGTCGGTTGAGCTGGTGGAAGACTACGAGGACGGTACGTCCGCCGGAGAGATTCTTCGACAGTCGCCGGAACCCGGAGCGTCCCTTGCCCCTGGCGAGACGATCATGATCGTGATCTCACTAGGCCCGGAGCTGCGAATTGTGCCCGACGTTGTGGGTGTGTCGGTCGAGCAGGCCCGAGCAGTGGCGACAGAAGCCTCCCTCAACGTTGGCCAGATCGTCGAACGCAACGATGAAGCCATTAGCGTCGGCGTTGTCCTGGAGGCCACCATCGGGGGAATTCCAGCCCAGCCCGGTGCCGAGGTTGTTACCGGTACCGAGATCGATCTGGTGGTGAGCGGCGGGCCAACACCGCGCCAGGTACCGAACCTGGTGGGGTTGAGCGTTGATCAGGCTCGCTCGGCGCTGGCCGATCTGAGTCTGGCCATTGAAACTTCCGAGTTGTTCTCCGAAACGGTGCCGGAAGGCGAGATCATCAGTTCAAACCCGGCTGCCGACGAAATGCTGGCCAGAGGCTCCACCGTTTCGGTGGTGGTGTCGCTCGGTCTGCCATTTGTTGAGATACCCGAGTTGACCGGTATGCCCGCAGCTGATGCGGCGACGCAACTGGAAGAGCTGGGGCTCGTCATCGAGGACACTGATGGTCCGCCGAATCGGCCGGTTCTGATTACCGACCCGGTTGCCGGAACGTCGGTACGACTGGGAACGTCGATACGAATTATCGTCAGCCGCTAGCAGACGTCAGAATCGCCGCCGAGTGTTCGTCGTTCAGGCGGTGAATTCGTTGAGGCGTTCGTACATTTCGTACAGCAGTGGTGCGACATCCTCTGGCGGGTCGGCCTGAAGAGCGAGTAGGCGCGAAGCGTCGCCTTCAACCAGGATCTTCCCGCCGAAGAACGCTTCCATGACCTTTTGCTGGTCGCGGGTCACGAAGGCAGCCTTGGCCGTGTCGTAGTCGACGGTGACACTCAGCTCGGGGTCGTCGAGGTGTCCCTCTTCAATGAGGGTTTCGCCGTTGGCCGTGTCGATGTGGCCCAGCATTTGCCCGCCGTCGCGGTGCGGGACGTCGGTGACGACGACGTTTATTCGTGCCTCGACCGCGGGTTCGGGTAGCTGGTCGGCGTATTCGGCTCGAAGTTGCTTGGCCGCTTCGACCCAGTCCGGCGAGAGGAAGGCGTAGGTGGTCACCGCTTGATCGTACCGCCCTGACCAGCTGTGTTGCGTCACGTCGGCCGACTAGTGTGGAAGTGGTGGCCAGAGCTGATCGCCTCGAATCGAGAGAGCGGGAGCCAATGTGGAAGAACCCGCCGCTGCGCATCGATATGGACGTGTGCATCAACTGCGACGCCTGCCTTCGAGCCTGCCCCACGTATTTTGGTGCCATCTTCAATCATGATCTGGACGTGGTGATCATCCCCCAGTTGTGCTCGGGGTGTAACAAGTGTCTGGACCCGTGTCCTGTCGATTGCATTCACCCTGACCCCGATTGGCGCCCGGCTCCCGATGATTGGTGGGACGAAGCCATCTACCACGATCCGTACACCTAGCTGGCATCCTTGACTGTTGCAGCAACCAATCAGGGGAAAACCATGGCCAGCCATCCGATCGCCAACGAGAAGTACGTCAGCTTCGGCAGTTACCGCAAAGACGGGTCAGTGAAGGAGCTGCCGGTCTGGGTCGCTGACCTGGGCGACGGAACCGTCGGGTTCACCACCGCAGGCTCGAGCTACAAAGTGAAGAGGGTTCGCAACAATTCAAAGGTGACGCTTCAGCCCTGCGACAGCCGTGGCAACATCACCAGCGGGAGC
>CALJMD010000116.1 GCA_937981915.1 uncultured Acidimicrobiales bacterium
GACCAGTTGGCCAACATCGGCGGAGTGTGGCACACCGACCATTCCTACGACCAGATTCCGGCTTTGGGGTCGATCCTGTTGGCCCGCGAGGTTCCACCGGTTGGCGGCGACACGCTGTTCGCCAGTCAATACGCCGCCTTCGACGCGCTCACCGACGGCATGAAAGAGACGTTGCTCAACCTGCGGGCCGACCACTCCAGTCGACACGTCTTTGGTGATGACGGCGACAACAACGGGTTGTACAACAACCCGGGTGCCGCCACCCAGGACGCCGTACACCCCGTGGTCATTGAGCACCCGCTGTCGGGGCGCCCGGCGCTGTATGTCAACGTCGGTTTCACCCTCAGGTTCCACGGCTGGAGTGATCATGAGTCGGTTCCGCTGCTCAACTGGCTGTACCAACACTGTGGGCGGGCCGAGTTCACCTGTCGCTTCAGTTGGCAGCCCGGGTCAATGGCGATGTGGGACAACCGGGCGGTGCAGCACTACGCACTCAATGACTACTTCGGCCATCGCCGGGTGATGCACCGGATCACTATCGACGGAACCGAGATCGGGCCGGCCGCAAGCGCCTGACGCTCCGGTCATCACACCTGGTCATCACACCTGGTCATCTCACCTGGTCGCCGCTAGGCGCTGGCCCCCGAATAGCGGCGGGTGCCGAACTTCCAGACCATTCGGGTGGCGGCGAACAACACGACCGTGAAGCCGATCATGATCAATCCCCAGGTGACGGTGGCTCGTCGGGTCAACGCCTCGGACGGGAATGTGACGGCAAACCCGATGGGTAGAACAAAGGTCAAGATGGTGCGCAGCCACGTCGGGTAGATCGACACCGGATACTGCCCGGCCCGGTAGATGCCTTGGAACAGTTCCTGCACCATCTCCATCCGTATGAACCAGAAGGCGCCGGTGGTGATTAGCAGCCAGACGCAGTAGATCAGTACCGCTCCGGCAGCCAGGAAGACCACGAACCCGGCGGCGTCGATCGGTCGAACCGTGGCTGACATTGAAGCCAGGCCCCAAGCGCCGACGATGGCACCGACAACCACGTCGGTTAACGACCACAGACGAAACTGCCGGACACTGACCAGCAGTTGGGAGTCGGCCGGTTTGGTCAGCAGGTAGTCGAACGTCCCCATGCGGATGTCTTGCATGAGCTGACCCATATTCGGTTCGATGATGAACCCGACGATCCCGCCGACGATGGTGTACACCCCCATGACCACCAAAAGTTCGGGCTGGGTCCAGCCCGACAGGGTCGTGGTCTGGCGGAAGATCAAGGCCAACACGACCAGCCCGGTGCCAACAGCGATCAGCGACTGCAACAGCTGAATAGCCAGGTTGATCCGGTACTGGAATTCGTTCATCACGCCGATGCGGAGGAAGATCAAAAACAGTCTCACGCTTCTCGCCTCCTACCCGGCCACCGAGGTGAAGACCTTGGTCGCTCGACGCCACATGAGCGCCACACCGACGGCTCCGGCCACGATCCAGAACGCTTGGCGAACGAGACCTTCAATCAGTTCAGCGTCGCTGATCGGCCCGACCAGGGCCGTTATCGGAAACCCGAACGTGGATTCGAACGGCAGGTACCGGGCCAACGTCTGCGCCCAGTCGGGCATGAGTCGCATCGGTACGACCCGCCCAGACAGCAAAAGCTCGGCGGTGAAGAAGAAGTCGAATGCCGCTCCCACCCTGGTGGTCCAAAACGTCACCATGCCCAACATCCAAAGCAGCATGGAACGAATCAGGTAGGCGCCCCAGATGGCGACGGCGAAGACCGCCACTTGGCTGAGTCGAGGGTCGATCTCTGGACGGAACAGCCAGGCCAGCACGGCGGCGATCGGTAGCCACATCACGATGACCACCACTTTCCAACCGGCGAAGAAGGCCAGGTCGTAGTGGATGGGATGCAGAGGGCGCAGCAGTTGGCCGGACAGCTGCCCTTCACGGATTCGTTGTTCCCAGCCGAACGGCGTGAACACGATGTTCATGTTCCGAACCAGCGTCCACACGATGTAATACGCGGCGATGGTGCGAGGAGTCATGCCGCCGACCTCGCCTCCTTGTTGGGTAGCCACCACCGACCACACCACTAGGTAGACGACCGGTTCGGCCACCATGCCGATCATGTACATGTAGTTGGCGGCCCGGTACTGGAACTGTTCGATGATGGCCAAGCGGGCCATGGTCAGGTACAGGTCGCCGTACCATCGCAGCGTGCTCATGGCGTGGTCATGCTGTGCTCATGGCGTGCTTACGTCGCGTACTCACGCGGTGTCTGCTTCGACGCCGAATGCTCGCTCGATCACGTCGTCGATCGGTGGCTGCTCGATGGTTAAGTCGATGACCGGCTGCTCGGCCAACAGGCGGGCGGTGACCGCAGCCGCTTCGTCGCCGCCGATCCGGATGCTGGGTCGGCTGGGCGTTGAGTCATCAACTACTTCACCGTAGGTCGACAGATCGGCCGGTTCCGACAGGGTGACCACCAGCGTTCGGTGTCCACCGAAGCGCTCGCTGAGAAGTTCAAGGTCGCCGTCGAACATCAACGAACCGTTGTTGATGACCATGACCCGGCGACACAGGGCTTCCACGTCGGCCATGTAGTGGCTGGTCAGCAAGATGGTGGCGTTGTGGCGACGGTTGTAGTCGGCCAGAAACGAGCGGATGCGTCGCTGCATTGTGACGTCCAAACCGAGGGTGGGTTCGTCAAGAAACAACACGGCCGGGCGGTGCAGCAGCGAGTTGGCGATCTCGGCTTTCATTCGTTCGCCAAGCGACAGGTTGCGCACCGGTTTGGAGACCAGCTCACCAAGATCAAGCAGTTCGATGAGTTCGTCGCGTTGTTCGACGAACTCAGGTCGGGGAATGCGATAGACGGCCCGACTCATCTCGAAGCTGTCAAGCGCTGGGAGATCCCATTGGAGCTGATTGCGGTTACCCATGACCAGGGTGATCTGACGGAGAAACTCTTTGTCCCGGTCGAACGGGGTGTAGCCCAGCACGCTTGCTTGACCCTCGCTGGGATGCAGCAAGCCTGACAGCATTTTTAAGGTGGTGGTCTTGCCGGCGCCGTTGGGGCCGAGGAAGCCGACGATCTCCCCAGCTTCAACCGTGAAGCCGACGTCATCAACGGCCACCACATCATTGGTCTTGCGATTGAACAGACTGGTGACCGCTGAACGAAGGCCCGGTTCGCGAACCGGAACGTTGAACGTCTTGCCCAGCCCGTCAACGACAATGCTGGCGTGATCCCCCGATACCGCGCTGTCCCCAGAACTCACTGGGCAAGCCTAGCCGGTCGGTGTCCTCCGGTTCGTCGGATTCTGATTGACGGCCACTGTCGCTCGTTCGGTGCGGCTTTGGATGCCGGTTCGAGCTGCGTGCTAGAACAGTGGAGATCACAATCACAGTCACAATCACAAACAACAAGTCACATCACGAGTCACGGCCCTAGGGGGACACCGCAATGGACATGGGAATTTTCATTCCGATCGGCAACAACGGTTGGATGATGTCGAAGAACGCGCCGCAGTACATGCCGAGCTTCGAGTTGAATCGGACAACGGCCGAGCGAGCGGAGGAAGCGGGATTCGAGTTCCTCCTGTCGATGGTCAAGTTGAGAGGTTTCGGTGGCGACACCGAGTTCTGGGATCACAACATGGAGTCGTTCAACCTGATGGCCGGTCTTGCCGCGGCCACCAACGACATCAACCTGTTCGCCTCAGTCGCCCTGCCAACCATGAACCCGGCGATGGTGGCTCGCATGGCGTCAACGATCGA
>CALJMD010000117.1 GCA_937981915.1 uncultured Acidimicrobiales bacterium
CGGGCCATCGGACCGGTCAATGCGGCAGTTCAGATCGCCGCTGGCACCTACGCCACGTGGGTCGAAGCCAATCAGATGAAATCTGTCTTCGACCGCCGAGCCAAGGGAGAACGATGAAGAAACGAAGTCGACGCCGGAGGCGCCAGGCCCGCCCGGGTTGATGATGATCGACCCCACCGGCTGGCCAGCGGCCGGTCGTCGGACGAGCGCCAATGACCAGGTGGCTATCGAGGACGGGTCCTCGGCGAAGTGGTCCATTGGCACGACGAGCTCGCCGCACTCCAGCCCACGGCCACACGGTTCCCAGACCAGAACCGGAAGCTCCGTCGTTTCGTCATCGACTTCAGCCGGGTCGACGTTCGATGTTGTGTCTTCAGGTTGTGCGACTTCCGATTCCAGGTGTTCCGATCCGATGTCTGCTGAATCGTCAATCAGCGACGTCGTAGTGACCGCCGATTGTGAATCGGACGTCGGCGAGGCGCTGCAAGCGGATGACAACAACACAAGCGCAATGACCGCGCAGATTAATCCCCGGGCCAGGTGCATTTTTCGAGGCCGCTTCCGTCGACTGTTCGACCGGCTTCGGCTATTCGAACCAGGCCTTCTGGTACTCGCGGGAGTTGGTGTGCAGCACCGCCGCCGCCAGTGCCACCGGAAAGATAAGTCCGTTTAGAGCGACGAGAAAGCGAACGACACCAAACGATCCGGTGACCACACTTATCAGCCCAAGCACCCGGAACACGGCAACTACCGATGCACAGATGGCCAGGAGATAGTAGCCCCAACGCTTGTTGTTGGCCGTTACGAATGCCCCGGCACCCATCCCGATAAACAGCGGAAACAAGAATCCGGCCAAGAGCCCGAACACTGCGCTGATGTAGCCGAGTATCACGCCGGCCTGAAGGGTCTGCGGGTGCGAACCGTTGAACCACTGATTCATGCCACAAGTGTAAGCGTTCGGTCGCTCAATGATTGGACATGTGGCGTCATGTTGAGTGTTTGTCCGGTCTGCGTGGCGGCCGCAGCGTCACCGCTTGTTGCCCAGTGTTGGTTCCGGCCGCCGCTCCCGCCAGCTGCCCGCAGGCAGCGTCGATATCGGTACCACGATTTGCCCTGACGGTGGCGTTCGCCCCCCGGTCGGTCAACCGGCGGGCGAAGGCGGCAATACGGTCGGGCGGAGTGCCGACGGTCGGCCAGCCAGGTGTCGGGTTCAGCGGAATGAGATTGACGTGAGCGTGGGCTCGTCGAGCCACGATGGCAAGTTCGTCGGCGTCGGAATCCCGATCGTTGACGCCATCGATCATGGCCCACTCAAGCGACACTCGCCTACCGGTTGATTGTTTATAGTGCCGGCAGCAGTCGATGAGCTCGTCGATCGGGTGTCGCTTGTTGACAGGAACCAACTCGGTGCGGAGGTCGTCGTTTGCGGCGTGAAGTGACAGGGCCAGCCCAACTTGAAGACCTTCATCGGCCAGGCGTCGCATTTGTGGAGCGAGTCCAACCGTTGACACGGTTATCTTGCGGGCGCCGATCCCAACGTCGGTAATGAGACGCCGAACAGACTCGACCACCTTGTCGTAGTTGGCCATCGGTTCGCCCATACCCATGAAGACCACGTTCGAAAGTCGGCTGTCGTCCTCGGTGGCTTGCCGTTGTGCGGCCACCACTTGTTCCAGGATCTCGCCGACGGAAAGATGTCGTTCATACCCTGCCTGGCCGGTGGCGCAGAAGCCACAGGCCATGGCGCACCCTGCCTGAGAGGAGACACAAACTGTCGAGCGGCGGTCGTAGTGCATGAGTACCGTCTCGATCCGCGGCCCATCAGGCAGCGTCCAGAGCCACTTGATGGTCTTGCCGTTGTCTGCGGCTTGTCTGGCCGACAGTGTTAGAGACGGTGTGAACTGTTCAGCGATGCGGTGGCGTAGAGACTTCGGGAGGGTGGAAATCTGCTCCGGCTCCAGCTGCTCCTGGTAGAGACCTCTCCACAGTTGGTCCAACCGGTACTTCGGTTCCCCGTCGAGCAGGGCGGTCCATTCGTCGTGGCTCGGCGTCCACGGGGACGAGCCCGAAACGTCATCGTGTTCGCTCATGTTGCACTCTCGATTGGCATGGTCTGGTGTTCGATGGCGGAGGCGTGGTGCCAGGCGGTATCCGTGCGGTTTATGGTGAAGCCGAGGCGCTGGTAGGTCCGCATTGCCGGTGCGTTGTCAGATTCGACGTACAGAAGGACTTCTTGTACACCACGCGACGACAGCCACTGCAGTCCCGAGGCCACGAGTGGAACCCCTAGTCCTTGGCCGTGGTGGGCCGGATTGAGTCCGATGACATAGATTTCGCCGAGCTGCGACGTTGGCTGGGCATCGTCCGGCTCCGACGTAGGGCGGTAGTTCCCAGCCGGGTGTATCTTCGTCCAGCAGAATCCGGCGAGCGTGTCACTGCCGTTTGGATCGTCGAGCACGCGCAGACCTGCAGGGTCGAACCAGGGCTCCGCCATCAATGAAGCGAAGCCTTCTTCGGTCTGCCCGCCCTGGTCGGGGTGCTGGGCGAATGCCTTGTTGTTGATCTCGACTACTTGAGCGAGATCCCGAGCCGGATCGAAGTCTCTGGTGGCGATTGGGCTAGCTGATGCCGGCAACGCAAGGCGTAGTTGGTGCAATGACCGAACTCGACGGAAGCCGAGAGCCTCGACGCCGGCTGCGATTGGACCATCGTCGGGTCGGGTCCAGATCTCAGTGATTGTTTCGTGGCCCGCTTGTCCGCTCAGGTGGCGGACAAGAAGTTGCAGCCGCGCCGCTGTCTGTTCGACCGTTGATGGCACCGACGCGTTGGTTACTACGTCGAGTTGTAGTCGTTGGCCGTCAGTCGATGCGCTGGCGAAGGCCAAGGGGATCGTGTTCTCGGATCGGTCGATGAGGGCGGCGGCACGGGAGCCGACGGGCAGCGTCTCCTCCAGGTACCGGTCATCCTTGAAACGATCGGGAAGGGTCAAGATGAGGTCTCGGGCGAGCCGTGGCAACCGGTCGCCATCGCCACTTTGATCGTCGAGCAAGATCATGTTGTTGGCCGCCAGCCACTTGTCGTCTTCTGTCTGCGCATTCACCACCATCCAACCTACCCGTGCCTGCAGTTCCTGGGGGAGTAGCGATTGAACAGCCACGATCAAGTACGCCAGAGAAGGTAATAGGCTGCCACTCAACAGGAGGATGCACTATGGCACGTCCACGTTCCCCCAAGGGCCGCGCTCGCAGAGCCCATGATCGGCTGGCAGACGAGTACCCGGACGCAGAGTGTGAGCTCGATCACGACTCGGCGTTCCAGTTGCTCATTGCCACCATACTTTCGGCCCAGGCAACCGATGTCGGGGTAAACAAGGTGACGCCGGGTCTGTTCGCTCGGTTCCCCGATGCCTATGAGCTGGCCGTGGCTGAACCAGCCGTGGTGGAAGAGCTCATAGGTTCGCTCGGCCTCTTCCGCAACAAAACGAAGAGCATCATCAAGTGCGCTCAGCAGTTGATCGACCTCCACGGTGGCGAGGTTCCAACATCGATGAAGGACTTGACTGCATTGGCAGGAGTCGGACGCAAGACGGCCAATGTGGTGCGAAGCGTCGCTCTCGATCTTCCAGGGTTGCCGGTGGACACACACGTGCTTCGTCTCAGCGGCCTTCTTGAACTGACGGAGGAGACCGACCCGGTCAAGGTTGAGCTCGTACTCAATCCGATGATTCCAGCGTCGGAGCGCGGCCTGTTCAGCTTGCGTGTCATCCTTCACGGACGGAGGGTCTGTATCGCTCGACGGCCCCGTTGCGATGAGTGCGTACTCAATGACTTTTGCCCGAGCGTGTCGCTCAAAAGCTGATCGAATCGAAATCGATTTTCTTCGACAAATAGCTCTGCAGGTTTGTGAACTTTTGCCTGCATGGATTTTTTGAACAAATCCACCAAATGTAAGTAAAGATTGCGTATTGTGACTGCTACCAGGTTCCCGCCACCTGGTAGCAGCGAGACCGGGGATCCGCCGCCCCGTATCGCGCCGTCAGCGTCTCAGTTTTCTGAGGCGCTGACGTCATTTTTGGCCCGATAGACGCCCGCAATCATCCGTTTTTAGCTGGTTCGGCCCCGCAGGGGAAGTTCGATGCCAAATCTGTTCGGCAGGTTAAGGCTCGTTGCGGGACCTGGGCGGGGATCAATTCTCGGGTTGTTTGTCGATCCATCTTTAGTGTCTAAACGTCCATCTTGATTGATCTCCATTTAGGTATATTGATATCTATTGATGGTGACGAACTATCTTGAGCTTCGAGTTATCTATCGAAAGCGAGTTGCTTTGGATAGTCGTCGACTGGCCGTGATCAGTTGTCGCTCAACCTCGAGCAGTTCGAGCGACCCTTCCTCGTCATCGTCGGCTTCGGCAGCCAGTGAGCCCAGACGGGCTACCAGATCTTCGAGGGTCGCAGCCAGTGAGGTCAGAGCTATTCGGTCCAGTGCCATGGAAGTCACGGTACCGTCGGTGTCGGCGACGTCGGTTACGAGGAGGATCGCCGAAATGTTGAACAGGCTGGACCTGCGGAATCGGCCCCCGGACTGGAAGCCAAGCACTGAGTTGCCACGGCCGACGATTGCCGGTGAAGGCCCCCGCGAAGCCGTGCGGGCCATTATCGATGAAGTTCGATCTGATGGCGACGCAGCGCTTCGGCGGTTGACGACGAAGTTCGATCGAGTCGAGATAGTCGACATTCGTGTCCCTGACGAGCAACTCGACCAAGCCGTCGATCAGATCGCCGATGAGGTGCTCGACGCTATGCGGGCCGCTATCGATGGGATTGAGCAGTTCCATCAGCACCAGCTCCGTCCCGTTGAATCGTACGAACGTAACGGAATGCAGATCACGGCCTATCAAAGGCCGGTGCGGTCGGCGGGATTGTACGTTCCCGGCGGCCGGGCCGAGTATCCGTCGACCGTATTGATGACAGCCGTTCCGGCTCGGGTGGCCGGGGTCGACAAGATCGTGCTGTGTGTTCCCCCAGACCCGGCCATTGGTCAGGTGGCGCCTTCGGTACTGGCGGCGGCCCGACTGGCCGGCGTCGATCACGTCTACCAGGTCGGTGGTGCGCAAGCCATCGCCGCCATGGCCTACGGAACAGAATCGGTGGACCCGGTGGACGTCATCGCCGGTCCCGGCAATGTATATGTCGCTATGGCCAAGCAACAGGTGGGCGGTGACGTAGGCGTTGCCGCAGCATTCGCCGGACCGTCCGAAGTTGTAGTGGTGGCCGATGAAACAGCAGACCCCCGGTTCGCGGCTATCGACGTCATCGTCCAAGCCGAGCACGGGCCCGACGGTCTGGCCTGGCTGGTCACCTGGGATGAACAGGTGGCCGACGCCGTCTGCGAAGCCGGCGATCAGCTACTTTTGTCGTCTCCTCGAGCCGACGAGGTCCGCTCAACGTTCGCCGAGGGCGGCTATGTGGCTTTGGTTGACGGCCCGGAGCAGGCGCTGGCCGTTGTTGACGCCATAGCCCCTGAACACCTCGAGCTGCAATGCCGCAACGCCGAACAGCTGGCCCGGCAAGTACACAACGCCGGAGCGATCTTTTGCGGAAACATGTCACCCGCCTCGCTCGGCGACTATGTCGCCGGCCCCAGCCACGTGCTCCCGACCTATGGGTCGGCCAGGTTCGCCAGCGCGCTTACGGTCGCCGACTTCATGAAGGATCATCATGTGATCTCAGCGTCCGCCGAAACAATGGCGACGCTTGGTCCTCATGTCGTCGCCTTAGCCGACATCGAAGGGCTGGACGCTCACGCCGAATCAATTCGGCTTCGGCTTGATTCGGTGGGAGAAGTCTGAAAGTGACTGCCTGGGAACCCGTAGCACGACCATCGATACGACCTGACCTTGCTGCGATGAGTGGCTATCACTCACCTCAGGTGACGGTTGATGTCCGACTGAACACCAATGAATCGCCCGTTGGACCGCCCCCGGAGTTCGTGGAACGGGTTGCCGCCAATGCCAAGGAAATCCTCTGGCATCGCTATCCGGATCGTTCGGCCCGGATGCTGCGAGCGGCGATCGGTGATGCGGTCGGGCACCCCGCCTCCGGCATTTACTGTGCCAACGGCTCGAACGAGGTTCTACAGAACCTGCTGATGACCTACGCCGGAGCTGGGCGAACGACCTTGACGTTCGAGCCGACCTATGCGCTGCACTCACACCTGTCCCGAACCACCGGATCGACGGTGGTTTCCGTTGACCGAGGGGATGACTTCGTTCTCTCGCTGGCCGCAGCACAAGACGCAGTGGCGACTCATGCCCCAGCGGTGACCTTCTTATGCTCTCCGAACAATCCGACCGGAGTGCTCGAGCCCCCGTCGACGGTGACCGGGGTACTTGAAGCTGTTGAGGCCGTCGGGGGCTTGTTGATCGTGGACGAGGCTTACGGTGAGTTTGCGCCTTGGTCGGCGGCTGAGCTGATCGGCGAGGGCCGATCGCTGGTCGTGGTCAAGACGTACTCGAAAACGTGGGCGATGGCCGGAGTGCGCCTGGGCTACATGATCGGCCCCGATTGGCTAGTCGGCGAGATGGACGCAGTCACGCTCCCGTACCACCTTGACTCGATGAAACAGGCCATGGGCGTTGCCGCCTTGGACTACGCGGACGCAATGGCCGAACGTGTCAATGCCATCAAGGCCGAACGTCTTCGAGTCTCGGAGCGACTGACGGACATGAAGTGTCACGTTTGGCCGTCTGCCGCCAATTTCATTCTGTTCCGCCCGCCGGAACATGCGCCGGCCGACGTCTGGCAAAAGCTGGTTGATCGGTCCGTCCTGATTCGAGATACCTCGAGCTGGAATGGGCTTGAAGGCTGCTTGCGGGTGACGATCGGGGCAAGCGATGAAAATTCGGTCTTCCTGGAAGCCATGGCTGACATACTGGAACGGCTATGAGCGAGGATCTTCAACCAACAGATGTAGCCCGATCAGCCTCCACGCCGGGTCGGCGAAGCGAGCAGCAACGTGCGACCAAAGAGACCGAGATTTCGCTCAGTCTCAACATCGACGGATCTGGTAACACCGACGTTGATACGGGTTTGCCGTTCTTTGACCACATGCTTGATCAGTTGGGCCGCCACGGCGGATTTGATCTTTCGATCAAGACCGTTGGAGATTTACATGTTGACGGCCACCACACGATCGAGGACACCTCGATTGTGCTCGGCCAAGCATTGTCGGAGGCGCTGGGGGACAAGGCTGGCGTCCGGCGGTTCGCTAGCGGTCTGTATCCCCTCGATGAAGCGCTTGTCGAGGTAGCTGTCGACCTTTCAGGACGACCGTTCTTCGTATGGGATGTCGATCTGCCCGAGGCAATCCCTCTCGGCAACCCGCCGTTTGATCCTTCCATGGCCGAGCACGCCCTTCAAAGCTTGGCCACATCGGCCGGTATCACCCTCCATGTCTCGTTGCGGCGAGGTCGAAACGTTCACCACATCATCGAAGCTTCTTTTAAGGGTCTTGCTCGCTGTCTGCGAGATGCCGTTCGAGTTGAGGGCGACGCCGTGCCCTCGACCAAGGGGAGCTTGTGAGCGAGGCGGCGAACCGGCCAACGATCGCAGTTCTCGACTACGGCATCGGCAACCTCCGTTCCGCTCAAAAGGCACTCATCGTGTCCGGTGCCGATGCCATCCTGACCAATGACGCCGGGATTGTGGCCGCCGCCGATGGCGTCGTGCTGCCCGGCGTCGGTGCGTTCGGTGCCTGCATGAATGCGCTACGGACGAGCGGGCTGGAGCCACTTGTCCACGATGTAGTTGATGCCGAGACGCCGTTCATGGGTATTTGCGTCGGCATGCAGATGCTGTTCGAGGGTTCCGACGAGTCGCCGGATGTTGACGGTTTGGGGATTCTTTCTGGCCGGATCCGGTGGTTGTCGGAGTCGGTGAAGCGTCCGCAAATGCAGTGGAACCAGATTGCGGTTTCCGTCGAGGCGGCCGACCGGTCAAGCCCAATGGCCAGCGCCATGCTGGACGGCCTCGACGGCGAATGGGCCTATTTTGTCCATAGCCTGGCGGCCGAGCTGAGCGACGACACTGTCGCCACCGTCGACTACGGCGGCACGGTTACGGCCGCGGTCGCCCGAGACCGGGTTTTCGCTACCCAGTTTCACCCCGAGAAGTCGGCTACTGCCGGACTGAGCCTGCTCAGCCGTTTCGTGGACTTCTGTGCGAGTCCGAAGCAGAGCGAACTGACGGCCAACACGATTTGAGAGCTGTTCCAACATGAAGCTTTATCCGGCAATCGATCTGCGGAACGGTCACTGCGTCCGCTTGTACCAGGGCGACTACGACCAGGAAACCGTCTACAGCGACAGTCCGGTCGATCAGGCGCTGGCGTTCCAGGGGGAGGGGGCCGACGTCATCCACGTTGTAGACCTAGACGCGGCGTTGACCGGTGAACCAACCAACGCTGACATGATCGCGGCGATCTGCCATGCGGTCGACATCCCGGTTCAGGTCGGTGGTGGAGTCCGGAGCGAACAAGCGGCTGAAGCCCTCTTCGAACGTGGCGTCACTCGGGTTGTCATCGGCACTGCAGCACTGGAGCGGCCGGAGTTGGTGGCCAATCTGTCGAATGCCGGTCACGCCGTAGCGGTCGGACTCGACGCCTATGGTGACGAGGTGGCGACGCACGGCTGGACAAAACGCACCGGGGTGCGAGTGGGTGAGATGGCCGACCGCTTTGCCGAGTCAGGGGCCGAGGCGTTGGTGGTCACCGAGATCTCCCGGGATGGCACGCTGTCCGGCCCCGACGTCGGGGGCCTCGGTTCGCTGTTGGCGTCAACCGAGCTGCCGGTCATAGCTTCTGGCGGTGTCGGTGACCTTGCGGACTTGAATACGTTGGCTGGACTGAACGCCCCCGGTCCTGACGGTGGCGGCGAAGCCAAACGTCTTGCCGGAGTGATCGTCGGCCGGGCGTTGTACGAGGGAGCCTTTGGTGTTAGCGACGCTCTGGCCTGTCTCGCCGGTGGACAGTCGGGACCCGGAGGTGCACGGTGAGAGTGGTACGAGTCATACCCTGCCTCGACGTTGCCGATGGACGTGTGGTCAAGGGCATCAATTTTGTCGACCTGCGCGATGCCGGTGATCCGGTCGAGCTGGCTGCGGTCTACAACGCACAGGGGGCTGACGAGTTGGTGTTTCTGGATATCGGTGCCAGCCACGAGGAGCGGGACACCACTGTCGCTATGGCTGCTGCGGTGGCGGAACGGGTGTTCATCCCGTTCACCATCGGTGGGGGCATACGTTCAGTCGCCGATGCCAGAAAGTTGCTGCGTGCCGGCGCTGACAAGGTGTCGATCAACTCCGCAGCGGTTGAGCGTCCCGACCTGGTGTCGGAGATAGCGTCCGAGTTCGGTTCGCAGTGTTGTGTTGTTGCCATCGATGGTCGAAGGGCAACCTCGAACGGCTCAACGTCCGACGGCTCGAACGTCGATGACTCGTCACCGGGCGGGCCTCGATCGGGCTTCGAGGTGTACACCCATGGTGGCCGGCGACCCACCGGGCTTGACGTCGTCGAGTGGGCCTCACAAGTGGTTGACCTGGGGGCAGGCGAAATCCTGTTGACATCAATGGACCGCGACGGAACACGTGAAGGATTCGACCATGCGATGACCCGAGCGGTTTCGGACGCTGTCTCAGTGCCGGTGATCGCGTCGGGCGGAGTCGGTGGAGTGGAACATCTGGCACCGGGCGTTGTTGACGGCGGTGCCGATGCCGTTCTAGCCGCCTCGATTTTCCACTTTGGCGAGGCCTCTATTGCTGACGCCAAAGCGTCGCTGACTGACGCTGGACTTATTGTTCGGCCCGTCGATCAGTCGTAGATCGATCAGGGGCTGCGCCCCGTTCGCTTAGTGCCCGGCCACGTTGGCCGTGAAGCCGAGGGCCGTTTTGGTAACCGCCTTCAAGTGTTCAGCGAAGAAGTGATCGGCTCCCTCGATGGCCTCAACGGTGGTGTTGGTCCAACCTGTGAGAATGTCTGATGCTGCTTGCGCGGTACGGAATTGGTCCTCTGTGCCCGCCACAACCAGCGTTGGTCGATCGTCGTTTCCGGCTGCGGACGCAGCGGCGCTATCGAGCAGCATCAATGGAGGCGCAACCGCAATCCAGCCGACGATCGAAGGGTGATCGACCTGGAGGGCGATATCGGCGCCGAACGAATAGCCAGCCAGGATGACCTGACGGATCCCTTCGGCGGGAGAAGCGTCGATCTTGGTTGCCATCGCCTCCACGGCGGCCAAGGCGTCAACCCGCTCGCCCTTGCCACCGTCGTACATACCTTCAGAGCCGTTGGTTCCTCGGAAGTTGAAGCGCAACACGTCGATACCCAGTCGTTGCGCTCCGTCGAACAGGCCTCCGACGACCGGGTTGAACATGTTGCCGCCGTGCAGCGGGTGCGGATGGCAGATGACAAGGGCAATCGTGTTCGAGTTTGACGTTGATGTTGACGCCGATGTTGATGTTGCGGCCCGGGCTCGTTCAGCTCGGAGGGCCAGGCCATCGTTGGTGCGCAGGGCTATCCGTTCGACCGTCGTGGTTTGCTCGTCTGGCTGGTCTCGTTGAGACACGTCATCCTCACCTTGTCGGCCGTTCCGCCAGGCCTCGATTGCATCGAGTCAACAGATAGGCAGCGGATACACTGACCCCGTCATCCTAGAAGTACGGCGGTCGATGCCGTGCCCAACGTGTCCCGGAGGCAAGGTGGCCAGCACCGACAACGTCGATCTTGATTACGACCCTGAGCAGGCCGATGCTATCGACGGCGAGGACACCGGTGACGACTCCTCGGACCTAGAGGCGTCGTTTTCCACCTCGGGTTCAGGCGGGTCTGCTCGAGCGTCGGAAGGTCTTCCGATCAAGATGATGCACGATCGGATTCTCGTCCAGTTAGAGGGTCCAGACGGAGACCGGAAGTCGACCGGCGGAATCTTGATTCCCGCCACCGCGCAAGTGGGCAAACGTTTGACGTGGGCGGAGGTTGTGGCCACTGGGCCGAGCGTCCGATCAATGGAGTTGGGTGACCGCGTACTGTTCAATCCGGAGGATCGCTACGAGGTTGAGGTCGGCGGTCGCGACTACATCATTCTGAGGGAACGAGACATTCACGCTGTCGCCGCCGAACGCCTCGACGATTCACCGATGGGCTTGTATCTGTAGCCTGCTTGGAGGGTGCCGATCCGACGGTCAATAACCGGGGCGGACATCCGACGACGGGGCTAGCCTGCAAGATATGTCAGGAACTAGTCAAGGTCAGCCCATTACGGCAACCGAAGCCGACCTTTCAGCCGTCACGTACAACGCCGATGGATTGGTACCGGCCATCGTGCAAGACATCGAAAACGGTGAAGTGCTGATGATGGCGTGGATGAACGCCGAAACCCTTACGTTGTCCCTGAACGAGGGTCGCACCGTTTTCTGGAGCCGCTCGCGTCAGGAGATCTGGCGCAAGGGCGAAACGTCCGGAGAGCGCCAGTGGATTCAGTCGGCGTCCTACGACTGTGACGGTGACACACTGCTGTTCAAGGTCCGCCAAGAAGGTGACGGAGCCTGCCACACCGGTCAGTACAGCTGCTTCTTCCGCTCCTTCGGCGCCGACCAATAGGTAACGCGTGTGACGCTCACACGAGACGAGTTCCGGGACCTTGCTTCCACCTACCGGGCTATTCCCGTACACCGACAGCTCTTGGGTGACCTCATCACCCCGCTGGCCGCCTTCTTGCGTTGCGTCGGGGATCAACCGGGGTTTTGCCTGGAATCAGTAGAGAACGGCGAGCGATGGAGTCGGTTCAGTTTTGTCGGCCGCCGGCCCCATGCAACACTCACCGCCCGAGGCTCAACGGTCGAGCTCGTAGGGTCGTTGCCGGACGATGATCTGCCACTTGATAACGGGATCCTCGAGCCGTTGGAATTGCTCCTAGACCGCTACAAGGCACCGGAGCTGCCTGATTTGCCGCCGCTGGTCGCCGGAGTCGTCGGCTATCTCGGCTACGACGTCATTCGCGAAGTGGAAGAGATTCCGGAGACCGCCGCTGACGATCGGGGCTATCCCGATGCAGTGTTGGAAGTCATTGGTGACCTGGCCGTCTTCGACCATTGGCGCCAACGGGTCACTCTGGTGTCGGTTGCCCTGCTTGGAGAGAACCCCAGCCCGGACGAGATCGACGCCGCCTATGACGTCGCCATCGAACGCCTCGACGCGCTCAGCCGAGATGGCGCCAGGCCGGTTGACGAACCGATGGTGGTACCTCCCGACGAGTCCGAAGTGGCGCAGAAACAGGACTTGGCCCGACTGGAGCTTCGAGAGTCGCCATCGTCAGAGCAGTACCGCAACGCGGTTGAAGCAGCCAAGGAGTACATTCGGGCCGGCGACATTTTCCAGGTCGTCCTGTCGAAGCGGTTCAGCTTCGATCTCGAGGCCGATCCCGTCGATGTTTACCGCGTACTGAGGCAAATCAATCCCAGCCCCTACATGTTCTACATTCAGCGACCGGAGGTGAGCCTGATTGGCTGCTCGCCGGAGCCGCTTGTTCAAGTCCAAGAAGGACGAGTTATCTCCCGCCCCATCGCGGGGACTCGACGTCGCGGCAAGACCGAATCCCACGACCGCATGATGGCGGCGGAACTTAGCGAAGACCCCAAAGAGCAGGCTGAACACGTCATGTTGGTCGATCTGGCCCGCAACGATGTCGGCCGGGTAGTCGAATACGGATCGCTTCAAGTCGACGAAATGATGACACTGGAGCGATACAGCCACGTGATGCACCTAACGTCCCAGGTGTCAGGTAGGCGGGCTGAGGGGACGTCGATTGTCGACGTGCTCCGGGCGACGATGCCTGCGGGAACGGTGTCGGGCGCTCCGAAGGTACGAGCGATGGAAATCATCGACGAGCTTGAACCGACGAAGCGGGGCCCCTACGCAGGCATTGTCGGTTACCTCAGCTTCTCCGGCAATCTGGACACGGCCATCTCGATCCGCACGATGCTATGCGGACCAGATGGCGCCGCCGTTCAGGCCGGTGCCGGTGTCGTGGCCGACAGCAGCCCGGAAATGGAAGACAAGGAATGCTGGAACAAGGCCAAGGCATTGCTGGCTGCCATTGAGCCAGCCCGCCGAATGACCAAACAACGCCGGGAGAGCCGATGATCGATACCAGAACTGCACTTGCCGCAATCGAGGACGGTCACACCGTTGTTACCCGATCGACCAGGGACGTCATCCGGGCGCAAGGCCCCGATGCAGTTGCCTACTTGCAAGGCCAGATCAGCCAGAACGTCGAATCGCTCGGTATCGGCGCCACAACGTGGAGTTTCGTACTCCAGCCCCAGGGCAAGGTTGACGCCTGGTTTCGATTGACCCGGACTGCCGACGACGCCTACTTGATAGACCTCGAGGCGGGCTTCGGTCAACAAGCGCTGGATCGACTGGCCCGTTTCAAGCTGCGGACCCAGATTGACTTCGACCTCTCTGCCGTCGCCGTCACCGCCGTTCGCGGCGTCGATGCACAATCACGGGCGGCTGAGATGGCTGATGCCACCAACGGCGTGGCCGTGCCCGCTGGGTGGAACAGCGATGGTTGGGACGTCCTCCATCTTGAAGACGCTGACGGTGTCGACTCGGACACCGAAGGCTTTCTTCTGGCGGGCGACACATTCCTGGAATGGGACCGAATCAGCCGAGGAGTGCCGGCAATGGGCGCCGAAATGGATGACGCCACGATTCCGGGTGCTACTGCCGTAGTCGACGTCTCGGCTGACTTCACCAAGGGCTGCTATGTCGGCCAGGAACTGGTGGCTCGGGTTGACTCTCGAGGCAGTAACACTCCGACCAAGCTGGTCAGCTTCCAAGCCTCGACATCGGCGAAGGTGTTGGCTGGAGCGAGCCTAACCAGTGAGGGCAACGACATAGGCCATGTCACATCGGTGGCGTCGTCGGATGACCAGATGATCGGTCTCGGCTACCTAAAGCGATCAGCGGTGCCCGATGACTCTGATGGGTCCCTGCGGGCCGAGGTCCACGCTGATGATGGGACGTCAGTTGAGGTTCTTGTCGAGCTGATCGCTCACACCGTTTGACGCTGCTTGCCTGCCGGAGGCAAGGGGAAGAGAAACGACGAAGCATGTCGACATCGTTGACCCAGCTGTAGGGGTCGAGGTGGCGGCCACCGAGCCGCCCATGGCTTCAGTCAGCTCTTTGACGATGGCCAGGCCCAGACCGGTATTCGCTTGGCCTTGATCGGATGCCGCTCTGCCAACGTAGAGCCGATCGAAGACGTGAGGTAGGTCGTCGGGCGGTATCGCCTGTCCATCATTCGAGACCCTGATATGCCCGAATTCAGTGGTAGCGGACACCGCCACCTCAACATCGGATTTGGCGAACCGCAGGGCGTTGCCAACCAAATTGTCGATGACCTGGGTCACGCGGTCGGCGTCGGCCCACACGGTTCCCGGGCGGTCGTGGCTGTCTGAGAGTCCTTCGTCCACGACCAGCTTGAGGCTGCGGTTGGCCTGGACCGCCAGCTGCTCCATTCCCGCTACGGCGCGGCCGGTGAC
>CALJMD010000118.1 GCA_937981915.1 uncultured Acidimicrobiales bacterium
TACCCCTTCACCGGGGTCCCGGCCGCGGGCGCTTGTCGTTGACGACAACGACGTCAACCGCAAGGTCATCATGGCCATGTTGGGCAAGCTCGGCATCGACTCGGTAGAAGCCTGCGGGGGCCATGAAGCCCTGGTTTGGTACAAGAACGAGGCCTTCGATGCCATCTTCATGGACTGGCACATGCCGGACATGGACGGACTGGCCGCCACCGGCGAAATCCGTCGACTGGAGTCCGAGGCCCGAGCGGCCGGTAGTCCTCCGGAACACATACCTATCGTGGCCGTCACCGCCAGCGCCTTGGTCGGTGACCGAGAGCAATGCCTCGAAGCGGGCATGGACGACTACTTGTCCAAGCCAACCACGCTTGAAGGCCTTCAAGAGATGATCGACAAGTGGATCATCCCGCCCGAAACCGCTGAGGCGCAAGCCCCCACATCGTCTGACGGCGTCCATCTGGACGAGTCAGTCGCCGCGACACTCAACAAGCTGGCCGAAGAGTTAGGCGACGAATCAATCGTCCACATGCTCATCGACACCTTCACTGACGAGCTCCCGAAATGGCGGTCCGACCTGGAGCAAGCTCAGGCCAGCGGCAACGCCGACGGAATGGCCATGGCCGCGCACACCACCAAGTCGGCCGCACGCTCATTGGGCCTCGAAGCCTTGGCTGACCTGTGCGAGGAACTGGAAACCACCGGGCGAGCGCCGGAGGCGACCGGCGAACAACTGCAGGGATTGGCCAGCAACGTTCTGACGGCGATGGACGAGGCCGCCCAAAAGCTGCTGGCGTTCAAGAACAACCAAGCGGCAATGGCCGGCTAGCAGCGCCCGCAACACCACTCTTCCGACCCAGAACACGACTGAGGAAAAGGCATGCAAGACACAACGTGGCGGATCGGTTTCGTTACCGCCTTCCCACCAGGTAGAAACAGTCTCAACGAGTTCGGCTTTCACTTTGTGAACCACATGGCCAGCGCCGACGGTGTCGACGCTCTCGTCGTTCTCGCTGACGACACCGACGCCGGGCCCCCCGATGTCAGTGAGATTCGGGCCAACAACCCCAACGCCACGGTCGAGGCTGAAGCGGTCTGGTCGTTCAACGATGCGGCCAACCCGCTTCGAATTCTGCGGGCGGTACGCCGTCACAAACTGGACGCCGTCATCATCAACCTCCAGTTCGCCACCTTTGGCGATGGTAAAGTTCCGGGTGCTCTCGGGCTGCTGACACCGGCTGCACTGAGGGCCGCTGGTGTTCCGACCGGGCTGATCCTCCACAACCTGGCGGACAACGTCGACATGCAAGACGCCGGTTTCACCGACTCGGCGGTGATGGCCGCTGTCATGAACAAGGCTGGACGGGTGCTGACTCGGGCGCTGTTGTTGTCCGACTATGTTGCGTTGACTATCCCTCGCTACGTCGAGTTCGTACGTGATAGCTATGGGGCCAAGAACGTGCTCCTAGTCCCGCATGGCTCGTTCGAGGAGATGGAAGAGCCGACGTTCGGCATCCCCGATGGACCGAAGCGAAAGATTTTGGCCTTCGGCAAATGGGGAACATATAAGACGGTCGACGTTCTCGTCGATGCCTTTCGCGATCTCATAGGCCGCGGCTACGAGGATCTCGAATTGGTCATCGCCGGGACGGACAGTCCAAACTCGCCCGGCTATCTGGACTCCATTGCCGCCGGATGTTCCGACCTCGACAACGTCACCTTCACCGGCTACGTCGCCGAAGAAGACGTCGCTGAGCTGTTCACGTCGTCGGCGGTAACCGCCTTTCCGTACACCTCAACCACCGGCAGCTCGGGCGTACTCCATCAAGCCGGTTCGTACGGTCGCTCAGCCGCCCTACCCGACATCGGGGACTTCACCGAAGTCATCGAAGAGGAGGGCTTCATCGGTCAGTACTTCACCCCCGGCGATGCATCGAGCCTGGCCGACTCGCTGGCCAAGTTGCTGGACGACGAGGAACTCAACGCCGAACACGGTGAACGCAACTACCTCGCCGCCAGCGGCATACCGATGGCCGAGATCTGCGACTGGCACATCACCCACCTGAACCGAGTGATCGAGCAGAAATGACCGACATCGCTGACACCCGTAGCGAAACGCCGGAATCCCCGACCGGGCCGGACGATACCTCCAAGGCTCCGAGCGACACCAAACAGCTGGCCACCGGCGGAGCAGTACTTGCATTAGCCATGATGGCGGCCAACGCCGGTAACTACATCTTGAATGTGTTGCTGGCTCGTTGGTTGACACCGGCCGAATTCGCCGATGCCAACCTGATGGTCACTCTGATGTTGCTCATCACTGCGGTGGCGATCGGCTTGCAGCTGATAACCGCCCGATACGCCGGCATCAACGCCGTGTCAGGAACCGCAGACGGATCCGACGGCGACAACACCGGCGCCAACGCTGCCGGTGACAGCGCTGCCGGTGACGGAGTGACAGGCGACCTTGGGGCTACAACAGCACTCGGGCAGTGGTTGACCACACGTTCGTTGACCGTTGGCGCCGTCCTCGGGCTGATTCTCGGCGGCGGGGCGCCGTTCTGGCAGGACTTCTTCCGGTCCGAGTCGGCGCTGCCGTTCATCATCCTTGGCATAGGTATGCCTTTCTACCTGGCGCAAGCGGTCGGGCGAGGCATTCTTCAAGGCGAGCTGCGATTCGCTTCGTTGGCCGCCACCTTCGTTTTCGAAATGGTCGTACGAGTCGGTTTGGGTGTTTCCCTGGTCGCTATGGGCTTGGGAGTGGAAGGGGCGACTGCCGCCTTGACCGCCTCATTCATCGCCACCTGGGCTCACGTTCACTACTTCAATCGCAACCGGCCCCAGGGTTCGATTGATCGCGACGGATTACGACCGGTACTTCGCTACGCGGCCCCGGTCGGGCTTCTACTTCTGGCCCAGATCATCATCAACAACGGCGATGTTCTCATCGCCAAGCGGTTCCTCGATCCATACACCGCTGGCATCTACGCCGCTATCGCCCTCGTGGGGCGAGCCGTCTTCTTTCTCTCGTGGTCGGTGGCTACCACACTGTTTCCGGCCAGCGCCCAGCGTCACGAGTCGGGCGAACAGTCCAACGGCCTGATGTGGGCCGGCTGTGGTGTTCTGGTCGTCATTGGTCTCGCCGCCACCACCGGTGCCAGATTGCTGGGAGGCACTGTTCTCGGTCGAGTCTTCGGACCGGAGTACGGCGACGTGTCGGTCCCCCTGGCCTGGTATGCGCTGGCCACCAGCTTGTTCGCCATCGCCAACCTGATCGCCACCCACCACCTGTCGACCGGCAGGATCCGTGAAGCGTTTGTGCTACTAGCGGGCGGTGGACTGCAGACCAGCCTGTTGCTGCTTGGACGCAACAACATCGACACGTTAGTCCGAGCGCAGGTGATCTCCATGTCGCTCCTGCTGCTGCTGGTCTTGATCAGTCACTTCCTCCCCTACCGCCGCAAAGACACCGATACAGATGTCAAGAACGACGCCGTCATACAGAACGCTCCTGAAAGAGAGACGTCAATGAGTACCGAGTCGGACGTACCAGCCAGTTCAGAGGCTGCGCCGGGAAACCCTAAGTTCGAGATGCCGGCAACCATGGCCGAGCTACGCGACGCCGCCGGCGTTGACAGCGGCCAGACTTCGCAGCCCGACGGCGGCTCGGCCACGTCGCCTGAGCTGGGTCAATACCGCCAATGGGCCAGCGTTCCCCAATCTGGCACACCGGTCTACTCCATCGTCATCCCGATGTACAACGAGGAAATACGCATCCTCCCGACCGTCGGGGCCATAGCCAACCATATGGTCAGTCTCGGCCGCTCGTTCGAATTGGTGTTGGCCGACGACGGCTCGACAGACTCAACTCTTCAACTGGTTCGAGATATGGAACTGGCCAACGTGACCATCCTCGAAGCCGAACAAAACGGCGGCAAAGGCAGCGCTGTACGGCGAGGTGTCCTGGCCTCAAGGGGCGACATCATCTTGTTCGCCGACGCTGACCAGTCAACACCTATCGAGCAATTCACCGAGCTAGAAGAGGTCCTACACAAGGGCTTCGGTGTCGTTGTCGGATCTCGAGCGGCAGCCGGAGCCGAGGTGGCCAACAAGTCACGCGGCCGGCAGATTCTGAGCAACGGACTCAAGCTCTTGGTGCAAGGCTCGTTGCGTCTACCCATATCCGACACCCAATGCGGGTTCAAGATGTTCACCCGCGACGCAGCCCAAAGCGTGTTCAGCCGACAACTCATCGACGGCTTCTCGTTCGACCTCGAAGTTCTCTACCTGGCTCGACGGATGGGAATCCGAGTAACCGAAGTACCGGTGCAGTGGTTCGACGCCCCCGGTTCAAAGGTTGACTCGGCCAAGGTAGCCGTCCGCTTCCTGCAGGACCTGGTGCGGATTCGGGTCAATGCGGCCAAAGGCCGATACGACCGTGTTAACCACGCCATCCCCGAACAGAACGCTGACCACGCCGCCTCAACCAAGCGGACACCGCCAACGCAGGCCAAATCACGACAAGGGCTCGAATCCAGCTCACCGCTGCCGACTGGGGCTACGAGTGGATCGGCCCGGTCCGGATCGTCGACAGGCGCGTAGGCATTAGCCGACTGCGCCAACGACCACCGGTGGGTGAGCATCGCACCACCATCAGGTCACGTACTGGAGGCCACCGTGCAAATTGAAACCGTTTCACACCGTCAAGACGACGCCGTCGACGACGCCACACCCAGCGAAGAAACGTGGGCGTGTCGAATCCTGGGACGTTTCGACGCCCACGAAAGCGAACAGTTCCGCTCCTACTTCGAAGAGGCGGTCTCTCAAGGAACCAAGACGTTCATCGTCGATCTCTCCGAAGTCGACTTCGTCGATTCGACCGCGCTGGCCGAGCTGGTACGGGCCATGAAGCAGCTTCGTCAAGAGGCCGGCAACCTGATTCTTCGACGGCCATCAAACGCCGTTCGCATCATTCTTGAACTCACCAAGCTCGACCAGGCATTCACCATTGAGGCAGCGGCCTAACCCATGACCCAGACGAGCCCGTCCCCTGTTGAGTCGTTGACCAAAGCCTTGGTCGACGCCAACGACCAACTGGTAACGCTCTACGAGCTCACCAGTGTCACGATGCGGTCGCTGGACGAACAGGAAACGGCCTCAACCATACTCGACCGGGCCGCTCAGCTTCTCCAAGCAGATCTGCGGCTGTGGTGTTCGGAGCGACGTTCCACTTCACCTGAACTCGATCACACGACCGACACCGGCGACGGACACTACCTTCACACCGAAGCGCTCAGTGGGGCAGCCGATCAGCACAACGCTGACAGCGATCACTCAATCTCGGTCAAACTCCAGTCGAGCGATGGCCGCCAAGCCGGCCGGCTCGAAGCCATCAGGGTCGACCGACCGTTCGGTACCGCCGACGGCAAGTTGCTGACCGCTGTCGGCAACCTGGTGTCGGGAGCGATCAATGCCTCTCGCCTTCACGAGGCCGAGTTGGGACAGGCGATGGTGGCACGCGATCACGACACCGCGTCCGCCCTAGCCCGCCGAGCCCTCCCGACCTGGCGACCGTCAATCAACGGCCTCGAGGTCTACGCCGAATCTCAACCGGCTCGCGCCGCCGGCGGCGACCTGTTCTGCTTCTCCATCGTGGACAACACCGTCCACTTCGCCGTTGGGGACGTGTCCGGCAAGGGACTACCGGCGGCGATGATGATGACCACTGTGATCTCCGCTTCGACCGCAGCGTTTCAAGGGTCCGCCCACGCTGGCGCCGCCGCGGCCATGACCGCCGTCGACGCCTGGGTATACGAGTACCTGGCTGAAGCCGGTCTTTTCGTGACGTTGGTAGTGGGCCAATTCGACACAATTACTCGACGGCTTTCGCTGGTCAACGCCGGCCACTCCCCCGTGCTCATCGTTCAGGGCGGCGAGGTCACGCCAGTCCTTGCCGATATCGCCCCGGTCGGCGTACTGCCTGTCGCAGACGGGCCCGATCTCGTTGCTCAAAACTTCACGTTAGGCGAAGGGGACCGCTTCATCATTTGCTCAGACGGACTCACCGAACAAGAGAATCCGTCGGGCGAGATGGTAGGAGAAGATCATCTGATCGAAGCGGTGCAAGATACCGCTGCCAGCGCCCATCAGATTGGGCCTCAAATCCTCGAGTACGTGGAGAAATTCGCCGACGGCTACCCGCAGGCGGACGATCGCACCCTTGTCATATTCGAGTTCACCCCCCGTAGGGACGCTTCATGACCGCCACCCCCGTCGAACCGTTAACCGTTGACGCCGATTTCGAGTCGATCAGAGAGTTGGAGACGTGGCTGCTTGCGGCCGCGGCCGCTCTCGGTTTCGACAGCGCCCATGACACCATGGCCGCCATTCACCTCGCCGTCCACGAAGTAGCCACCAACTGCGTCGACCACGCCACCACTGATGGTGACCATCTGATGCTGAAGGCCGACCGGCGACTCATTCCCGACACCGACCAAGGAGTCGGCCAACCGGCATTGGTGATCGAGGTGTGCGACAACGGGCAGAACGCCTTCGCAGCGGCCACTGTCGCTGCTCCCGCCCCGGACACCCCACAGGTGAGGGGCTACGGACTAATGATCGCCGAACAAGTCGCTTCCTCGGTGACCTACAAGCGACAACCGGTCGAAGAACAGTGGTGCAATCGCTGGACGCTGGTCTTTGCCAATGTCATCGCTTCCGATTCGTAAGTCGAACCCAAAGACATCGCTAAAGGGCGTCGCCGCCGAGACCGAAAACTAGCTTGTGACTGAGACACGAACAGACGAGGCCGAGACAAGTCAAACTCCCGGCAACCGAGCGGAGTCACCGGCTTCACCCATCGTCGAGGTGATTTCACTGTCGGGCCGCTTGGACGTTGTAAGTTCCGCCACACTACGCCGAACGATCGAACAACATCTCGATCAGGGTCGCGTCCGACTTCTCGTCGACCTCAGCGTCATTGACGACGTGGACAGCGCCGGGCTGGCCGCACTGGTCCGAGGGATGAAACTCGCTCGCAAGGCGGGCGGAGATCTCCGACTCGTCCGACCAAGGCGAGCCGAGGCAATGCGAGTCTTCGAACTGACGACGTTCGACACGATCTTTGAGATGGGTAACAACGCCCAGGCAATGACCAACCACTGGAGTACGTCGTGACCAAAGTTCTTGTCGTCGACGATGACGCCGTTTCCCGCCTCATGTTGAGCCACATCCTGGCCAACGAAAACTACGAAGTCAGCGAAGCCGAATCGGCAGCACAGGCCCTCGAATCCTTCGCCGACAACCCAACCTCGCTGGTTGTCTGTGACTACCACATGCCCGGTGGCTCAGGGCTGGAGATCGTCGAACACTTTGTCGCCCAGTCGGTGCCGTTCATTCTGCTGACCGGCGTAGCCGAACACGAACAACTCGACGACCCTCGAGCCGATCTGGTTTCGGCATACCTGACCAAACCGGTCTCCTCTCACGACCTGGCCGATGCGATCACTTCGGTCATGGACGCGGCCAAAGCCTCCACCTAGGCAACGGATTCCTCATAGGCCGCCGCCAGCGTTGACAGATATCGAGGCGTTCGGGGAGGTAAACCCACCGAGCGTCGGTCGGCGGCCACTATCCTGGTCAGCGACATGCAGCCTGATCACGTTGATCAACCCGCCGCAGCTGCCACACAAGCCGTTGCCATTGAAGTCAGCGACGTCTCAAAGACGTTCACGCTAGGCCACGACCAGTCCGGAACCGTCAAGGACTGGGTGGTTCAACGCGCCTCCCGAGGCCGCGACGACTCCGAAGACGACAGCCGAACCATCAATGCTCTACAGCCGTTGACGTTCGACATCATGCAGGGCGAAACGTTCGGCATCCTCGGACACAACGGATCAGGTAAAAGCACGTTGCTGAAAATCATGGCCGGCGTGATCAGGCCAACCACTGGTCGGGTGCGGGCCAGGGGGACCATCTCGGCCCTGCTTGAGCTAGGCGCCGGTTTCCACCCAGATCTAACAGGCCGGGAGAACGTGTACTTGAACGCGTCGATCCTCGGATTTTCCAAAGAGTACGTCAACGACATTTTCGACGAGATCGTCGAGTTTTCCGAGATCGGCGACTTCCTGGACATGCAGGTCAAGTTCTACTCGTCGGGCATGCGAGCCAGATTGGGCTTCTCGGTAGCCACCAACCTGGAACCGGACATTCTGCTGGTGGACGAAGTGTTGGCGGTCGGCGACGAACGGTTCCGAGCCAAGTGCATGGAACGAGTCCACCGATTCCGCAAGATGAACCACACCATGGTCATCGTCAGCCACGGACCCGAACGAGTACGCGAACTGTGCGACCGCGCTGCTGTTCTCGATCACGGTCAGCTTCTGTTCGTCGGCGACTCCGATGAAGCCATCGATGTCTACCG
>CALJMD010000119.1 GCA_937981915.1 uncultured Acidimicrobiales bacterium
GCTGGGGCACCCACCCGTATTCAGCAGGCCGAACCCGGCTACAACAGCGAACCACTTGCTGTCCGCGGCGCAGAGCGTTCTGCAGTCGACGAACACTTGGGTGAACGGTGGGACGTCCTCGAGATCGCTGAAGGCGTCTCCGGCGGCAAAGGCCAGTCTGATCGCAGCCGCCAGGTGGTGACCTACTTCTCCTACGACCTCAACCAGAGCGTTCAAGTAGAGATGCGTGGAGCCAACGCAACGGATATCAAGATCATCGAACCGTCGCGAGCTCAGCTACCGCTCAACCCCAACGAGAAGGCCAGAGCTGTTGAAATCGCCCGAGCCCACTGGGCCGATCAGGGCCAGTCAGCGGTAAACGACCTTGAGGGTTTCAGTATTCAAGCCTTCCAGCCGGATGGCCAGTTCTACGGCGTTCGCATGGTGTACGTCAGCTTCCATGAGAACGCTGACACCCGACCGGACTTTCTGACCTGGGTCGACCTCAGCAACGAGACAGTCGCCGACTCCAAGAGAGATGAGGGCTGACGATGACTCAGATGACCAAATCAATCAAACTGCTTCTGGCGAGCCTCGTTGTGGTCGTTGCCGGACTAGGGCTGGCATTCGCCGCCGCACCGGCCTCCGGCCAGGTGGAGAATGGCGCTGTCAACTGGAACGGATGGACACTCGATTACGGCGTTGAGGACGGCTTCGACGGCCTACGCCTGCGCAACGTTCGCTACGAGGGCAACCTCATGGCCCACCAAATCTCGCTGCCTACCATGAACGTGTACTACCAAGACAACGTTTGCGGGCCGTACGCCGACCGTTTAGGCGGAACGATTCAAGGCCTGTTTACCAACGAGTTCACTCAAGACGGCGAACGATGGCTGGAAATCGCGATCGAGGACCACATCGGTGCCTACGTGATCTACCAGAGCTACTACCTGAGCGAGAGCGGCGTCCTCGACGCTCACATGTTCTCCAAGGGTCTGCAGTGCAACATCTACCATGAGCACCTCCCGTTCTGGCGCTTCGACTTCGACATCGACGGGTCGACCAACGATCAGATCCTCCGACGAGCCGGAAACGGTTCGCTGGTCGCCGAGACGTCGGAGTTCAACAAGACTGCAGCGTCAGCCGCCGACCATGAGTGGTACGTGCGTGACACGGTCACCGGTCGCTCGGTTCGACTCAACTTTGACGACGGCACCTACAACCTGCCTGGCACGATCGTTCCGGAAACGGCGTACGTCGAGAACAACGTTTACGGCCGCCAATACAAGCAGGACGAAGAGCTGTGGTCCGGTGGACCTACTCGTGACCTGGGCTTCAACGAAGGCGAAGCAATGAGTGACATAGTCCTCTGGTACACGGGCTACATGCCTCACTCCGCGGCCGAAGGGCCCGACCTGTGGCATTCAACCGGTGTCCGCATGGAGTTCGTGGACGACCCGACACAGCCTCCGGTAACCACAACGACTACTGCGCCGACAACATCTACGACCACTACCACGACGCAGCCTCCTTCGGAGTGCTCGTCGGACCTGAGCGTCGAAGCGGAGACCGGCTCGCTGAGCGGGGCCATGGCCATCGCCAGTAGCGGCTCGGCCTCCGGCGGGCAGTACGTTCACGTAGCGGACGGGACCGGCAACGCCTGGTCACTCGGCAGCAACAATCAAGCCGAGTACTGCTTCAACATCAGCCAGGGCGGGCGTTATCGCATCGAAACCCAGGTACAAGGCATCGACAGTCTCTCCGACTCGTTCTTTGTCACTGTCGACGGTCAACCGTCCGATGGGTACCTGTGGGACAGCGGTGTCAGCACCGACTTCCGTCGGGACAACGTCTCGGACCGCGGCGGCGCCAACCCGGTAATCGTTGATTTAAGCACCGGCGAGCACACGGTGACCTTCCATCAACGTGAGGACGGCACCCGGCTCGACTCCGTCACACTGGTCCGTATCGGCGACAGCGGTGGTGGCGGCGGAGGCGAATGCTCCTCCGACCTCAGCGTTGAAGCCGAAACCGGATCCTTCAGTGGCGTTATGTCCGCTGCCAACGACGGTGCAGCTTCCGGTGGACAGTATGTTCACGTTCCCGATGGCACGGGCAACGCCTGGTCAATCGGCAGCAACAACCAGGCCGAGTACTGCTTCAACATCGCTCAGGCCGGAACCTACCGAATTCAAACTCAGGTTCGAGGCGTGGACAGCCTGTCCGACTCGTTCTTCGTAACCGTCGACGGTCAACCGTCCGACGGGTACCTGTGGGACACCGGCGTGTCGACCAACTACCGGACCGACAACGTGTCGGACCGTGGTGCGGCCGATCCGGTCACCGTGGACCTGGCGGCGGGTGAACGCAAGATCACCTTCCACCATCGTGAGGACGGCAGTCGACTGGATTCAATCACCTTGGTGCGGGTCGGCTAGCGCCACCTGAACCAAACTGCCTTCAGGCAAACTAATTCAAGCTTCGGTGGCGGCCCTTTGGGGTCGCCGCCGGCAGTTTTGCCGACCGCTAGTCCAGCACTTCTTCCAACACGTCGCCTAGCAGTTCGCCCCACGACTTCTTCTTCGGTGGGCGCTTCTTGGACGAGCTCTTCTTGGACTTGGACTTCGACTCGGACTTCGACTTCGATCTGGACTTCGATTTAGAGTCACGGCCATCGTCATCTGACTCAGAACGGCGGCTGCTTCGCGACGCATCGAACGGCTTGCGATCCTCCAGATCCGGGCGCTCAATAAACGGGCTCGGCGAGGCATTACCGATTAGGCGGTCCAGTTCGCCTCGATCCAGCCAGACTCCTCGACACTGAGGACACACATCAATTTCAATCCCGGCACGATGATGCGGTTCCAGAATCTGATCTCGGCATAACGGGCAA
>CALJMD010000120.1 GCA_937981915.1 uncultured Acidimicrobiales bacterium
CCGATGCCGTTGTGGAACCGGAATCCGATAACCAGACCAACGGTCAAGATGACGGTGTTGGTGATGATGCCTCGGGCGGCGTCGGCTGCCGTTCGCCCGCTGAGCACCGCCATCCGTGACATCGGCAGCGACCGAAACCGGTCGATGACGCCTCGGCCCATGTCCTCAGCCAAACCAATGGCGGTGTTGCCACCACCGAACATCACTGTTTGCACCATGATGCCGGGGATCAGAAAATCGATGTAGGACAGTTCGCCGACGCTCATCGACCCGCCGAACACGTAGTTGAACAGGGCGACGAACATAATGGGGGAGATCAGGGCGAAGACGACGACCTGGGGGCGACGCACCAGGTACAGCACGTTTCGTCGGGTCATGGTGGCGGTGTCGGCCAGGAATCGGATCAGGCCGTTGCGCCGGATCGGCGGTTCGAACTGTTCGCTGCCCATTTTGGCGCTCGCTTGAGTAGCCGTCATGCCGTCTCTCCTTCGCCCGATGAATCTTCGGCCTTCTTGCCAGTGATGGCCAGAAAGACGTCGTCCAGTGATGGTCTTGATACGGACAGATCACGCAGCGCCAGGTCTTGGTCTTCGAATGATTGCCCGGCGGCCAGCAGCGATTTGATTCGGTCGGCAACAGGGACCGACACCAACTGTCGACGTTCATCGATGTACGGCTCGCCGTCGCCGACCGAAGCCAGGACCGCTTTGGTTCGTTCCATGTCGGCCGGGTTGGCGGGACTGGCCTGCAGCCGGTCGCCACCAAGGCGTTCCTTCAGTTCGTCGGGCGTTCCTTCGGCGATGATCTTGCCCTGGTCGATGACGCCGAGACGGTGGGCCAGTTCGTCAGCCTCGTCGAGGTACTGAGTGGTGAGGAGCAACGTGGTGCCTTCATCGACCAGTTGGTGAATCAGTTGCCAAAGGTCGTTTCGGGTGCGGGGGTCGAGGCCGGTAGTCGGCTCGTCCAACATGAGCACCTCGGGCCTGCCCACCAGGCTTGCTCCCAGGTCGATTCGTCGACGCATACCGCCCGAGTAGGTGCGGACCTGCCGGTCGGCGGCGTCGGTGAGCGACATGCGCTCCAGGATGTCGTCAGCCCGGCGGCGAGCTTCGGCCCGGCTGAATTGGTAGAGGCGACCGACGATTTCCAGGTTCTCGCGTCCGGTGAGAAGATCGTCGACCGCGGCGCTTTGGCCGGCCAGGCCAATGAGGGCCCGCACCGCCATCGGATTCTGATGGGCGTCGATCCCGCCAACCAGGCAGCGGCCCGAGCTTGGTTTCACCAGCGTGGCCAGGATGCGCACCAGGGTGGTCTTGCCCGCGCCGTTGGGGCCGAGCAGACCGTATACCTCTCCGCGATCGACCGAAAGTGAGATGCCGTTTAGCGCGTGGACATCGCCGTAGTGTTTGACGACGTCCTCGGCCTGAATCATGGACTGTTGAGAGGCGTTGCCAGAGCGATTCACCCGCTCCAATCTACCGTTCCAAAAGTTTTTCGATTTCTCGGGAACTTTTGGGTAGGCGCTCGCGACTTACTTTTCAGAAGGCACGGTTTGGCCTCAACACAAGCCGGTCTTCCATCACAAAGATCTGACACCCGGTAGCCCCGTTCCTCTAACCGTTAGACCAGCTGAGACGACGCGGCGGATTCTCTCTGGTTTAGCGGCCCTAACGCAAAACCGCTGAACTCGGTTACCGGGTGTCATTCTCTCCGTTGGAAATGTCCTCCCCGGACCTTGTTTCGCAACTTGTCTTTCCTCAAAAAGACCAACGGAGAGGGTCTTTGTTCTCACCTTCCAAATGGTGACGATCAAGCGGCGGCCTTGAGTTCAATGAACTCGTTTCAAATCGGGTCTGGCCAGATGTCTTCTGATCCAATACGCTTGTAGGCGCATGGCCTAGGGAAGGCTCCGAGGCCCGGTTTGTAGAGGACCAATTCACTATTTCTGAGAACGCCGCAGCCGTCGATGAACTCGTAGAGTACCTGCGAACCGGTTCACCGGTCATTGACACGCGCCTGGCGTCGATTTACGCGGCGGCCAACGACGCCGACGCCGACTACCTCTTGGATCAGGTCGCGCTCAGCGCGGCATCGGGTTCACCCTTTGCTCTCCACTTACTGCTGACCCTGATCGCTGAGCACAACTTGGCGGTTCCCGCCATCAGCCGCCATCTGAGTTCGCCCACGGTTCGCGAGGACGTGCAGCAGGAAGTGATGATTGCGGTCACCCGGTCCATTCATCGATACCGGGGTGACTCAAAGTTCAGGACCTGGCTTTTCTCCATCGCCCGGAACTGCGCTATCGCAGAACTTCGTCGTTCCCGGTCGGGAAGCGGTCCTGCCGCTGAATACAACGAGGAACTCGACGGAGAGCTTGAAGCTGAACGTTTCAGCTCTCGAGCCGTTAGCCGTCACATGATCGAGAATGCTGTTCTTGGTTTGCCGTCGATCTTCCGTGAGATCGTGTACCTGCGTGACATCGAGCATCTCAGCTACGAAGAAATCGCAAGCAAGAAAGGCTTGGCCTTGAACACCGTGCGTTCACGGTTGTCTCGGGGGCGAGCGCTGCTGTCGGCTCAACTGGCGGAAGCCCGAGGGGCGTAAATGCTCCGGCATCGTCAGTCGGCCCTGCTCCTCTCCCAAGGACCCGGGGCGGGGCAACCGTTGCCGAGCCGTTGGCTCCGCGTTGCGATGGGGCGGCAGCCGTGGTGAAACGAATCGACGGCTACCGGATTGTCGCTCCAATCGGTGTTGGCTCGTCGGCCACCGTGTACCGGGCCGTCCAGGAGCCCAGCCAGTATGAAGTGGCGATCAAGGTTCTGGCCGAAAATCTCAGTTTGATTCCCGAGTCTCGGTCACGGTTCCTGTCCGAAGTGAAGCTGATGACTCGCATCACCTGCCCGGCTATCGCCCAGGTCTACGAGATTGGCGAAACTGACGACGGGCAGCCGTTCATGATCATGGAACTTGCCGACCGTGGTGATTTGCGCCAGCGGCTGGCCGAGTTGCGGGCGGAGGGTCAAACAGTCGGTTGGGTCGATCTGTGGCATCTCGGAAGCCACCTGTATGAGGGTTTGAAAGCGTTGCACGCCGAAGAAATCGTGCACCGTGACGTCTCACCGGGAAATATTTTGATCCAGCACCGTGAAGAGCTTGATGCCTGGCAGGCGTCAACCCTGCTCGGCCCGGGGGAACGTCTTCTTCTGGCCGACTTGGGCTTCGCCAAGGAGTTGGAATGGGCGTCGGGCCTGACCGCCGGTGGCGGCACGAAAGGGTTTGCCGCTCCCGAGCAGATGGGTGAGGTGTCGGTGGTCGACCATCGAGCCGACGTTTTCAGCGCGACCGCCGTGCTCGACTGGAGCGTGTACGACAGCCCGTTCGCCGACGACTTGGAGGCCTTTGTCGTGAAAGGCCTGGCCGAGGACCCTCGTGACCGCCATCAGAGCATGGACGAATGGTTCGATGACTTCCAGATCGCCATGGAGGCGGCGTCGATCAGGTCGCAGAACACCGGATGGTGGCTGACGGTGGCAGCGTTCGGCCTGACGATCGTCATCGCCATCATCACGTTGTGGGTCGGCGGCTACTTCGACGGACTTTTGACCGGCTGATTCCCATCAAACCGAGCCCCTAAAAGCCCACGCACCCGGCTCCGAATTCGGACCGGGTGCACACTCTGTGCCAGTACTCTCACACACATTTCGTTGCCGCCTAATAGAACGGTCACGTTTGAGAAAGCAGGGGAGTTATGGAACGGAGTTCGACGCTCGATCGTTGCTCAAAGGCTGTCACAACGTCGCAAGGCTCACATTTCGCTTGCTACGGATCATCCACGGCCCAAAAACCAACCAGGCATTTAGGGCGCCTTTGCAGTGCGGCGGATCATCCAATGGTTTGGATGCGAGTCCTCTCGTCGGCGGGTTGTCACCGCTCTCGTTCGAGCGGTAGGAGTCACACTAGTCCGTCATGCGACGCTGTCAACCCCGATCCTTGTATCTGGCCAAAGTCGTATGGCGTCGACTTTAGGATCTTCAAGAACTATGGGCGGTGCCTTGCAGCGAACGATGTTGCTGTGCAATTATCCCGCCCGACCCCGGGCCAGATGGCCCCAACCAGTGTGCAGATTGGCCATCTAGCTACAATCTTGTTACACATGACGGTAGGCTCCTACAGTTAGAAGCTGCTTTCGGGTGGGAAAGCGTCGACCCGGCGGGCCGACGATCTCAATCATGGCAAGTGGCGCAAGCGCAGGGTGTAACAACTTGGCGTTGGCGCATAGGCAAGTTCAAGGCAAGTACAAGGCGACAATCGGATTTTTTGATGCGCAGCGGCTGGTGCGCTATTCGTTGTCGTCCACATTGTTCGCGACTTCCGCTTTGCGGAAGGACAGGCAAGACGAGGACGAATGGCAAAGCTGTACGGCGAAGCTCGCAAAGTGCTCAAATCGAGTGACTCTTTGGCGTCGATGCGCTCGCAGCCCGGTGTCCCCGATGAGGACTCTGTTCGCTCTGCTGTTGAGTACGCCCTGCCGGTAGTCATTGGAGCGCTTGATCGGCGGATGGCCGACTCCCGCGGGATTCTCGACATGGTTGAGCTCCTTCGGTCGCTTGACTACTCCGAATTGCGCACTCCTTTTATGTGGAACTCGACCTCGTCTCGGGCGGTAAGTGGCGGTCGCTACCTTCGATCGGCCTTCGCCACCGGCGATGCGAACTCCGACCATGTGTACGCCTGCCGGAAATTGGCGGAGCGGGTACTGATCTCACCGCCGGCAGCCGAACGGATTCTTCAGGACGTCGCCTGGGTGTACTGCGCAGTTCTGGCTCAGTCTCATGCCGGACGTCTCGACCTTCAGACCGTTCGTGCGTCCGTCGCCGAGGACCATCAACAGGTTGCGCGTCGGGGCTACGACTCGTGGGTATCGGCTGCCCTACCTGAGCAGCGTTCTCCCAACGTTGCGTTCTGGGATAGCCAAGAGCTCCCTTCATACGACACCGCCGACGCGCCATCGCCATTTGTTCCGGCGGAACCGGTGGCGGCGAATCAATTCGAACAAACAAGGCATACCAACAATGCGATGCAAAGCAATGACTCGGCAGGGAGGGCGATAGCAATGGCCTCAGACCCAGGTCCAGGACGATACCCACCGCCAATCAGGCGCGACCAGCGGTCAGGTGATCCGACAACGACCGGCCCCGGGCGGTCTACGGGATCCGTGCCACCGCCGCAGCGACCGGCCTATGACGATCGTCGGCGTAGTGCTCCGCCTCCACGGAGTCCCGAGCGCGGCCGACCGGACGACACCGGCGGCATGTACGGCGTTGGACCGGGACACAACGACAACGCATTCTTTGATGATCAGCGGCAGCCGGTTCGGCACCGCCCGATGAATCAACCGCCGAGCGAAAATCGCTACCAGCCACCGTACGAAGCTCCCCAGGAGTCTCGTGGGGTGTTGCCGTTGGTACTTGGTGGTCTCGCCCTGCTCCTCGTCGGAGCGGGAGCGTTCTGGCTGATCACGTCGGTCCTTGGTGGCGACGATGCCGAAGGTGGCGACATCGCCGCCGAAGGTGACACCGCGACCGCCGAAGACGCGGCAGCGCCGGCAACCGAAGAACCGGCCGCTGCCGACCCCGCAGCTGATGATGCTGCGGCCGCCCCGGAAACTGACGCTCCAGCCGACCCGGCTGCCAATCTCATCTCCATGAGTGTTCCGATGACCGATATCTTCACGGGTAAAACCGGATCGACCGGCGAGATCATCATGGACATCGATCGCTTGACCGGCGAGATTTGCTTCACCATTACGACCAATGGTGTTGAGGCGCCCTACCCGGCCCACATCCACCGAGGTGAGCTGGGGGTCAAAGGACCGATTGCCGTCGACTTCACGCCGCAGACGGACGCCGGGCAAACCTGCATGACCGTTCCGGCCAAGAACGTGCAGGAGATTCTGGCCAACCCGTCCGGTTATTACGCCGAGATGCACGATGCGGTGGACAAGACGTTGACCGTCAGAGGGCAGGTTTCCGAAGCAACGATCACCTCCGATCCCGGCGGGATCTTTGGTGCGCCCCCGATTGATGCCTCCACCGGTCCACCAACCGACCCGGATGGGGGAGGTGCCTTCATCGCAATCGAGAACGGCGCCATCTTCCTGCGTGGAGAGGTGGCCGACGAAGCGGCGGCCCAGCAGGTTCGGGATCGAGTTGCCGGACTGAGCGCAGAGGTGGCCGTCACCGATGAGATGACAATCAATCCGGCGGCCGCACTTCCAAGCGGCATTTTCGAAATCAATGATGGCATTGAGTTCGACACCGGTTCGGCTGACCTCAGGGCCGACGTTGGTCCGGTTCTGGACATCATGGCTGCCCTCATCAACGCCCACCCCGAGTGGTCGCTGTACATCACCGGTCACACCGACAACGTCGGTGGCGACGTGGCCAACTTGGACTTGTCGCTCAGGCGAGCGTCGACAGTTCGTGACGAGATGCTTGCTCGAGGAGTGCCCGAGGGGCAGCTCGGTGTTCTTGGAGCCGGTGCCCGTCAACCGAAGGTGCCGAACGACAGCGAAGAGAACAAGGCCCTGAACCGGCGAATCGAGTTTGAGATCGACGCCAACTAGGACGCTGATCCGGATACTGGTGGTGATGGCTTCAGCTAGCGGCTGAGCCGTCACCCAACCGACGCCCACCTGCTAGTGGTAGAGGTGGGCGTCGTCGCGTTCGGGCCTAAAACATTGCCCAGTGGTGGGACTAGCTTTTTGTCTCAATCGGAAGCACACTGTATGTGACGCCCCGAACCGCCTGGGGCGTCGCCCCGATCAGAGGTGGGGGTGCTGATCCGCCGCAATGTGCCCCTACCTCAATCGGGTCGGGCTCTAGCTGGCCACGCGGTTGTCGGGCAACAACGTCCGCTATTCGTCTGCGGCGTCGGCCCGGTCCGCAGCGAGATGGCCTCGGCGGTGCCCGCCGGTCCAGTCCTCTTGCGTTGGGGCGTCGGTGATGCCGCCGAGTACCGCCAGTTGTGGCACTTCGCGCATGCTGCGCTTCATCTCGGCGAAACCGGGGAATGAGGCCAAAGTCGTCACGGCGTCCCACAGTTCGACTGCCTGATCGTCCTCGGGTACACGGGAAATGACTGGCCCGAAGAACGACAGCCCGTCGGGCGGCTGGAACGTCACAATTGGGGTGCCAACATCTCGACCTGTGCGCGACAGCGCCAGTTCGGTCTCGCCGTCGAGCAACGTGTCCCACTCCGTGTTGTCGAGAGCGTCGATGTAGTCAGTCGAGAGGCCGGCGGCGGTGAGCACTTCAGCGACATGGTCGGGAGTGCTGAGACGCTTGTGGGCACCGGTCCCTTCCGGCTGGTCCCAGTAGCTTTCGCCGTAGGCGGTGACAAGCGCGCCCAGGGGATCGCGGCCGAGGTCGTGACGTACGGCGGCGGCCACTCGCAGCATTCGAAGCCCGGCAGTGTGACCGAACTCGTATTCCGGGGGGAACTCGGTTGCGTAGTCCTTGTCCTTGTTGAGCAGGCGCAGCGAAATGAAACGCCAGTCGACGTTGTAGTCGCGCTGGGCGGCGACCTTC
>CALJMD010000121.1 GCA_937981915.1 uncultured Acidimicrobiales bacterium
TCTGGCCGAGGAGCCGTGTCGATCGGTGGTCATCTAGCCCCGATCGTTGGGCGAATCTCGATGGACCTAACGACCGTTGACGTGACCGACGTTCCAGCAGAGCTCGTGCAGGCCGGAACCTTGGCCGAGGTGATAGGCGAACATCGAAGCGTCGATCAGGTGGCGTCCGACGCAGGCACCATCGGTTACGAAGTCCTCACCGACCTCGGGCGGCGGTACCACCGAACATATTCCGGCCGCCCGCTGTCGGTCCAGGACGTCTTTGAGCATGTCGGCGGCAAGCAGTATTTCGTCTCCCTCGTCGACCGCTTTTACGAGGGCGTCGTATCAGATGAGCTGCTCAGCGCCATGTACCCGGACGACCTCGCCGAGGCCCGGCGAAACACTGCCGACTTTCTCGTGCAGTATTGGGGCGGACCTGACGACTACAACCAGCGGAGAGGCCACCCGCGTCTACGGATGAGACATGCGCCGTTTCACATCGATCACGCGGCCAAAGAAGCCTGGATGAAGCACATGGCCGAAGCGGTTGAGGAAACCGAAGGCGCTTCGGAGCAGGTCAAAGCAATGCTGATGCAGTACTTCTCCACTGCGGCTGATCACATGGTGAACCAACCGGGCTAGTCCCGAAAGAAACGGCTTCGCCCAATAGTGCCCGGCTGGACCAACGGCTTGCCCTGTGTCTACAGTCGCTACGTATCCAGAAGGGGAGGACAGGGTGCATCCAGGCGTTCACGCCCGCACAAATCCGGACAAGCCAGCGGCAATTCTGCATGGGTCGGGCGAAGTTCTAACGTTTCGTCAGCTAGACGAACGATCGACCCAACTTGCGCGTCTATTGCAGGAACGGGGGCTGAAGCCGGGTGACCACATTTCCATTTTCATGGACAACCGGTTGGAGTACTTTGAGTGCTTCTGGGCTGGCGCTCGTTCCGGAATCTACGTCACGGCCATCAACCGGTACCTAAAGCCGGAAGAAACCGCGTACATCCTCCGTGACTCGACGAGCCGGGCGGTTATCACGTCGGCATCCATGAAAGGTCTGGCCGCGGAGTTGCCGTCGCTCGTGCCTGAGGTGGACCTGTGGCTGTCGGTCGACGGGGGAATCGACGGGTATGAGGATTACCGGTCTTTGGTGGATCAACTGTCGACGGAGCCGCTCGAGCAACAGCCACGGGGCGACACGATGTTGTACAGCTCGGGAACGACCGGGCGCCCCAAGGGAATCAAGCGACCTCTATCGGGGCTTGATATAGATGATCCCGAAGCGACGCCTCGCCTAGTGCCATTGCTGCAGTTGGTTTTCGGCGTTGACGACTCCACGACCTATCTGTCTCCCGCCCCCCTCTATCATTCGGCACCTCTCGGGTTCACCACGACGGCGCAGGCTCTTGGAGCGACAGTGGTCGTCATGGAGAAATTCGATGCGTTGGAGGCTCTGCGGGCCCTCGATGAGCACCACATCACCCACTCACAATGGGTTCCCACCATGTTCACCCGAATGCTGAAGTTGCCGGAGGAGCAGCGGCAAGGATTCGACTGGTCGAGCCACAAGGTGGCGATTCACGCCGCTGCACCGTGCCCGGTCGAGGTGAAGAAGCAAATGTTCGACTTGTGGGGTCCGATCATCAATGAGTACTACGCCGGTACAGAGGTGAACGGCTTCGTCTTTTGCTCGCCCGATGACTGGCTGGCCCATCCCGGCACCGTTGGACGATCGATTCTCGGCACGATTCGCATCTGCGACGATGAAGGTATCGAGGTGCCTGCCGGTCAACCGGGGACGATCTACTTCGAACGAGAAGAGGTCACGTTCGAATATCACAATGACCCGGCCAAAACTCGCGGCTCGCAACATCCGGATCATGTGACGTGGTCAACGCTTGGAGACGTCGGCTACGTCGACGAAGAGGGCTTCCTCTTCCTGACCGATCGCAAAGCGTTCATGATCATCTCGGGCGGCGTCAACATCTATCCGCAGGAAATCGAAGACTGTTTGATCATGCACCCGATGGTGGCCGACGTGGCCGTTATCGGCGTTCCAAACGCGGATATGGGTGAAGAGGTAAAGGCAGTTGTCCAGGTGGAGCAAGGTGTCGACGACGATGACGAATTGGCGACCGAGCTGATTGCCTACGCAGCCCAACACCTTGCTCGGTATAAGGTTCCGGCCAGCGTCGACTTTCGACCAGAGCTGCCACGGCTGCCCACCGGCAAGCTCTACAAGCGGCTCCTCCGCGACGAGTATTGGGGGAGCGGAGGTGGGGCCATTGTCTGATAATCGAATCGAACAGACTCCCAATCAACAGGAGCGTTGCCGACCATGACCGACCTCGGAGAACTTGAGACCATCAACTACCGAGTTGAAGCCGGTGTTGCCCACATCAGGTTTGATCGACCCGAAGGAGCCAACGCCGTCAACCCGGTCTTCGCTCGTGAGCTGCGTGAGGTGGTTTTAGCCGTCGAGTTCGACGACGCGGTTAGAGCAGCTTCGGTGACGGCTGAAGGCAAGGTGTTTTGCGCCGGAGGAGATCTCAAGGAGTTCCACGCCGCTGGCTCCGAACTTCCGGCGTACGCCTCCGGCATGCTGGTCGACTTCCATGCTGCGATCTACCGCATGAATCGCACCCCGAAGCCCTTTGTGGCCGGTGTGCGAGGCGCCGCCGGTGGTGCTGGATTTTCGCTGATGGCCGCTTTCGATCTTGTCATCAGTGGGGAGTCCACCAAGTACACGATGGCGTACACCCGAGCGGGCGTCACCCCGGACGGAACCTCGAGCTACTTCGTAGCCCGCCACATCGGTCTACGCCGCATGTTGGATCTAACGTTGACGAACCGCGTGCTGTCGGCTGCTGAAGCTGAGTCATGGGGATTGGTCAATCGGGTCGTTGCCGACGACGATGTCGACTCCGCAACCGCTGACTTAGCCACGGAGCTGGCAAATGGTGCGTGGGCCGTTGGGCCAGCTAAGCGGGTCGTCTACGAGGGCTACGAGATGGCATTGGAAGCGGCTGGCGAAAACGAAGCCACCGCAATCGCCACGGCCATGGGAACGCACGACGGGCAGGAAGGCATTGCCGCATTCGTGGAAAAGCGGAGCCCGAACTTCGAGGCCCGATAGCTTCCGGCGACACTGCACCGGCAGTCATCGACTGTCGGCCCAGAGCCGTCCTACATCATGAGAACGTGGCCTCGGTTGGTGGCCTGGGCTTGTTGTAACGCGCCGAGAACTCGATCGTTGACAGTGTCGGCCGGTTCATTGGGTTGTCGGATGGCGCCCCCCATGTAAACGGGAACCCGGATGGCCCCGGACCAGATGGCATGGGGCTCGGCCAAGAATTCTGAGATTTGCTTCAGCCGAGCGTTGAGGATTGGGGCGTCAGCCAACGTCCGTACCACCAACAAGAACGAGGCGCCTTCGACCTGGGTGACCGTGTCATACTTTCGGCGTTGGATCTCAAGTCGCTCGTAGATCGAATCGGTGACGATGGTCTCCGCCTCAGGAAAGCTGGGGCGAGGCTCGACCACACCGTGAACCCGAGCCCGACGAACGTCGGCGAAGACGGCGACGGCACACATCGGCTGGTTCTCATCGACTGCGTCGCGTATTGCTGATCGAAAGTCGACCGTCACGGCGAGCGTTTGCGAGTCGACGGAATACGGTTTGGGCTCTGCCATACCAAACCCGTCGGTTGGGACGGCAGCGAAGTAAGCCGTTGGTGGCCTGCCCTGGCACAAAAGTTGCTGTCCAAAGCGTCGGTGCCGACTGCGGGATACCCAGCCGACAGATGATGGCGGCTTGGCTCGCTAGCCGCCCACCCCGAACGTAGCAGCGAGCAGCTCCACGACCTGGTCAACGTCCGAAGGATGAACCGTGGCCAAGACGTGGCTGTTGGCCGGTGGTTCCCACTTTGCGTCAGCGGCCTCAGGTCGGTGCACGACAATGCACGGAAGTCCGGCGGAGCGGAACCCTTCAACCAAGATGATGTCGACCCGTCGCTCCATCAGGGGCAGTAGCTCGCCGAGGTCCGGAGCGGATGACTCAGCGCTCATCCATGCGACCTGATTTGCGCCCACCAACAGTGTCTCGGAAGCCCCGGCCTGGCGCAGGCGCCAAGAATCCTTGCCCTCGGTGTCGAGCTCAATTCGATGAGCGTCATGTTTGATTGCGCCAACTCGAACGCCCAGGGAGGTGAGCTTGTCGACGACATTGGTTAGAAGACTTGTTTTTCCGGTACCAGAAGGCGCCACGAACGAGACAACGGGAACCGAATAGGACGAATCCACAATCTTGTTGTCTAGTGCCGATCCCTCGTTGGGGCGATGCGAGCCCGCCATCGGCTACTCCTCTGGGTTGAACTGCTGCCTGGTCCGGTTGACTTCGTCGCCTTTGCCGGATTCGATTCCAGGGCACTGTTTCTGGCTCAGCGAAGCATATCGGCTAGCTTGGATCGACGATGGAGTTGAACCTCGATGGCCGGAAGGCCTTGATCACCGGTGGATCCCGCGGCATAGGTTGGGCTTGTGCGCGTGCTCTAGCAGCTGAGGGTGTCAATTTGGCCATTGCCGCTCGAACCGTCGGTCCACTGAAAGAGGCGACGCTCGAACTTCGTCGAGAGTTTGGCGTGGAGGTCTCAAGCCACTCGTGTGACTTGACCAAGCGGACCCATCGCGAAGCGCTAGTTGAGGTTGCCGGGCAGGTCGACATCTTGGTCAACAATGCTGGCGATATTCCCGCTGGATCTGTCCTCGAGGTCGATGATGAGGCTTTGCGTCGGTCGTGGGAGTTGAAGGTGTTCGGCTACATCGATCTGGTGCGGCGGTTCCTACCGTCGATGACGGCGAGAGGCTCCGGCGTCATCGTCAACGTGATAGGTGCGGCTGCCGATCACCCCCGTTCCAACTACGTCGCTGGGTCCGCCGCGAACGCCGCTTTGGCGGCGTTTACCAAAGCAGAAGGCGCCCAGTCATACCTCAACGGGGTGCGAATCGTCGGTATCAACCCGGGCCTGACCAGAACCGACCGCCTCGAAGAATTACTACGGCAACAAGCGGAGACGTCGTTGGGCGACGGAGAACGGTGGGAGGAACTCGTGCCGAAGGACCCGGAACCCGCTGACCCTGAGGACGTGGCCAACGTCGTGGTGTTCGCCTGCTCAGATCGTGCCCGCTTGCTGTCGGGGGCTACTGTGACTCTGGACGGCGGTGCCGGCTTCTTGTCATAGAGCCGGATCCGACGCCGCGTGGAGCGAGGAGTGGTCAAGATGGTGAGTTCAGATACGTCGCCCGAGGGCGTTATTGAGCAGTTGAACGAGTGTTACGCCAACATTGTTGCGCTGACACGGTCACTCGACGAACAGCAGTGGGCGACGCAGTCTCTTTGTCCCGACTGGGACACCCGAGGTGTCATCATGCATCTGGTCGCGGTCGAAAACATGCTCGACGGGTGGCGCCCCACTTCCGCCGATGAGCAGTTGCCATTCGCCCGCATCGGTGACTTCATCGAGCGGGCTGATTCGATGGACAACGCCGAGCTGGCGGAGAAGTGCAGCCAAGTCTTTGCCGGTCGAAGCACTGAGCTTGCAGGCTTGACCGACGAACAATGGGCGCAACCGTGCCCGACCCCGGTGGGTCCCGGAACCTATCGAGAGTTCATGAACATTCGGGTCTTCGATTTCTGGGTACACGAGCGCGACATCGCCACGCCTCTGGGCCGACCAACCAATGACGACACTCAGGCGGCGGAAACGTCGCTTGACCAAGTGCATAGTTCGCTGGGCTACATCGTTGGGAAAAAGATCGGGCTGACGGACGGCATGTCGATCTTGTTCGATATCACGGGCGGCGTTGGACGACAGATGAGTGTGGTCGTTGACGGTCGTGCCACGATCGTCGAGCACCTCGACAATCCTGACATCACCGTGTCAGCCGACCTGGTGACGTTCATGCAGCTGGCGTGTGGCCGAATCGACCCTGCGGCCGCGATTGAAGCCGGTTCGATCTCCTGGTCGGGTGATGATGAGTGGGGGCGGAAAGCCGCGTCGAGCCTTCGGTTTACGATGTAGTTCCAAGCCTCTGGCTTGGTGTCTAGCGTCGGGCTTGGCTGTCTAGCGCCTGGGATCAATCTGATCAGCGACGCGCTTGTACCCACTTCATGAACTTCTTCTCCGTCCAGCTGTTGACTACTAGCTCACGCGGAGCCCAACCTCGCTGGGCCGTACGCACGCCGTACTCCATTCGTCCGAGTTCCGACGTGTGGTGGCTGTCGGTGTTGATCACGAGCTTCACGCCTTTCTCAACGGCGCGGCGAACGACATTCGATGCGGCATCCAAGCGTTGCAGCGCGCCGTTCACCTCCAAAGCAACGTCGTTGGCTACCAGGGCGGCGATCACTTCGTCATAGTCGATCTCGATTCCCGGCCGCCGTCCGATGTAGCGACCGGTCAAGTGTCCGATCGAGTTCACTGTCGGATCCTCAATGGCATTTAACAGGCGCTGTGTCTGATCCTCTTTGGACAGATCGAAGTGGGAGTGGACTGACGCAACCGTGTACTCGAACTGGCGGCGAAAGTCAGGCTCGTAGTCCAGTCCGCCGTCGGGTCCGATGTTGAGTTCGCAGCCGAACAAGATGCGCATCTTCGGAAACTGTGGTTGAAGTTCTTGGATGCGCTGCCGGTGTTCTTCCATCTCCGCCTGAGATGAACCGTTGATGGCGAGATCCTCGCCATGATCGGTGATGGCCAGATAGCGATAACCCTGATTGCTGGCGGAGGTGACCATCTCTTCCAGGCTTGATCGGCCATCCCCAGATCGATCAGTGTGGTAGTGCAGGTCGCCCTGGATGTGTTCGCGTTGAATGATGTCAGGCAGGGTTCCATCAGCGGCGGCCTGTACCTCGCCTGTGCCTTCTCGCATTGGTGGCGGAACAACGGCCATGTCGAGCGCTTGGTAGATCTCATCTTCGGTCTTTGCCGCCATCAGAGTCTGTTGGCCGTCGTCGTCGACTTCGAACAGGCCGTACTCGTTCAGGAGCAGCGAACGGTCTATCGACCGCTGCCGCAGAGCAATGTTGTGGGCTTTTGAGCCGGTGAAATAGAGGGTTGCCGCTCCAAACTGGTCTGGCTCGACGACCCGCACGTCGACCTGAAGGCCTGTGGTCGTCAGGAACGACGTCTTAGTCGAGCCGCTTAACAGAAGCTCGTCGACCTCAGGCAGCTTCCGTACCTCCGACATGACTTCCTCAGGCTGTTCCGAAGCAACGGTGATGTCGACGTCGCCAATGGTCTCGGCCATACGGCGAAGACTTCCGCAGTAGGTCACGTCGGCGACGTTCGGGTGGCCGCTCAAGCGGTCCACCAACCGCTCGGCGATCCCCATGACATCGGCGACCGGTGTCCGATTGTCTTTTCCGCCCAGCCCCAGTCGCTCGATGGCTTGTTTGATTTTCGCTTCGCTTGCGGCGCCCATCCGGGGGAGTGTGCGTACTTCTTCTTCGTCCAGTGCGCGGCGAAGATCGTCGAGGTTCTGCACCCCGAGCTTGTCTCGCATTGCCTTCAGCGTCTTCGGCCCCACTCCGGGGATCTTTGCCAGTTCAGCGAACTCTCGGGGATACTTTTCCCGCAGCTCGTCCAACTTGTCGACGGTGCCGGAGTCGAGGAACTGTCTGATTTTCGCCGCGGTGGACTTGCCAATGCCGTCGAGTTTGGCCAAGGCCGACGCCGACAGCGGTCGGATGTCGTCGGTAGTTGACTCGATGGCCAACCCTGCCTTCTCGTAGGCCCTGACCTTGAACGACTGTGGACTTTCCTCCTCGAGCGTCGTCAGGCGGACAAGCTCGTGAAGCATCTCTTTGACCGCTCGGGCAGCGTCTTCGCTCGATGTGTATCTGCTGGGTTCGTCAACGGCCATGTAGCCACAACTAGCAGTTGGGCACCGGAAATCCTCGGTGTCCAGTGGGGCTTACGGTCTGGGGTCGTCTTGAGCCCGATAGCCTCACGTGGCGTGAGGGACTCCGCTTTGGCATTGGATTGTTCGTACCCTAGGGTTGGGGGTTATTCGGCGACACGGACTGCAGGCTCATGAAAATCGCAGCCAATCTGGGATATCTATGGACAGAGCTCGAGTTGTGCGATGCCATACGGCAGGCGCAGCGATACGGATTCGACGCCGTTGAGTTTCATTGGCCGTACATCACCCACGCTCTTGACGTTGCCCTAACCCTCGAAGAGCTTGATATTCCGCTGATTTGTCTGAACACGGTTGCCGGTGATCTTCCGGCTGGCGAGTTCGGGCTAGCGGCTCTTGCCGGTCGGGAACACCAGGCCCGTGCCGCCATCGACAAGGCGTTCGCCTACGCCGCCGATGCGTCGGCGTCCTCCATCCATGTACTGGCAGGAGTGGCGGACGGAAAGCAAGCGGCCGAAACCTACCTGGCAAACCTGCGTTACGCCGCTGAGCTAGGGGAGTCCTACGGCGTGGGCGTTTTGATCGAACCTATCTCTTCTCACGCCCGACCAGGGTACTTTTTGCGCACCGTGAATCAGGCTGCGGATGTCATCGACCAGTTGCCGACGGATAACGTTTCGATCCTGTTCGACTGCTTTCACGCCGTTCACGAGGGCTACGAGCTCCTCACCACGATTGAACGCTTTCTGCCCCGCATCGGCCACATCCAGTTCAGTTCGATTCCAGATCGCGCCGAACCCGACCACGGTGACGTCAACTACGGTGCACTGATTCCGGCCATTCTGGACCTTGGCTACAAAGGGTTTTTCGGAGCCGAGTACATGCCTGCAACCACAACTATCGACGGATTGAGTTGGCTCACAGAGCTGAAGGGTTAGTTGAACCGCGACATTTCGCACCCACAGTGCGTCTATAGAGAAGGTCGGTAACCGAAGCTGTGGGCTAGGTCCGACCGGTCACGAGGGGGTCAAGTCGGCCCGCAAAACATCGTGACTCCGTTGCTCCCGCGTTTTCCACCATTTGCTTTGGGGAAACGCTAAACGGGAATCCGCATAAGGGAGATGCAATTGTGAATACAAGTAAGGAACTTGCAGCCGAGTTCTTCGGAACGCTTTGGCTCGTCCTCGGAGGGTGTGGGTCGGCAATCTTCGCCGCTCAGTTCTTGACCGGAGACGGTGAGTGGGATCTAGGTATTGGCCTGCTGGGTGTAAGCCTGGCATTCGGTTTGACGGTTGTCACCGGTGCCTATGCCTTCGGTCATATTTCCGGCGGCCACTTCAACCCGGCGGTAACGCTGGGACTGGTAGCCGGTGGAAAGTTTCCGGCAGCCAAGGTTGTCCAGTACATCGTTGCTCAGGTCCTCGGTGCGCTAGCCGCCGGTTTTGTCATCTACGCCATCGTAAGTGGCCAAGATGGCTGGGCTGGCATTGGCGAGGGCGCTGGGACATTTGCCACCAACGGCTATGGCGCCGACGGTTCACCGGGCGGCTACAACGCTGTATCGGTGTTCATCGCAGAAGCAGTGCTCACCGCGCTCTTCTTGATGGTCATTCTTGGAGCCACCGCGAAGCGGGCGGCCGCCGGCATGGGTGGCTTGGCCATCGGTCTGATGTTGACACTGATCCACCTGGTATCGATTCCGATCAGCAACACCAGCGTGAACCCGGCTCGATCAACGTCACAGGCCATCGTGGCCGCCATCTTCGGTGACGGCGTGTCGACACCGGTCGCCCAGCTCTGGATGTTCTGGGTAGCCCCGATCGTCGGCGCTGTAATCGGCGGAACCATCTACCGAGCGATGCTTGACACTGACGACGACGTGTAACTCTCACGTAGCATAACTTTGCGAACCGGACCCCTGAGGTTTGAGTCCGCTGATGAAAGAGTCGGATAACAAGTCCGGCTCTTTCGTCGTTTTCGGCAATCGTTCACACGAGACAGCTACCGCTGGTTCGCGCCCCGTCCTCGATTGTGGAGGATGTTGGCCATTGTGCCTAGCGTGAGGTAGCATTAACTCAGTGGCGCTGAGCGGGCGCCAACATCCGGGTCGTGCTGGCCCGGAGCGGCGAGTTTGCTGGTTTCGCCCAGCGTCCGTCGAAACAAGGCTTCCAGCACGTAGGTCTGGCGCACTCGTCACCACGACGGGGCTGCGTCACAGGCAATTTGGAGAGACAACACCACTATGAACGCGGCTGTATTGCCGGTTTCGCCCAGTGAATTCGTTGAGGTAGTTCAAGCACACCTCGACGACCGCGCCTCTGACGAGCAGATGGCGCTGCTGGAAGGTAATCGAAAGGCTTGGGCATCGGCTCTGCTTCGTCTTCTCGACGATGCGGTCATTGCCATTGATCGGGTTAACCAAACCCTCCAAGGGGCTGAACGAAGCCTTGTTGTTGCGGACTTTGAGCACGAGCGAAAGCGCATCGACGAGGTCCTGACTGGACTCATCGGCCCGGCAAAAGAGGTCGGGCAACGTCAATCCCCGCAGCCTCAGCCCGAACCGCCTGCAACGGCAGGCGAGGTGCAGTTGCAGTTGTCATGGACGCCGGGTCGAGTGGTGGCCTGGGCCGCGGGATATCGAGCTGATGCCGCTGACGAAGACGGTCTCAACAAGATGTTGGCGGACCTGGGGGCGGACTCGATCGGATGGGAAACCTATAACCCGGTCAAGATCCCGAACCAAGGTCGAGCAGCAGCGGTGTCGGCGCCGATCAGGGCATGTCTTGGTTGGCTGGTCGCCCAACGAGCAGCGGTCGACAACGACAACGCGGGCGCCAGTGTTGCCTGGATGGGGCACCTCACGGCACTAGCGGTTCGCCTAGCCACACAGGGGCGGGTAGTCCCGCAGTTGAAGAAGGCTCGTCGGACGGCGGCGACACCTAAGGGCGACGACGGCATGACCCCGTTCGAGGTCCGCTGGACGCCGGCGCTGCTCAGTTCGAAAGAGCATGCTGCGTTGGCCAAGTCCCTGCCTGGCGCCGTCGGCGTTATTGAGAGTCGGCCTGATGCAGCGGCCATGACCGATGCGATTCTTTCCGATCTTGTAAGCGCGATCTGTCACGAGGCAGCGGGACGGCTCGACGTACCGGCCCCACCCCCGGACCCGACGACCAAGGCGGACGTAGCGGAAAGCTTCCTCGCCCTCTTGGACGGGACGGCGTTCCTGGCGCCAAGTCGAATGGGATCGGAGCTTGCCCGCCGTATTGACCAATGGACCAAGCCGGTTGCCGCTGTCAAGCAGTTCCAGCTGGTGATCCAGCTCGACGCACCCGACGAGTCCAATGCCTGGTACCTATCGGTGTTGGCTCCCGGAACAGAGGGCCGTCTTCTTCCGGTGGAACAGGTGATCGTGAATTCGCCTGCCGCTCGGCGCAAAGAGGTTGAACAGGAGCTTTCGAGACTCGAACGTCTCTACCCCGAGTTGCTGCGCCCCGGCGCCAGGCGGCGCGGTGAGGTAGTGCTGAGTCAGGACGAAGCGTGGCAGCTGATGACGGTCGACGGTGCCGTACTAATCGCATCGGGATACGAAGTGCGAGCCCCGGCGCTGTCGAAGAAACGACCGAGCCCGGCGCTTCGTCTCACGTCTGAGGACGCACAAGAGAGCGTTGTCGGAGCTCAACAGTTGGCGAACGTCCGTTGGAGCGTGGTATTCGACGACGTCGAACTCTCCGCTGACGACATTGAAGATTTGGCCTCTCAGGCTCGACCCCTGGTCCACAGCGATGGACGTTGGGTTGAGCTCGACAAGGCCGATCTGGCCGAGGCTGCTGCGGCACTAGCCGAACGGGCCGACCAGTCCAGGATGAGCGGCGCCGACATGTTGCGCCACGTGCTGGGTCTCGACGGTTCGCCGTTCTCCGGTGGAATCTCACTGGCCGGCGATGGCTGGGCGGCCGATCTGCTGCAGAGCGCCGCTGATCTCCCGGCCGACCCGCCGACGACGATGGAAGGATTCAGCGGCGAGCTCCGGACGTATCAGGCCGAGGCTCGAACATGGCTGTCGTTCCTTGACGATGCCGGACTCGGCGGGTGCCTTGCCCTCGATATGGGACTGGGCAAGACACCGACGATGCTGGCCCACATGATGACAACGGCCGGCAATGGTCCGGGTCTTGTTATCGCTCCACCGGCCGTAGTCGGCAACTGGGCGTCCGAGGCGGCCAAGTTTGTCCCCGATCTAAGGGTCTTGGTTCATCATGGCCCCAGTCGTGCGTCGGCTGACAAAATCGCGGCCGCGGTGGATCGCCATGATTTGATAATCACCACCTACGGCACTGCGGTGCGCGACATGAACCACCTGGAGAAGATCCAGTGGGACAAGATCGTTCTCGACGAAGCGCAGGCCATCAAGAACCCGGCTTCAGATACCGCTCAGTCATTGCGGCGTTTGGAAGCAAGGACACGGGTTGCGTTGACCGGTACGCCTATCGAAAACGGCTTGGGCGACCTGTGGGCCATTATCGACTTCACCAATCCGGGCCTGGTTGGGCCACGAGCTGCGTTTGTCGCCAACTTGTCCGCCAACGGAGAAGGCAGCGCAGAACGAGCACTGAGGGCACTGAACGGCATTCTGGTCTTCCGACGCACCAAGGCGGAGCCGAGCATTGCCGCCGAGTTGCCGGATCGAATCGACGAGCTTGACCATTGCGCCATGACGCCCGAGCAGATCGGGTTGTACCAGGCCGTGCTCGACAACTTGTTGGTCGAAACCACGAAGGACGACGGATCCCCTCGACAGAAGGGAGCGGTCCTGGCGGCGATCACGGCGTTGAAGCAGATCTGCAACCACCCCGTTGCCTATCGGGCTGATGAGGAGCCGCTAGACGGTCGCTCCGGCAAGCTGGCTCGCCTCAATCAGATCGTCGACAACGTCTTCGCATCGGGCGAGCGGATGCTGATCTTCACCCACTTCGCCACATGGGGAGACAAGCTCTCCAACTATCTTTCCGACCGAACCGGCCTGCCGATTGGTTGCTACCACGGTGGACTAACCCGTACCGCACGAGATCGAATGGTTGAGGAGTTCCAGGCCGGTGAGGGTCCGGGAGCCATGGTGCTGTCATTGAAGGCCGGTGGAACAGGGCTCAACTTGACTGCAGCTAGCCATGTTGTGCTGTACGACCGCTGGTGGAACCCTGCCGTTGAGGACCAGGCCCGCGATCGTGTCTGGAGAATTGGCCAGAAAAACACAGTGATCTGCCACCGCCTGGTTTGCCCCGGCACTGTCGACGAACGAGTCGAAGAAGTGGTCGCCGGTAAACGACAGATTGCCGAAATGGTGCTGCCCAAGTCAAGTTCCGTAGATGACCTCGACGCTGAGCAGCTTCGGGTTGCTCTTGGTTTGAACCCCGACCTCCTGGTAGCCGACCTGGACACTGACGGTTACGAGGCCGATTCAAGTGACTTTGGCCCCGAGGGAGCCGATTCCGAGGTAGACGGTGACCCTGAAGTGGGTTCCGCAGCTACTACGCCGACGGGTAGCGAAGGCGGAGACGAATCCGAACCGTCAAGCGGCGACGAGGCTGACGATGCGGTTCTCGCCGGGCGGCCGTCATGAAACGAACGGCACCGATCAATAACTGGATGAGGATGTCGCCACATGGCCTCTAAGCGTTCACGGAAGTCATCTAATCAGAAGTCTTCGAGCAAGGGAAAGGGCGGGGCGCGCCGTAAGAAGAAGACCGGCAAGGTCAACGCGGTTAGTCCCACCCAATTCTGGGGTGCCAAAGAGGATCTTCCCGATGCGGACGTCGAAGCGCACGTTTCCACGTACCCGCAGGCAATCGTGAAGTCGCTCGGACGACCTCCGCTGTCAGGTCATCAGAATGCGTCGGAACACTACTTTGCCGCCGTCTACGAGCGGACCGTGGTATTGGGTTCAGCGCTCGCCGCTGCTGGCGATTTGATCGAAGCGGACGAACTCACCAGGTAGTTCGTCCGGTGTCGATCACGGGGCGTCTGAGCCCGGTGTTCGCCTATCGGAGAACAGCTGGTCCAGTCGCCGCTCTGACTCCGTTATCGTTTCCGCCAATCTTGGTGCGGCAACAGCGTGAGAGAGATGGTCGCCTTGGACGTGATCCAACGAATAGGCTTGGGCGGCCACGAGCTGTTGCTTAGTTTCGACTCGACAGGCAGTCACCACTAGACCTCGCTGATCAGACAGCTCCACGACCGCCTCAGCCAGTCGGTTGACGGTCTTGTCGTGGCCTAAGAGTTTGGTGAATGAACCAGACAGGTTCACGCCGACAAGAGGCAGATGGCGCAGGCGTTCGATCGAGATCGACGTTGGATCGACGCCGTCCACGATGAATTGGGCGCCGGCAGCTGCTTCTGATTCGAGTACCCGGCGCACAAGAGGAAGATCCAGCAGCCGAGAGTCGGGCAGCTCAAGCAGAAGATCCGTGGACGGGAAAAGCCGTTTAAGTTCGCGAATCGACGATCGGAACGATCGATGGCAAATCTCAACCGGGGCGACGTTGCAGTAGAGCTCCCGATTCGACAACAGACCCTCGCTACACCAGTGTTCGGCTGCCTCGGCCGCGCTTAGACGAAGTCGGCGACCCAGAGCGGGGAGCTGTCCGGTTTGCTCCGCTACCGCCAGCAGGTCTTCGCTGGCGATTGGTCCCCGTTGCCAGTGGTACCACCGAGCCAGGGCCTCAACACCTACAGCCGGCCCTGCAAGGCTTCGGCGGACCTGATAGCCCAGTCGCAGGTCGTCGGCCTCGATGGCCTCCGCCAGGTCGGTAGCCAATGCATCGGCTTCAGCAGAGACCTTGGCAATAGCGCTGTCGTACACCACGATGGGTCGGTTATCGCTTGTCTGCCCCAAGGCCTGTTCGGCGCAGTCGATCGCCGCCAACCCGGCATGTGACAAGCGTTCGACCGTTGGCTTGTCTCCGAGGAAGGAAATGCCCACTCGAAAGTCGATCAAGGCTGTGTGGTCGTTTCGTAGTGCCATTTCGGCCATTTGGGCGAACGCTTCGGTGATCTGTGTGGCAGTACGGGCGCGATCGCCGATTCCGCTGACCAGACCGACGTAGTTGCGGTTACCCATCGGCCAAAGCTTGAAGCGGTACCGCATCGTGTCGGCGACAGCGCGGGCGAGACGGGCGGGCGAGGCGCTTGGCGGCGAGGAGTTGCCGAGGGACCAACAGGATAGATCTTCCACCTGTTGTCGGACCCGAACCGCCGCTACTTCGACGACGCCCGGTTCCCACAGGGCGGTGGCATCATCCAAGCAGCGCTCGACGTCTTGCCACGGTCTGGGCAGATCAACCGACTCCGAACGAGAGACGACGCTTCCTGTCTGCTCCGGGCGACGATTGACGAGCGGTCGGGTTGGTACGGATCGCGAACGTAGAGAACGAAGTGTCGGTGGTCTGATGTCATCGTGGGGGAAGCTCACGGGGGGACTCCTTGTGACCGCCTCCGACGTTGCCGGATCGAGACAGTCTCGTTCTTTCCGTCGGCCGATGAGACCAAGGAATTACGAGATGCCTACGATCGGAATAGGGCGGGGGAGAAATCGGTTACGGTTGGGGTTGGAGAGCTGTCCGAACCGAACTGATCGGGTATCTGAGGCAGCGACAGCCGTAACCGGAGAGAGGAGACCGAGGTCATGGCACAGAGAAAGCGCTCCCACATAGAGCAGCAGCGACATAACCGTTGGGCAAGTCTTCAGTGGACCGTTCTGGTCGTACTGGTGCTACTGGCAAGCGTTGCCGCATTCGTCCTGTTCGACGGTGCCGGCGTGACCGGTGGTCACTCCAACTAGCTCTCCGTCGCTGACCGCCCCTCGTTAGTGGCGCCAGCTCACCGAGTACCAGGCCTCCATGGTTGATTTCGGAGCGACGGTAGCGGGGGCGAGATTGAACTGGTTGGGCGGCCCCGTTTGCGGCTCGACGCAAAGTGCGTGCTCAGGCTCGGTGTAGATAACCCAGTGCTGGCATGAAGAACGAAGCTCGATTGAGAGAAGATCACCCCACGCAATCTGTGGGTGTGAGGTCAACTCGGTGAAGCAGTCGTCCCACGGCCCGGGGGGCACATCGATCAGTTGTCCGGTTGGGATCCCCCTGCCGTCTCGTTCGAACATCTTGGCTTCGCCGAACTGAAGGTCGGCGCTGTGCCCTTCCAGCTCCCGCACGAACCATGGGTGCCAGCCAATCATCGCCGGCATTGCCTGCTCGGCCGCCACCGTCATATAGCAACGAAAGAAATTGGCGGTCAGTTCAAAGGTTTGGGACACCGTGCCACTGAAGGGCCATGGGGCTGCCAGGTCAAAGATTGCCGCATCGGAGCCAACCTGACGCCACGGCTGGGTAAAGCCGGTGCCGTGTAGTGAGTGGTCGCCCATGTTGAGTGGAAGCTGATGCTCCTGACCGTGGAATGAGAAGCGGCCGTCAGCTACTCGACCGGCCCACGGAACCATTGGGTAGGCGCCCCACCCAAACGGGTCGTCTGCTCGATGCTCGACCGCCTTAGTGACAAGCAACTCGTGGCCCGCGACGGTGAGCGACGCCAGCCGTCCTCCGTGAGTGAGGTCGACGATCGCAGTGGCCCCATCGGCGGTCAAGGTCAGCTCTTCGCATGCGTTGGACACAGACGACACGGTAGCCGTGGCCGTTAGCTCGCTGGTGAATGGCCTTGGCGCGGCCCGGAGGTGATGTCTAGTCCTCAATCCCAGGGAGTTCGCCGGCGGCGTACTGGGCCCTAAGTACCTTTTTGTCGAACTTGCCGACGGACGTCTTGGGAATCTCCTCGACGGCACAAAACCGCTCGGGTAGCCACCATTTTGCTACATGGCCCTGGAGATGTTCTCGGAGGGCCTCCGGCGCCGGCGCAGCGCCAGACATCGGGACGATGCATGCCAACGGCCGTTCATCCCAGCGGTCGTCGGGAATGCCGATGACGGCCGCTTCTCGAACGCCTGGATGCGACATGAGGAGATTCTCCAAATCGACGCTTGAGATCCACTCGCCGCCGGACTTGATGACATCTTTGGCCCGATCGGAGATCTGGATGAAACCATCTGCGGTGATTGTCCCGACGTCGCCTGTTCTCAGCCAGCCGTCGTGGAATTTCTCCTCTGCCGTGTCGTGCACGTAGCTACCAGTTACCCACGGTCCACGGATCTCAATCTCGCCTTGGGCGGAGCCGTCGTTTGGTAGAACAGTTCCGGCGTCGTCACAAATGCGGATTTCTACGCCCGGCAGGGTGCGCCCGGTTTTCGATCGCCACTTCAGCGCTTCATCGCCTTGGTTCTTGGGCGGTCTGGCGATAGCGGCCAGCGGGCTCGTTTCGGTCATTCCCCATGCCTGTGTGACAGTGACCCCGTAGGTGTCGTCGTAGGCTTGCATGAGGCTGGTGGGAACCGCTGATCCACCGCAGATGATCTCCCGAAGTGACGAGAGGTCCGCAGTCGGGCGGTTGTGAAGCAGGTCGTTCAAGACGGTCGGTACGGCGCCTGAGTAGGTTGGGCGCACGGTCTCGATAATGTCAGCCAGGGGAGCGGCTTGCAGGTGGGGTCCGGGGAGGATCAGATCGGCTCCCACCATCCATCCGGCGTAGGGCATGCCCCATGCCATGGCATGAAACATGGGCACGATCAGCAAGATTCGGTCGGCCTCGGTGAACGCCATCGACTGTGCTCCCGTGACCCCGAGAGAGTGAATGAAGATTGACCGCTGGGAGTAGGCAACGCCCTTGGGATTGCCGGTTGTGCCGCTGGTATAACAAACGGCGGCCGCTGAGCGTTCGGGAACCGTCGGGTAGCCGAACGTTGGGTCGTGAGATCGAATCAGTTGGTGATAATCGATGGTTTCTCCGAGGTCGTCGAAGTCTCCTTCACCAACGGTGAGAATGTGCTCGACAGTTGAGAGCTTTGAACGGACTTTTGCCAGCAATGGAGCCAACGATGCATCAACGATGAGGACGCGGTCCTCAGCGTGGTTGATGACGTAGGCCAGCTGTTCGGGAAACAGCCGGATGTTGAGTGTGTGAAGGACTGCTCCCATGCTGGGCACAGCGAGATACGCCTCGAGGTGATGCTGGTTGTTCCAGCAGAACGTGCCTACCCGGTCTCCTGGCACGACGCCCAACGAGGACAGTGCAGATGCCAGACGGTCGGCGTTTGCCCCAATGTCGGCATACGACGCCGTTACGGGCTTGTCGCCACTCCAGGTGGTGACCGTCGATCCGGCGTGTATCGATCGTCCGTGCTGAAACAGTTGAAGGACGCTCAGTTCGACGTCCTGCATGGTGCTGGCAAACATGACGTTAAGTGTCGCTCAGCGTCGGATGGAAAGCCAAGCCGATGGCGACGTGGCGGGAAGCGTTCAGCGCTTGAGTCTGGCTTGCTGAATGGCGTAGAAGGCTACAGCGGCGGCGGAGCCCACGTTGATCGAGTCCACATCCCCCGACATGGGGATTCGGACGCGCTCGTCGGCCGCTTCCAAGCTTTCTGCACTCAGACCGGGGCCCTCCGAGCCGAGCAGCAATCCCACGGCATCGTCTTCGGTGAACGCTAGATCGGCGATATCGGTTGCAGCCGGATCGGGGGTTAAAGCCAGCAAGCGAAATCCTCGGCTCTTCAGCAACTGCAGGTCTTGAGGGAACGGCCCCAGCCTGGCGTACGGCATCGAATAGGCTTCGCCCATCGAGACCCTGCCACTGCGCCGGTACAGCGGGTCACAACAAGTCTTGTCCATCACGAATGCGTCGACCCCGAGTGCGGCTGCACAGCGAAGAATGACGCCAAGGTTCGTCGGGTTGTTGATGTTCTCGAGCACGACGGCCGTTCGAACTCCCGTCAGGGCTTCGTCGATCGAAAGCAGACTTCGACGTCGAAAACACGCCAGAACACCGCGGTGAAGGTGGTAGCCGGTGACCTTGATCAACACTTCCGGTCCGCAGGCGTAGAGGGGCACGTCATCGGGAACTTCGCCGGGCAACGGCTTGGTTCTCTTACCGTCCACCAGCATTGATTCAAGTCGGTAGCCGGCTCTCAAGGCGCGCCCAACAACAATGTCGCCTTCGGCAATGAAGAATCCGGCCACGTCTCCACCGGGGAGCTCGCGCTCTCGGCGAAGGACGTGGTCCCGAAGCCCCTGAAAGACCTCTATGCGTTGGTCGTCCGGGTCGTTGATCTCGATGCGGGCGATGTCAGCGGGGGTACCGGGTCACATCGGGGCCGACGTGCTCGGTAAAGAGTTTGAGGACCTCGCCGGGCTCAGCGTGTCGACCGGTCTCACCTTTGCTGTAGATCATCTCGCCGTCGACGGTGACGTCAAATACGCCCTTGCCGCCGGTAATCAGCTTCAAGCTCTCGATGGTGTTCTGGTAGTTGTGGAGAAGATCATTCGTCACGCTCACGGCGTGCTCGGAATAGTCTCAAGGTACGCAGTATGTGATTTCAATCTGGTAGCTCATTGTGTCGTCAATACTAGCGCTGGCGGCATAGGCGTCGCTCAGGCAGATCGGTTCTAGTTTCTGCCGCCAGCGAGATGGCCACCCGATGAACCGGTGCCCTGGTGGCACCCGCTATATTCGGACCTATGAAGGCGTTGGTGATCTACGAAAGCTTGACAGGCAACACAAGGACGGCCTCCTACGAGATAGCCGGACGGTTGACTGCGGCGGGTGTCCCGACCGAGGTTTCCTCCATCAACGCCATAGATCTGCAGGCGTTGTCCGAAGCTGATGTGGTGATAGTCGGCAGCTGGACTGACGGGATCTTTTTCTTCGGCCAACGCCCTGGTCGGGCCAGCCGAATCACCAAGAAACTGCCACGCATAGATGCTAAGAAGGCAGTCGTCTTTTGTACCTACGCGCTCGATTGTGGCTCGACGTTGGAGAAGCTCGAACGCCTGGTGGGAAATGCCGGTGGCGATGTCATCGGAGGTTATTCGATCCGTCGCGACGACCTGCCCGGTGGATCTCAGGAGCTTGTGGACAGGCTACTCGGCGTACTTCAGGCCTCGTAGTAGCAGTCTCGGCTCAGTCGAGACTCAAGAAGCTCGTGGGAGCCTCCCGCTGCTTTGATCTGTCGGCGACACGAGGCTGTTCGTCACCAGCGGACAACGCCCGCCAGAGTGCCAAATAGGACGGATACTCGATTTCCGGAACCAACCATCCGGAGTCGACGAGTTCAGCGTGAAGCTTCGGTAGATTCCGCCACGGAACACCCATGTCGACATGGTGGGCCAGGTGCCATCCCGTGTTGTACGGGGCGAGCCAGAATCGCGCAATCGCCCGTTGCCGGATGACATGAGTTGTTTCCCGTCGGTCTTTCGACTGGATCATGCCGCCGTGTTCGGCAAGGGCCCGGAGGCGGTTAGAGACCTTCCAGCCGGTCGACCAGGCCGCCATCCAAATCAGATAAAGCAGCGGGCGACCTGTGATGACACAAACGCTGAAAAGGACGACTTGGACAGCGACAATCTGCAGAGCTTCACTTCGGCCCCTTCGCACGGCCCGGCCTAGGACCTTCAAGTTCTTGTAGGCGCTGATCCCGATGGCGTCTCGTGTCAGCTTGCGACGCATTGACGCACGGCTGATTGGGTACCCCTGGTAGAGGCTGAGGTCGGGCTCCCGAGCACCCATCTCGTCGCGGTGATGGGCAAAGTGCGCACGCCTGTACGCCAGCATTGCCTGGAGCGACGGATAGGCCAACAGCCACCGCCCGGCCTGGTCATTGAGTCGCGGATTGCTGAAGAGCAGTCGGTGGGAGGCCTCATGGGCCAAGATATTCAACAGCGCATGGCCGCGAAACATCAAGATGAATCCAAGCAGGTACGCCCACCAGACGTGTAGATAGCCGACTACCGCCATCAAACCGAACGTCTGAGCCAGAGCGCCGACTAATGTCAGGGTGCTTCGTACCGTGTCCAATTGCCGCAGTTCGCTGCGGACGTCGGGCCGAGGCTTGGCTGAGGCGGTCAGTCGCTCAGTAGGCAAGACGTCGGGCAGTAGGCCGCCTTGTGGAACCATGGTTGAGGCCATTGGACCACTGTAGTTGGGGTAGCGGGGGGACCTGAAAGCGGGCGTTCAGGTCAGTCCAAGGGTGGGCGGGCAAAACCGCCAGTGGCTTGTTCGATCAGCTCGGCAACAGCAAGGCAGGTCAAGTCTTCCAAGTACGGGCCCACCACTTGAATTCCAATCGGCAGACCGGTTGAGTGCAATCCGACGGGTACGGCCGTGCTTGGGAGATACACCACACCAAACAACCCCATCCATTTGAGCTGATCGGTATACGGGCGCTGCTCACCGGCAACCTCGATCACCCGATCGCTCATCGGGTGGCCGTGGTCGTGAGGTATGGCGACAGTGGGTGAGACGGGTGCCAAAAGCACATCCCACTTCTCGAAGAAACGAAGCCAGCTTTGCCGCATCTGAAGTCGACGTTCATTGCGAGACAGCCATTGGCGGTGTCGAAGCGCAGCGCCCTTGACGCCGAGGCCGCCTGACACCGGGTCCCCTTTGGCCAACGCGTCGGCCATCTCCTCGAGCTCGGCCGGCGACCAACTCCCCGATAAGGCCGCGCCCAGTAGATCATCGAAGGTCGAGTCAGCTTTGGCGAAGTCGAAACCGTCGGGACGAGCTGTTGGGTCGACGTGGGCGCCGGTCCATTCCAACGCTTCTGCGGTGCTGAGCACGGCGCCTGATATCTCGGGATCTACGGGGCAATATTCGTCGTCGGCCCAGACTGCGATCCGGAGCGGACGATCGGAGCTGGGCCGCGGGTCCGGTAGACGAAGCGACCACGCCGGTGACTCCCAAGCATTCGGCCCGACCAATAGCTCAAGCGCCTGGCGACAGTCACGAACGGTTCTCGCCATCGGGCCTACCACTGCGATGTCCCCTAGGGTCAGGGTGCCTGGCGGCCCCGGAATCTGGCCTCGGCCGGAGACGATTCCATGGCTCGGCTTGTGGCCGACGACTCCACACATTGCCGCCGGGTTGCGGATCGATCCGGCGATGTCGCTTCCCATCTCCAATGGCGAGAAACCGGCCGCTAACGCCCCCGCCGACCCACCCGAGGAGCCGCCGACGCTCTTGGTGACATCCCATGGGTTGTTGGACGCCCCGTGGACCTCGTTGAAGGTCTGAACGTCTCCCGCATAGCGGGGGAGGTTTGTCTTGCCAAACACAATCGCGCCGGCCGCCTTGAGGCGGTTGACGACATCGGCGTCCCGGTCCGGCATGTAGTCGACCAGTTCAGAGGCGCCCGACGTTGTTGGCATGCCGGTCACCATGAACGAGTCCTTGACGGTCATCGACAGTCCTGCCAGCGGCATTTTGTCATCGTCCACGTGACCGCTTGCCCGGGCCTCGTCAATCGCTTTGGCTTGCTGTCGGGCCGACTCAACGTCTTGGGCGACGACCAGGTTAAGACCCGGGTCTAACCTGTCGACTCGATCGACGGCTAGGTCCAAGAGCTCCCTGGCCGAAATCCGACCAGAGCGAAGTTCGCCCAGTTGCTGCTTGGCGGGAGCGTAGAGTAGGGACGTCTCATCCACGGGCTTGCTATTCCTCTCCATTCAGGACCGAACCTGAACAGTACCACCGGCCTTGGCTGACCTCGTGTGTCGGGAGACGCCCGACCGGATCGCCCCGCAAGTACCAGATTTGCCCAAATTCGACATGAGGTCCGCGCTTGCAACCGGCCCCAAGCCTACGCTGGAAGGCAGCCTGAATTGGTGGCATTGAGGGCTACGGCACCTGTATCTCGCCGCCGGCGGGCCGTAGTGGCCGACCTGTCATCTTGGAGGAGACAAATGTCCAGCGGAGTGCGGAGGAAAATGTCGGTCCTAGTCGGATCGGCCTTGGCGGTGGCGCTTCTGGCTGGTTGTGCCGATCGCCCATCGTCGGATGCGTTGACCGATTCGATTCTCCGGGCCAGCGCGTCGCAGGCCATCGACCTGACCAACGACCAAGCAGAGTGCATTGCTGACGCGTTGCTTGAGAGCGAACTGAACGACGTGACAGTGACTGGGCTGGCAGAGAATTTCGATCAGCCACAGGTCGCAGCCGCCGACGCTGATGATGTCGAAGCGATCGTGGCCAACGCCGCGGTCAGCTGCTCCGGCAACTAGCTACGTAACGCTCCGGCTATGGTCAACCGCCCTGTAGGTGAATCAGTTGTGCGAGTCACCGGCGAGGTTTCATCTGCCCTCGAAGCTGACGGTGCGATCGTTGCTCTTGAGAGCACGATCTTTTCCAACCTGGGACTTCCGTCTCCGTTCAACACCCAAGCCCTCACCCGTGTGATGAAGGCAGTGCGGGCGGACGGTGCAGTCCCCGCTTTAACCGCCGTGTTGGACGGTGAGGTGTGGTGCGGGGTACCGGAATCGGTTCACACAACGATCTGTGGTCCGGCCGAGAAAGTCGCCTTTCGTGACATTGCTCCCGCTGTTGCCCGTTCCTCGGTCTACGGCGCAACCACCGTTTCAGCATCCGTTGCGGTGGCAGCCGCCGCCGGAGTCGAGGTTTTCGCCACCGGTGGAATTGGTGGCGTACACCGGCATTGGGCTCATTCGCTCGATGTAAGCGCCGACCTGACGGCACTAGCGAACCATCAAGTAATCACCGTGTCAGCTGGAGCCAAATCGTTTCTTGACCTGGCGGCCACCGTTGAGCAACTCGAAACGTTGAGTGTTCCCGTGGTCGGGTGGCGAACCGAGGAGTTTCCAGCGTTCTACGCTCGATCAAGTGGGCTGCCACTCGGGGTCGTTGCTCAATCGGCGGCCGAGGTAGCAGCGATGGCGAGAGTGCATTGGAGCCTTGGTGGGGGAGGGCTCCTGGTTGTAAACCCGGTTCCGGACGATCACGCGATTGAACTTGCCGAGTTGGACCAGTGGACGGCCGAAGCCCTTCACATGGAGGGCTTGGAGCCCGGAGCCGAACCGAACCTGGAAACGGCCGGGCCGACTGTCACCCCGCGGGTTCTGGCCCGCCTGGTCGAACTGAGCGGGGGCCGAACCCTGCAGGCCAACCTTGCTCTGGCCGAATCGAATGCAACGGTCGCAGCTGAAATAGCAGTGGCTCTAGCGGCGACTCGTTAGCGTCGCACGCTAGTTTTTGGCCTGACAGCTCGGGCACCACCAGATATTGCGATCGTCGATTTTGGCGGTGCGAATAGTGTCGCTGCAGACTCGACAGGGTTCTCCGTGCCGCTTGTAGGCGTAGAGCCGCTCATCGCGGACTAGCCGTGACCGGCTGGTCTTGCCGACAACGGCCGGATCTACGGTCACAATACGTCCAGACCGCTCGTCGCTTCGAAGCTGACTGACTGACAGATCCCACAGTTTGGCGATGTCGTCGCTCGACACGACATTGGCGGGAACAAACGGGTCGAGACCGGCGAGGAACAGCAACTCTGAGCGGTAGATGTTGCCGAGCCCGGCGATGGCTCGCTGGTCGAGCAACGCACGGCCTACCGGCACCGTTCGTCTGCCGAGGGCAGACGCCATCTGAGAAGCGCCGTCGACGGGGCGACATAGCGGATCTGGGCCGAGGCGGCGCAACACGTTGTCGACATCGTCGGGTTCGAGGAGACGACACGTAGTCGGTCCGGCAAGATGAACTCGGTCGGTGTCGGAACTGAGCAGCAGCCGAGCGTTAGCGGACGGTTCAGGGAACGGAAGTTGTTGATGTCGGAACTTGCCGAACAAACCTAGGTGGACATGTATGGTGAGGTCGTTTTCGAAGCGGTAGAAGAGATGTTTGCCTCTGGCTTCGATTGTGATGAGCCGTTGTCGGTCGACAGCCTCCGCTCCAGTGGTAAAGCGTCCCTGAGGAGACTCGGCTCGAAGCGGATGATCGACGAGCTTGGTTGACTGGAGGCGGGCTTCGCGATGAAGAACGTGGCCTTCAGGCATCCTGACTACGTTCGTTGTCCTGACCAGGGCCGGCGACGGTGTCACCGCTTCGAATCGTGCCGCCGGTCTCGACCAACGCTCCGATTCCCAAGAAGCCGTCCCGTTCGTTGTTGATCGTTTTCAGCACATTGAGATCTCGCTCCAGGGGCGGTTCGTTGAGCACCCCCGGCTGAGGCCGCGTGACCATCACACAGCGGTCGATCTGTTTCTTCACCTGGAGTCGTACCGCCGAGCCCACGGTGATTTCGCTGCCAACCAAGGCGTCTTCACTGGTTCCGTCAGTGATGATGTTTATACGGAACCGTCTACGATCCCATGCCCCGAGGGTGTCCATCGACAGCAGCGAGACCTTCGTCCGCGCCGAATCGTGGAACGAGCCGGTGGGCCCGGTCCAAGTGAACCAGTCCCCGGTCTCCGTTAGGTCGGCTTGCGTTTCGAACGTCCCGGCTGTGTTAGGGGAGGCACGGCGCAATTCAACGTCGATGCCAAGCCAGCGAGACAGCGACTCGTCGTCGCCCACCTCGGTTCCGTCGGGCAGGGTTACCAGCACGGTGTCACCGTCGATCATGGCGGCTTGCGCAGTCAGCAACTCCGGCCGCTTGCGAGCGGTGAGGCTACGTCCGGACGCGGTTTCGACCAGTGACCAGCGTCGGTCGCCCTCGATACCGTCTGCGCCTACGACGGCGCTATCGAGGCGCTCACCCAGCAGTGATTTGACCGGATATCGCCAGATCTCAACGACGTTGCCGTGGGTTTCCATCACCGGGAGGCCTTAGAGGTCGCCAACCGAGAAGGTGTCGCACTGTTCAGGATCACCGCCGTCGAAGCCAACCCGGAACCAGCGGATTCGTTGCTCGGATGATCCATGGGTCCATGTGTGCGGATCGACGGTCATCCCTGCCTGGGCCTGGATGCGATCGTCGCCAACGGCGGCAGCGGCTTCCATGCCTTCGCTGATATCTCCGGGCTCGATGATCGGCTGGCCGGACTCTTCGGTGAGGCGCAGGTTGGCCGAGTAGGCCCATACACCGGCGAGACAGTCGGCTTGTAGCTCCTGGCGTACGGAGTACTCGTTCTTGTTGGCCGGATCCTGAGCTTGAGCTTGGCGGACCTGGTCGCTGATGCCGGTGATCGACTGAATGTGGTGGCCGACCTCGTGCGCAATAACATAAGCCTGGGCGAAGTCGCCAGGGGCGCCAAACCGACTGGATAACTCGGTGTAGAACGTGAAGTCGACGTATACCTTCTGATCGTTCGGCGCCGGGCAGTAGAACGGACCAACGGCGGATGTGGCCTGGCCGCACCCGGTGGATACGACGTCGTCGAAGATGACCAGCTTCGTCGGCTGATACGCAAGCCCGGCTTGGTCGAAGTAACCGTCCCAGGTGTCTTGGATGTCAAACATGAGGAACTTCATGAATTCCTTCGTGTCGGCGTCGGGGTCGACAATCTCGGAACCACCGGTGGGTATTTGCCCGCTCGACTCGCCGAAACCGGCATCGACTGGTTGCCCCAGCCCGCCGCCGCCACCGGCGAGGTCCAGTCCGAAGATGGCACCGAGCAAGATAATCAGCAATCCGCCGATGCCGCCCACTGCGGCTCCGCCGCGTCGTTGGCCACCGCCGAGTCCGCCTCGACCACGCCTTCCGTCGCGACGGTCCTCAACGTATCGAGAACCCTTATCTGCAGTGCTTTTGTCGTATCGAACCATGACACGCCTCCTGTCGCCCGACATGGCCACAACAGTCCTTCACCTACGAAGGTTCGGTGGCCGTTATCTCGGATACAGCTTAACGGAAGAGAGCCCGCTACCCGGTGGTAACGGCGCTATCCGGCCAGCGGGCGGCCGAACGGAAGAGTCTCCTGCCAGGTGGCCAAGAATGCCTCAGCTTTGCGGCTTGCGGCCAAGAAAATCGGCTCATCGGCCGACGTCGCAGACGCCGCCGATTCGTCGAGTGCCGACGTCACCGTTTCTGACAGCTCAACACCGGATGGCGCATTGCTCAAGCCTGCTAGCAGCGGGCCGGAGGCGGCGACGAAGTCCGGGACGTACACGATCCCATTCTTGATCATGACGGCTAGGGCTTTGGTTGTCACCGGGGTAGGGGCCCACGGGATCACCGCTTTGGCCTTCAACATCTCAGCGCCCTGGTGAGTCATCGCCCCCGGCTTCGAGCCGACGACAACAGCGTCAGCATCGGCACCCCAGATGAGCCATGGCTTCTCTGCCACACCGTCTACGGTCAACAATTCGGCACCCTCATCTGCCAGGCGCTGCAGCAGCGGCTCTGGGGCCACCGCCGGTCCGCCTTCGACTATGAGACGTCGGCCGTCAAGAGACCCGCCTAGCGCCCATTTGGCGGCGGTAGTGACTGTTGTCGCCAACGCCTGCTCATGGTTTTGGGCATCCGACGCACGGCGGACGCCTTTGCCGTCCAAGAGGGCCAGAGCCCCGCTTTCGACGTCGGATGAGAGCTCAGCGCGGAAGGACGCAATTGCCTCTTCGGCGCCTTCGTCAACGGCGTTTACGCCGGCCGAAGCGCCACCGCGTTCAATGCTGAATGCGGCGAAGGTGTAGGTGGCTGAGCGAGTCAGATCCCAGGTACTGCTCTGCAGAATCTTGCGTCCTCTACGCACATAGCCCGATGCCGGGACGTCAGCGAAGTCGGTGAGAACAAAAGCGTCTACCGTCTCCAGCTTGCGTACCGGCATCGGACTAAGCGTAGATCAGAACTGGTTTAGGCGAAGGGTCCGTTGACGAATGCCGAGGCGAAGACCAAGCTGACGATGGTCATGACCTGGATCAAGATGTTCATGGCCGGACCGGAGGTGTCCTTGAACGGATCGCCAACGGTGTCACCGACCACGGCAGCCTTGTGAGGCTCAGAGCCTTTGCCGCCGTGATGGCCGGACTCGATGTACTTCTTCGCGTTGTCCCACGCACCACCGGCGTTGGCCATGAAGATAGCCAGGGCGAAGCCGCTGACAAGGGCACCGGCAAGGAAACCGCCAAGTGCGTTGATGCCATTCGGGAGGAAGCCGATTGCCAGCGGAACAATGATGGCCAAACCGCCGGGAATCACCATTTCGCGCAGTGAAGCCTGAGTGGAGATGGCAACGCATCGGGCCGAGTCGGGGACGACGCCCTCTTTGCCTTCGCGAAGTCCAGGGATTTCGCGGAATTGTCGACGTACTTCTTCGATCATTTCGTTGGCGGCTCGACCGACAGCGTCGATCGTGAGCGCAGCGAAGAGGAAGGGGAGCATGGCACCGGCGAACAGGCCGAGGAACACTTCGACCTGACCGATGTCAAGGTTCAAGGCAATCTCGCCGTCCGAAGCCGAGAAGACCGCGAATTCGAAGCTTTTGAACAGAGCCAAGGCGGTCAGGGCAGCAGAGCCAACAGCGAAGCCTTTGGCCACTGCAGCGGTGGTGTTGCCGAGAGAGTCGAGAGCGTCGGTGACTTCACGAACGCTTGGGTCCAACTCGGCCATTTCGGCGATTCCGCCGGCGTTATCAGCGATCGGACCGTAGGCGTCAACCGAGACGACGACGCCGGTGGTGGCCAACATGCCGATGGCGGCTACGGCAATGCCGTAAATGCCGCCGTCGAAGCCACGTCCGACGAGCTCATCGGCCAGAGCGATTTGACCGCCCCAGTAGGCGATGCCGATGCCGAACACGAGAAGAAGTACGGAAGCGGCAACAGAAATCATGCCGGAGGAGATGCCCTTGAGGATCGTGGTTGCCGGACCGGTCTCGCTCTGGGCGGCAATCTGCTTGACCGGCTTGAAGTGATCGGAGGTGTAGTACTCGGCGGTCTTGCCCAGCGCCCAGCCGACAATCAGGCCGCCGATTACTGACATGGCCAGGCCAAGCGGGTTGTCGAAGTAGGCGCTGTCACCGAAGATCCAGAAGGCGCCGATCAGGGTTCCGACGACCGTGATGGCCATAGCAACGTTGGTGCCCATGTGCAGAGCACGGCTGAGCGCGTGTGAATCGGTGGACGTGCCGCCCTTGACGAGGAATGAACCGATGATCGAAGCGATCATGCCGATGAAGGCCACGTACATGGGGAAGATGAGCAGGGAGAGGACGCCGTCGCTGCCTGGTGCAGTATCTCCGGTGCCGTCGGCCAGAAGGCCGAGGCTGAAAGCGGTGAGTGCGACGGGGGCGATAATCGACCCGGCGTAGCTTTCGAACAGGTCAGCGCCCATGCCGGCCACATCGCCGACGTTGTCACCGACGTTGTCGGCGATGGTTGCGGGGTTGCGAGGGTCGTCTTCGGGAATTCCGGCTTCTACCTTGCCGACCAGGTCGGCGCCGACGTCAGCGGCCTTGGTGTAGATGCCGCCACCCACACGAGAGAAAAGGGCAATCGATGAGGCGCCGAGACCAAATGCGGTCACGACTTCAAAGGCGTCGTCGACCTTCAGCCAGAGAACAAACACGATGTAGACCAGCATCAAACCGGCCAAAGCGAGACCAGCGACCGAGAAGCCCATGACGGCACCGCCGCGGAATGCAATCGGTAGGGCCTTGCCGGGCCCTTCCTTAGCTGCTTCGGTGGTACGAGCGTTGGCCATTGTCGCCACGGTCATACCGGCATAGCCTGCCGTCGCCGACAGGACTGCGCCGATAATGTAGGTCGCAGCTGCAGGCAGGCTGATCAACGCAGCAATAAGGACAGCTAGAACAGCGACGAAGGCCGCCACCCAGGTGTACTCCTGGCGTAGAAAAGCCCGAGCACCGTTCTGGATTTCCGTCATCAGGAAAACCATCCGCTCGTTGCCCGGGCTGGCCTTCTGTACATCTGTATAGAAGAAGCCAGCTAGGCCCAGGGCTGCGAGGGCGGAAACAAAGGCAAGATAGGGAACGATTCCCACGACATTCCTCCAAGTAAGCGGACACAGGCCGCGATCAGTTGGCTGCGATGGCCAAGAGCGACTGCTGCAAGCTAGTTCCGTTAGGAAGCAACAACAACGGTCAGAACCGGATTTGGCCAGATAGCAACAGACAGAGCCTACTGGCTAGGGGCCGCGGAACGCGGTGAGATCGTCATCCAGCTTCCGAGGAGGGTGTCTCGAAGATGGATGGCGTCAAGGGTTCCCGTTGTTTCTCGGATGCTATGCATGGAGAGCTGGGGTGCTCCAAGGTCGACCGTGGGAATGCCGAGACGAGCCGCCGTGATTGGTCCGATGGTTGAACCGCAGGGAAGATCGTTGCGGTGATGGTAGAGCTGATGTGGAATGTCATGTTCCCGACAGACCCGCCGGATGAACGATTCGCTCAGTGCCTCGGTGGCATACCGCTGGTTGGCGTTTCGTTTAATGGCGACGCCGCCATTGATCTTGATGTTGTGGGTGGGATCGTGTCGGTCGGGGTAGTTCGGGTGAGTGGCGTGGGCCCCGTCGGCTGAGACGACGATTGACCGGTGACACGCGGCGAGAAATTCTGTGCGGTCCATTCCGGCAGTCGCTGCGATTCGCTCTAGTAGCGACCCAAGAAACGCTCCGGCAGCTCCAGTGGCGGACTGAGATCCGACTTCTTCATGGTCGTAGAGAACGAGAACCGGGATGGTGCCGGGCGCGGCGGAAGACTCTTGCGCAACGGTGGCCAGCGCATGTACGCCGGCGAAGGTCGACAGCAGATTGTCGATGCGAGCCGATGCGATGAACTCTTCGTTGCCTCCGATGATGGCTGGTGGTTGAAGGTCAAATGCCATCAAGTCCCACGACAGGAGTTGGTCGGGGTGGGTATTGGCAATGTCGGCCAGGAACCGCTTGAATCGTCCGGGTTTCTCCCCGTTGTCCCCGTTCTCCTGGTTGTGCTCGGTGTCGTCGTCGTTGTTGTGGTCGTGATCCGAGCCGTCAGCCAACGTCCAAATCGGCTTGAGATGTTTTTGGGGGTTCAGCGTGAGGCCGTTACGGGTCACGTCGCGGTCGAGGTGGATGGCCAACTGTGGAACAGTTAGGACGGCTTCTTCGACTGACAGTAGGAGCTCTTGTAATTGGCCATCGGGAGACTCGTAGAGGACGCGACCTGCGATGCCCAAATCTCGGTTCAGCCAGGAGTTCGTGAGGACACCGCCGTATACCTCGACGTTCAACTGGTGATAGCCGGAGCCGTCGGTGTCGGCGTTTCCCTTTATCCGAAGATTGGGAGAGTCGGTGTGTGCGCCCACGATGGTGAACGAAGTGTCCAACGAGACGTCGTCAGGGTGAATCCACGCCGTCAGCGATCCACCGCTCGCCGCGTAGTATGCGCCGGGTCGGTTCGGGAGCGGCCCGGCGAGGTCGACCTCGGTGAAGCCGCAGGCCGCTAGGTGTTCGATCGACCGCTGGACCGCGTGGTAAGGGGTCGGGCTGGTTTCCAGGTCCTGTAGGAGCTCAACGATGAAGGTGCGGTCACCTTCTGGCCGTGAATCGAGCACGGACGGCCCTAGTTGTGGTCTCGCAATCACGATCTTCGCTGTTGAGTCGTCGCTCTGCGAGCTTCCCTTTGCTTCCATCGCGTCCACCATAACCGACCGCCCCAGACGCTCGATGGCCTCTAAACAGCCGAGACAGTATTGTTGGCGCGTATTGGTCATCGCCAGTAGAGATATGGACTTGCTGGAGAACCTGTGAGTGCGATAACTTAGAAGTCGCGCGGCGTACCGAGCCATGTCCGGATCGATGCATGATCTGGCGACTCTTGCCTTCGGTTCCCCTCAGCCCGGGCCAATGTCGTCCCCAAACCCCGACAGCGCTGTCGGAACACGTATCTAAACGCCCTCGGACGAAATTGGAGGAGTGTTGCTTCAGCAACCCGGACCCCAAGGCCTTTACGACCCCCGCTACGAACACGACGCATGCGGAGTGGCCTTTGTCGCAGACCTTAACGGTCGCGCCAGCAATGCCATTGTCCGAAACGGACTCGATGCCCTGCTAAACCTGCAGCATCGCGGCGCAACCAACGCAGAACCAAACACTGGTGATGGCGCCGGACTATTGATACAGGTACCCGATCTCTTCTTTCGCAGTCTGATCGATGAGCTACCGGCGGCCGGTCACTATGCCACCGGAATCGCTTTCCTGCCGCCGACCACAGAGCTGTGCCAGCGGTCGATGGGACTGATCGACGCCATCATGGAAGAAGAGGGCCTTCGGGTAGTCGGGTGGCGAGAGGTTCCGGTCAACCCCGAGTCCCTGGGCTCACAAGCTCTCGGCGTCATGCCGTCGTTCCGGCAGATCTTCGTTAGCGACGCCGATGGTGACGCCTCCGGTTTGGAACTCGACCGCAAAGTGTTCGTTGCCCGCAAGCGAGCCGAGCACGAACTGGCTCCCGAACTCGGAGTAGGAACCTACTTCGCCAGCCTGAGCTCGCGAACCTTTGTTTACAAAGGAATGCTCACCACGCCACAGTTGGAGTCGTTCTTTCCCGACCTGGGTGATGAACGCATTGAGAGTGGAGTCGCTCTGGTTCACTCTCGATTCTCGACCAACACCTTCCCGTCGTGGCCCCGAGCACATCCATACCGATTCGTGGCCCACAACGGCGAAATCAACACCGTTATGGGAAACCGCAATTGGATGCGAGCCCGAGAATCGCTGCTGGCCGCCGATCACTGGGGCGAGCGGATCAATCGCCTGTTCCCCGTGTGCACTGACGGCGCCTCCGACACAGCGAGTTTGGACGAGGCGCTGGAGCTACTCCACCTCGGCGGCTATCCGATTCACCAAGCCGTGCTCATGATGATCCCCGAAGCGTGGGAAGGCAACCCGAACATTCCCGACGATCAGCGGGCGTTCTACGACTTCTATTCATCCGGCATGGAACCGTGGGACGGCCCGGCCTCAGTCACGTTCACCGACGGCAAGACGGTTGGGGCGATACTCGACCGAAACGGTCTGCGTCCAAGCCGGTATTGGGTGACTACTGATGGGAGGGTCATCATGGCCTCCGAAGTCGGTGTCCTTGATGTCGATCCATCCCAGATAGCCCGCAAGGGGCGTCTTGAGCCGGGCAAAATGTTTCTGGTCGACACCGAACAGGGTCGGATCGTTGATGACGACGAGATTATGTCGGAACTGGCTTCCCGAAACCCGTACTCCGAGTGGCTCAACGAGCGGGTGTACCTTGACGATTTGCCGCCAGCTGCAGAGAACACTTCGACCGCCATCGAACGTGACCAGCTGCTGGCCGAACAATCGGCCAACGGCTACACACTCGAAGAACTCGACCTCCTGGTCGACCCGATGGCCTCGGAAGGCAAGGAAAACATCGGGTCGATGGGAACCGACACGCCTCCTGCGGTGCTGTCGAATCGACCACGGGTGCTGTTCGACTATTTCAGCCAACTCTTCGCCCAGGTTACGAACCCCCCGCTGGACGCGATCCGCGAAGAACTGGTAACCAGCCACCGGGTACTCATCGGCCCATCAGCCAACGTGCTCGTGCCGGGTCCGCAATGGTGCAAGCAACTAGTGCTTGACCACCCGATTATGACGTCGGCGACGCTTGAACGAATCAAAGCGGCCGGTGGAGAGCCGAAGCTTGCCCACCTCACGGTCACCGAACTCGTCGGCCTTTACCCGGTCGAAGACGGAGCCGATGGTTTGCACAGCGTCCTCGACAGACTTCGGGATCAAGCATCCGAAGCGGTCCGGGCAGGGGCGACCGTGCTCGTCATCTCGAACCGAGGGGCCACTAGTGATCTAGCTCCGGTCCCTTCCCTGCTTCTGACCGGCGCCATCCACCACCACCTGACCCGTGAAAAGCTGCGTACGCAGGTTGGACTTGTCGTTGAAGCTGCTGACGCCAAGGAGGTCCACCATTTCGCGCTGTTGCTGGGCTGTGGGGCTAACGCCATCTGCCCCTCTCTGGTGTTCGAAACGATCTATGATCGCCTCTCCACTGGACGACTCTCCGGGTCGACGTCGTCGGCCGAAGCCCACTACATCAAGGCGGCTTCGAAAGGCATTATCAAGGTCATGTCCAAGATGGGCATCTCGACGGTGGCGTCGTACACAGGGGCGCAAATCTTTGAGGCCCTCGGCTTGGACCAAGATCTCGTCGATGAGTACTTCACCGGGGTCACTTCCAAGCTTGGCGGCATCGGACTGGCCGAGATTGCTCTCGAGTGTCAGATGCGACACCGCCGAGCGTTCCCCGAACGTGGAGAATCGTTAGCCCACCGGGAGCTGGACGCCGGGGGAGAGTATCGCTGGCGACGTGAAGGCGAATACCACCTGTTTAATCCAGAGACGGTCTTCAAACTCCAGCACGCCACTCGAAGCGAACGCTTCGACGTCTTCAAAGAGTACACCGAACTGGTCGACGGCCAAGCCGAGCGTCTGGCCACCCTGCGTGGACTGTTCAAACTGCGATCCGACCGCGCCGCTATCCCTGTGGATCAAGTTGAGCCGGCAACCGAAATCTTCAAACGTTTCGCCACCGGCGCCATGAGCTACGGCTCGATTTCGGCTGAAGCGCACGAAACCCTAGCTATCGCCATGAACCGGCTAGGTGGAAAGTCGAACACCGGTGAAGGTGGTGAAGATCCGGAACGGTTCGTCACCATGGAAAATGGCGACTCGAAGCGCTCGGCGATCAAACAGGTGGCTTCGGGCCGCTTTGGTGTCACGGCCGAGTACCTGACCAACTCCGATGACATCCAGATCAAAATGGCGCAGGGAGCCAAGCCGGGTGAAGGCGGGCAACTTCCGGGACCCAAGGTCTATCCCTGGATTGCCAAGACCCGGCACTCCACGCCCGGGGTTGGCCTCATCTCGCCGCCACCGCATCACGACATCTACTCCATTGAAGATCTCGCCCAGCTGATTCACGACCTGAAGAACGCCAACCCGACGGCCAGAGTCCACGTCAAGTTGGTGGCCGAGGTGGGCGTTGGAACGGTTGCCGCCGGTGTCTCCAAGGCTAAGTCGGACGTCGTCTTGATTTCGGGCCACGACGGAGGAACCGGAGCGTCGCCTCTCACCTCTTTGAAACATGCCGGAGGACCCTGGGAGCTCGGCTTGGCCGAGACCCAACAAACGTTGCTACTCAACGACCTTCGAGACCGGATAGTGGTACAGGTAGACGGTCAGTTGAAGACCGGGCGTGACGTGGTGATCGCCGCTCTACTTGGTGCCGAAGAGTTCGGCTTCGCCACCGCTCCTCTTGTGGTATCTGGGTGTGTGATGATGAGGGTTTGTCACCTCGATACCTGTCCGGTAGGGGTGGCCACTCAGAATCCGGAACTCCGGGCGAAATTCTCCGGTCAGCCGGAGTTCGTTGAAACGTTCTTCGAATACATCGCCGAAGAGGTTCGACAGTACTTGGCCGAGCTTGGGTTCCGATCGCTGGAAGAGGCGATGGGGCATGTGGAGTGCCTGGACACCGAGGCTGCCATCGAACACTGGAAGGCCTCCGGGGTCGACCTGACTCCGATTCTCTATGTGCCTGAGTTGGAGGACGGTGAGTCCCGTATCTCTCGACAGAAGCAAGATCATGGTTTGGATGCGGCCCTCGATAACACCTTGATTGCCGAGGCGCGCGAGGCGATCGAAACCGGCTTCCCGATCGCCATGTCGTATCCGATTTCAAACACAAATCGGACCGTGGGCACGATGCTCGGCCATGAGGTCACGAAGCGTCACGGAGGCGCCGGACTCCCGGCCGACACCATCACCATCAACTTCGCCGGCTCGGCCGGGCAGTCATTCGGGGCGTTCGTACCCAGTGGCATCACACTGCGACTGGAAGGCGACGCCAACGACTACCTCGGTAAAGGTCTGTCCGGCGGACGTCTCGCTCTGCGAGCTCCCGCTACATCGACCTTCGAGCCCCGGGATAACGTCATCGCCGGCAACGTCATCCTGTACGGGGCCACTAGTGGTCAGGCGTTCATCGAAGGTCGCGTTGGTGAGCGGTTCTGCGTGCGCAACTCGGGCGCTGAAGCGGTAGTGGAAGGCGTAGGTGATCACGGTTGCGAGTACATGACCGGCGGTGTAGCCATCGTGCTTGGCGCTACGGGCCGAAACTTCGGCGCTGGCATGTCCGGGGGAGTGGCCTATGTCTATGACCCCCACGGCGCCCTTCCATCGAACCTGAACGGAGAGATGGTCCAGTTGGAGAAGCTTGACAGTGAGGACTACGCCACGGTCCAGCGTCTGGTGACGACCCATGTGGCTGAAACTGCATCGACGCTGGGGAGCGAATTGCTCGAAGCATGGGATGAGCACCGGCGACACTTCGTCAAGGTGATGCCAACAGACTATCGACGGGTCTTAGAGGCCCGTGAACGAGCCGAGCAACTCGGTCTCGACCCGACCAGGGCAATGATGGAGGCCACAAATGGGTGATCCGAAGGGTTTCTTGACGGTAGAGCGCAAGACACCGTCCTCTCGACCGGTTCCCGTCCGCCTCAGGGACTGGCGCGAAGTGTACGAGCCGATGTCCACCCAGGAATTAGCCGATCAAGCATCTCGTTGTATGGACTGTGGTATTCCGTTCTGCAATCACGGATGTCCATTGGGCAATCTCATTCCCGACTGGAACGACTTGGTGTACCGGGACGACTGGCAGCGAGCAATCGAAGCTCTTCACGCCACGAACAACTTCCCGGAATTTACTGGCCGACTGTGTCCTGCGCCCTGTGAGGCCGCCTGCGTTGCCGGGATAAATACCGACGCCGTCACCATCAAAAACATTGAGCTGAGCATCATCGAACGGGCTTGGGACGAGGGATGGGTGGTGCCGGTTATCGCTTCCAAGCGAACCGGCAAGAGCGTAGCGGTCGTGGGTTCGGGGCCGGCCGGTCTAGCAGCGGCCCAGCAACTGACGCGGGCTGGACACCAGGTGACAGTCTTTGAACGGGCGGATCGAATTGGAGGCTTGCTTCGCTACGGGATTCCCGAGTTCAAAATGGAAAAGCGAATACTCGACCGTCGACTGGAACAGATGGAAGCGGAAGGAACCGTCTTTCGTACTAACGCCGATGTCGGAGGTCCGGCTGGCTCACCACAGTCGGTCGCCGTGGACGAACTGCGCCGAGAATTCGACGCCATCGTGGTAGCTGGTGGCGCAACCGATTGGCGGGATCTGCCGATCCCGGGCCGAGAGTTGGATGGCGTCCACCAGGCGATGGAATACCTGCCTCACGCCAATCGCGTTCAGGAAGGCGACCTTGACGAACCGCCGCTGTCGGCTACAGACAAGTCGGTGATCATCATCGGTGGCGGAGACACCGGTGCAGACTGCCTGGGCACGGCGAATCGGCAGGGAGCCAAATCGGTGCACCAGTTCGAGATCATGCCTCAACCCCCGGAATCTCGCGCCGACACCACACCATGGCCGACATGGCCGTTGATGCTCCGCACCTCGTCTGCCCACGAAGAGGGCGTGGTGCGGATGTATTCGGTCAGCACTACTGAGTTCGTCGGTCGAAATGGTCAGGTGACAGCGCTACGCGGTCACGAGGTTGAGGTGACTTTCGATGCTGGGCGGCCGAGCTTTGACAAAATCGACGGCACCGACTTCGAACTCGATGCCGATCTTGTGCTGCTGGCAATGGGCTTTACCGGCCCCGAGGCCACCGGAGCGGTAGCCGAGCTCGGCCTTGAGATGGCCGGACCGAATGTGAAGCGAGACGACAACTGGCGTTCGTCCGATGATCAGGTGTTTGTGTGCGGTGACATGGGTCGAGGCCAGAGTTTGATTGTTTGGGCAATCGCCGAAGGACGTTCGTGTGCCGCCTCGGTGGATGAGGCGCTGATGGGTGACACCGATCTCCCCACACCGGTTCGCCCTGGCGATCGGCCGCTACGTTAAAGCCGCCCGACAACACCGTCTGATGAAGCGCTCATCAGCGTTCGTCACCGGGCTCGATCAGTCCTTCCAACAGGAACCGGTAGAGCGTCGAACACACCTGAAAAGCCGAAGCATCAGTGGCCGATACAAGATCGGCCACTGTTCGGTTTCCGTCGACCAATGCCAGATACTCCCAGTCGTCGGCAAGAATCTCGGTACTTGCGGTGTCGTCCGGTAGGCGTCGGCAGAGTTTGTAAACAGCTGACGTAGAGGGCACATGTTCGGCTATTTCCCGCCAGATCTCCATACGTTGCTCAGCTCTAGCGACCAGGGCCTCTGTGTCGTGGCTGAGCTCAGCACCAACGGCATGAGTCTCACCGGGCTGAAAGAAGAACCCGGCTTCGGACGGAATGAGTAGCTCAAACACGGCGTTCAAGTTGTACTCGTATAACATCCGTGCGACCCGTCGAGCGAGCTGAGGCTCGGCGGTCAACAGCATGGCTAAAAGGGACGGCGAGGTCTCCGATCGTGCCATGGCCAACGACTCGATGTAGCCGACAGACCCGATGCCGGCGCTGCTAAGTACGGTCGCCACCGAGGCGGCGTTTGGACTGGAGGCCAGATACAGGCGACCTTCGGACAGCCAGATCTCGTCTCCTCCTTCCAGCTGGAGCACTCCTGTGCGCTGTGCCCCCGCCAGGGTCCTAAGGAGGGTTGGAAGGGGAAAGTCCCGAAGTGAACCCTGTAATGCCTCGTCGACTGCTGCTAGTACCACACCGTCCATTCGGCCGTTGTCGTCAATCGTTTAAGTGATTCGCTCGGCTTAAGTCAGGAGTTTGACGGCCGATCCAATTAGCTGACGGTCATCAAGCAAATGACTTCGATTGGTCAGTCACAATGGACATGGACGATGACATCAGCGGGGGCACTGGGCGACGGATAGCGGTTTTGAGCCTGTTCCCGCTCCTTTTCTTTATCGGGCTTGCCGCCTTGGCGCAAATAGAGCTGTCAGATCATCCACGACAGGCGGTCTTTCTTGCCGTTGCGGTACTCGGTGCACTTGTGACCGCTGCTACCGGCGCGCTGTCCGTGAAAACCGTCAAATCTGTTCTGACCGACGCCCGACAACGCTCGGAGATTCTTGCCCGCCGAGAACTAGCGCCAACCCGCTGGCAGCAGGCGTCGGCCCTGAATCCTCGGGTCGGTAGCCACAACACCGATCCGTTCGGCGAGCTCGACAACAACCCGTCACTCGATGTTGGAGCCAACCATCATCAGTACCCGCTGGACAACGCGTCTCAGCTTGACCAGCTCCCGACTCCCCCAAGAACAACGGCGAAAGATCGGCTCGAAGCCGAGGTCTCCATGTCCAACACCTCGCTTCAGCCGCAGCCGGACGTCTCGCCCCCCGGTCACGCAACCCACGCTGTTGCCCAACCGTCGCCCGCAGGCAACGAGGTGGAGCCGATCGACCAAGTGCCCGACGCGGTATCCGCGGTTGCTCAGGACCGAGCTGGCCCGGTGGTACGCAACCTTGTTAAACGGATTCAGGCCATGCTCGATCGTCAAATCGACCTCGTCGACGAGTTGGAGTCCAAGGAGGAAGATCCGTTTTACCTGGAGAAGCTTTTCAAGATCGATCACTTGGCCAACCGAATGCGTCGTACCGCTGATGGGCTGCTCGTTCTAGCCGGGGCAGGTCTTGATCGTCGACTTGGCGGCCCGGTTCCGGTTCTTGATGTGCTCCGGGTGTCGATCGGTGAGGTTGAAGACCATCGTCGAGTTGCCGCGGTGAGAGCGGAGACCGCCTCGGTGTCCGCGGGCGCAGCTCTAGCGTTGGCCCACATGGCCGCTGAGCTGATCGAGAACGCCATCGAATTCTCGCCGCCAGAGGCAGGGGTCGATGTTGTCGGCCGACGATGCAGCGGCGACGGTCCGATGGCCTATGAGATCCTCATCAGCGATCAAGGGATCGGCATGACGGACGCGCAACTGGTCGAGTTGAACAGTCTCCTCCTCGAGCCTCAGGACTTGAATACACTCTCAGGCCACGCGATGGGCCTGTCCGTTGTTGGTCATTTGGCCCGACGACTGGAGGCATCGGTGACCCTGTCCAGCGGGGGAGCTGGAGGCGTAATCGCCTCGATTCAGCTGCCGTTGGCGGTGCTCGATGGCACAGTGGTCGAGGTCGAGACCGAGGACGGCGATCGACCCACACCGCCACTGCCGGAGACAGACCGCCTGCAAGCACTACCTCAGCTTGCGCCGATAACTCCAAACGGCCGATCCAATCGTCCTGAGCCATCTGATCAGCCAAGCCGTCCTCCGGCTGTTTCCGGCCTCCCGGTACTCGATCGTGCCCGTGTCGCCTCCGACGTGACCCAACAGACTGACGGAGGCCAGCGGCGACGCAACGTCGACGGCCAACCCCAGAGTCCTTCGCGTCCCAGCCACCGAGACCCCGGCGAGATCGAAGACATGCTGCGGCGGTACCGGCAGGGTCAAAGCGGGGTCGAACCAACCAGCTCCGAGTGGACGGGGGGCGGCGGGTGAGCAGCGAGACAGAACGACTCTCGTGGCTGCTCGACGGCTTCGTCGAGCGAACGTCCGGAGTTCATGAAGCCGTCGTAGTGTCGGTCGACGGCCTCGCTATGGCCTCGTCATCACAGATGGATCGAGATTCCGCCGACCGGTTTGCTGCAGTTGCCTCCGGCCTGGTCGGCCTAAGCTACGGCGCGGCCGGGCGATTCGGTGGCGGTTCTGTACTCCAAGTGATCGTCGAGATGGAAAACGCGTTTCTACTGGTCACCGGCATCGGGGCCGGTTCTCTACTGGCGACCGTCGCCGACTCATCAGCTGATATCGGCATGGTGGCCTACCAGATGGCAGTGATGGTTGACCGAGTCGGCGAAGTCTTAACGCCGGCTTCCCGGGCCGGTTCCACGGGCGTGTCGAGCCCGTGAACCCGCACAACGTTCCCTCGATCCGGGTTCCCCCGTACCTAATCACCGAAGGTCGGACAACACCCGACATCGTGTTGGCCCTTGAGTCGCGTGTGCAGCGATTGGTCGGTGGCTCCCTCGGGGCCATGGCGGGTACCGCCATGCCAGAGAAGGCGGCGATTCTGGCAGCTTGTCGACTGCCAACGCCCGTAGCTGAGATCGCCGGAAGAACCAGACTTCCAATTCAGGTCACCAGAATCCTCATCAGCGATCTGATCGATGAGGGACTTATGGCGGTGGAGACCGGCGGGGCCAGTGCCAACGACCGCCCCGACATTCAACTGCTTGAACGGGTGCTGAGCGGACTGCGAGAAAATCGATGAACCCGCAATCGGAACACCTGGCGGTCAAGGTGGTCGTAGCTGGGGGCTTTTCGGTGGGCAAGACCACCATGGTCGGCGCTATCTCCGATATCGAGCCGCTCTCAACCGAGGCCGACCTCACTATGGAGAGCGTCGGCATAGACGAATTCGGGGCCTCTAAGCCGAAGACATCCACGACCGTTGCCCTCGACTTTGGACGCGTCAACCTCGACGCGGGCCTGACTCTGTATCTCTTCGGAGCACCCGGCCAGGAACGCTTCCGCTTCATGTGGGATGAGCTTGTTCGAGGCAGCGTCGGCGCCATTGTCTTAGTCGACACGCTGCGGCTCGTCGACTGCTTTGCCTCAATCACTTTCCTGGAACAGGCCGGGGTGCCGTTTGTCGTCGCCATCAACACATTCGACAACGTGCTACACCACCATCCCGACGACGTGCGCAGCGCATTGGGCCTAGACGACGAAATTCCGGTCTTGATCTCGGACGCCCGGGAACGGGAATCGGTCAGTGACTGCCTGGTGACGCTGGTCGAACACGCCATCGTCTCGTCAAGAGGCGTTGGGCGTCAACCTCAGCGCTTCGGGCCGGCCAAGAGCCCTAGAACGTCGGAGCTGCTCCGATAAAGTCGAGAGCCTTCTCGACAAAGTCAAAGGCCTTGGGCAACCCGAAATGGTCGACACCGCGGATGACCTGCAGCTGTCCGTCGGGCAAGCGCTCGGCCAACGGTTCCGCTGGACGGGCGAAGTCCTGCTCGCCGACCACTACCAGCGTCGGCAGTGAGATGCGGTCAATGTGTTCAGGTGTCAGCTGAGGTGACTCTCGGCTGGCGAACGAAGCCAGGGCCTTCGGATCGTTGCCATTGGAGCTTGCCATTGTCAAAAATCTCGTCTCGATCGGTGTCGCCGGCTCACGTTCACCTCTGAGCATCGGGGCCAAGTCGAAGCCGGAGCCTTCCCGCTCGACCAATCCCACCGCAGCCGCCCCAATTCCACCTAGAACCAGCCTGCGAAACCTCTCGGGATGTTCTGCGGCCAAGGCGATCAGTACTCGAGCGCCGGCTGAATAACCGATGGCGTCGACGGGACCGTCGCTTGGCAATAGGCCTGCGACCTGCTCCTCAACGTGGCGGTAGGCATTGCTGTCGTGAGGCTTCTCGGCGTCACCGTGGCCAAGCAGATCGGGGGCGATCACCGGTCTGCCCGCCTCGGTTATGAGATCGACCCAGCCCGGCTCGTGCCATGTTCGCCGTGCTGAGGTGGTGAAGCCATGAACTAACAGAACCGGTAGGTGATCAGTCTCAGCTGGCAAGAGAAACCTCGTCACAGGTTGCCGGTTGGCCAACCGGGTCGAGGTCGGCCAGCACCGCTGGAGCACTCCGTCGGATCGCTGCGATATCGGCAGTTCGGTATGAGGCCAAGCGGACGCTCCACGAGTCGACGATTTCACGTTGGTTGGTGAACGCAAAGAACGTCGTCAGCGGTCCTTCCTGCTGGTACGCATCTGCGTCTTCGACAAAGTCCGTGGTCTGGTCGTTCAGGGTTACTGCATAGAAGGCCACTGATTTTCTCCTTTCACTGGTCACGGGCCTTGGCGGATGGATTGATTGGGTGGAATGATTTGGCCCGGTACTTGTCTACGCTACGTCAGGTGGCCTGTGTGGTGCTAGAGGGGTAAGTCTGTGGATTCTGAAAGTTATCCACAGAGGGCCCCCTCGAGTGGCCCTCCGCTACGGCCTGACGGCATCACTCAGCCACGACCTGATCGGTTCGGCGAGAGTGAGGTCGGGTTCGCCGACGCGATGGATCGCCACCGTGAGGCGATAGATGCGGGTTCGCCCGGCTACCTCGACCCAACGTCGGGGCTCTTTGTGATGACGGCGGCCTACCTTCGCGATCGCCGATACTGCTGCGACCGAGGATGTCGGCACTGTCCGTTCGAGCCGGGCCAGTCCAAACGAGGTAGCCGTTCAGAGCCCGACGGCGGCTGACGATCCAGTCCGCGGCTCGGCCGCACCGTAGAGCGTCCCATTGGGGCCAACATCGATCAAGTGTGCGTGGCCGAACAGCGACTGACCCCACGGCCGCTCATCCACTTGATGTCCCAGGGAGCGAAGCCCGTCCGCCCAGCCAGAGCCTGCCTCTACTGCGACTGACAGGGAATCAGCTTTTGCCCAGGTGTCGAAACCAACGGCATCGGGCACGGTCAGCGTAAAGCGCGGGCTGGATACCGCAGCGCCCGCATCGCCGGAGCCGGCCAGCAACTGGGCCAACATCTGCAGGACGACCTGAGGTTGACCGTCACCCCCCATTGTTCCCAGCACTGAGCGGCGCTGGCCCTGACTGCCCGTCACCAGGGCGGGGCACAGGGTGCTCGGCGGTCGGCGACCGGGTCCAAGTTCGGCTGGATGGCCGGCTTCCAGAGAGAATCCGATGCCGCGGTTGTGGAGAAAAACCCCTACCTCGGGAACAGCCAGGTGTGATCCGAAGCCTGCGGCGTTCGAGTTCATCAGGGAGACGCTCATCGACTGATCCGCGGTGCACAAGTAGATGGTGCCGCCGCCAGCTGTTGGGGCTGAGAGCCGGCTTGCCCGGTCATGGCTCAAATTGTCGACCCGTTCCTGTAATGCCCGGCCGCCGAGGAGTCGCTGAAGGTCAGCACCTTCGTACAGCACCGATGTTCGATCGACGGCTGCCTGTTTGCTGGCTTCGATCAAGAGGTGGGCCCATCGTGGGTCCTCGACCTCGTAGGGGAGATCCGCTGCATCGGCAATAGCGGAGGCCAACAACGTGAGGTAACCCTGGGAGTTGGCCGGCACCGACCAGATGGTGTGATCCCACGCGTCAACTCTGAGCGGTTCGACCCAGTCAGCGCTCGATTGTTGCAGATCGGTGGGGGAGAAGAGTCCGTCACCGAGACGGATAAGGCCGTCGCCGAATTCGCCCTCGTACCATCCGGAGCGGCCCTCTGCCGCAATGGCTCGCAGGGATCGAGCCAGGCCCGGACGCCGGACGGTTTGACCCGGGATCAACGAGCGTCCGTCACTGATGTAATCGGACGCACCGTCGACGTTGACGACCAGTTCGGATGCTGCTGCCAGGGAGTCCGTTGCCGGGAAGCCCTCGTCAGCCAGGTCGACCGCAGGGGCGAGAACCGTTTCCAGGTCCAATGATCCGTACCGGTCGTGGAGCGCCAACCAGCCATCCACACACCCGGGCACGGGAATGGAACGAACGTCGCCACGAAACGGCATGGCGGCCAAACCATCTGCTCGTAGTGATGATGCGTCGGCACCGGAGCCGCTGCGGCCGGATGCATTCAGTGCTGTAGGTGTGCTGTCACCGACCTGCACAAGCGCCCAGAGATCGCCACCCATGCCGCACATGTGTTGCGTAGTAACAGCTAGTGCAGCCGAGGCGGCCACAGCGGCGTCGGCAGCGTTGCCGCCCAGGCTGAGTATTCGTAGACCAGCACCCGATGCCAGATGGTCGACCGTGCAGACCATGGCGCGTCTTGCACTTCGTGCCGGCTCAACTCTGTTCACTGGCAAATCTGACATCAAGAATCCTCGCTAGGTGTAGCCGTGAGCGATACTCGGCCGGATCGCTGCCCCAAAGGGACGTTGCGCGTTAGCAGCCTGGCTGGGAGGACTGCCGCTCGCCGAGGACACTGCGAAGCGTCGCTGTCTCATCGGTGATAATGGCATCGGCACCGGCATCAAGCAAACGCTTCATCTCACTGCTGTCGTTCACGGTCCAGTAGTGGATTTGAAGACCTGCGTCGTGGAAACGAGAGATCAGCCACTCACCGTCTAATGGAACCCCTAAATGCGATGGTGGGATCTGTAGGCAGGCGTGATCGGTTTTGGGGACTCGCCCAGCCCGCGCCTGCATCAAAAGAGCAGCGAGTTCTTTAGGGCCCGGTGACGTGCAGAGCTGAGCGCCGAGGGCGTCTTTGGCGTGACGGATACGACGATCGGAGAACGAACCGATGCAGACACGATCCACGGCATCGGCTTCCTTTAGAAGGCGACAGAGAGGCTCCACCGCGCCGTCGGTCTTCGGGTCGATGTTAAATCGGGTGTTGGGAAGCGCCCTCAGAAGTTCATCGAAGCGCGGGATGGTGTGGTCGCCGTCAAGCCTTAGCTCCGAGAGCTCATTCCACGTGTGATCAGCGATTGTGCTCGGAGAACCAGTCATTCGATTGAGACTCTGGTCGTGAAATGCTACGACAACCCCGTCGCTGGTGACGTGGACGTCAGTCTCCAGATGGCTGTAGCCGAGGTCGACTGCGTGTACGAAGGCTGCGGTGGTGTTTTCCGGCCCTCCGCCCCGGCCTCCCCGATGGGCGATACCGAACGGCGTTTTAGACGGAAGAAACCCAACACCCATGTGAACGACATTAGCGTCAAGCATGACCACCTACCGCCACGCGGTGTGATTTGTTGTGTGCTGCCGTTGACCGTGTAGCGTCAGAGCCGTGACAGGGGCTGTGCATCTAGAGCGTTCCGAAGCGGTAGCGACGCTCGTGTTCGACAATCGTCAACGACACAACGCGATGACCGTGGCCATGTGGAAGCAAGTTGCCGAACACTGTCGAACGGTCGACGCCGACTCATCGATCCGCCTTGTCGTACTAACCGGCGCCGGGTCGGAGGCGTTCGTTGCAGGCGCAGATATCTCCGAATTCGGTGAGCATCGAACCCCGGAGTCAGCGCCCTCCTACGACGTATTGACAGCCGAGGCACAATCCGCCATCCGAGCGCTCGCCGTGCCCGTCGTCGCCAAGATCAAGGGTTTTTGTATTGGCGGCGGCCTGGCGTTGGCCTTAGCGGCCGACCTTCGCTTCTGCGACGACACGGCGGTCTTCGGACTTCCACCTGCCCGACTCGGTATTGGCTACTCCCCGAACGGGGTGGGTGGCCTGGTTGACGTCGTCGGGCCCGGGCCAGCGGCTGAACTGCTCTATGGAGCCTCATGGATCAAGGCACCTCGAGCCGAACGCTGGGGTTTGGTCAACGAAGTGGTTCCGGTTGATGACTTCGATCAATTCACCGACAAGTGGGTGTCCACCGCAGTCAGCCGAGCCCCACTGTCACAGCAGGCGGCAAAGCTGGCCATCCGAGCACATTTGGCTCGTGGCACCGAACAAGAAGGCTTGGACGAACGCGCTCAAGCGTTAGTACAGAGGTGTTACGGCTCTGAGGACTATATGGAAGGCATTGCCGCCTTCGGCGACAAGCGAAGCCCCATGTTCAAGGGCCGCTGAGCGAAACCGACAAGTATTCGCAACGGCAGTCGCAGACGACAAACCACGATTCTTGGAGACGTGCAAGAGTGATCGACCGACAAATCAAGAAGTGTCTCGGGCAGATGATCAAGGGAGTGCAAGTGGTGGCGGCCAGCCACGATGGTGTCACCCGCGCCTACACCTCGCACTGGGTCAGCCAGATCTCATTTGAGGAACCGATCGTAATGGCTTCGGTCAGCCCCAAACACGACACGTACCCCCTGATGATCGACTCCGGCCGATTCACCGTGTCGATTCTGGCCTCTGACCAAATCATGGAGGGCCAGTACTTTTCCTACCCGGGCCGGAAGTTTAACTACGTCGCTCCTGAGTTCATCGAACACGACGAGAACAACGATCCCTACGTCCCGAACGCCATTGCTTGGCTGACCTGTGAGACGTTCGAGCGCGTCGAACGATTCGACCACGACCTCTTCCTGGCCACTGTGACCGCCGTTCGTGAAGGACGGCTGGCCGAGCCACCGTTGCTCTACTCGGCACGTCACGGGTGGAGGGTCACCGGCGACAACGCCCGCGAGAAGGGCGTGTCGATCCGCGATCAGTTGCTGGAGCGAGTAGACGCCCAGCAGTCGGAGCCGGACAGCTGACGAGAAACGGCATCGACTGCGTCCGGTTTCGAGTGCGTCCGAGCGCTCTCCGGTCCGACTGAAGATCCGCCGGTAGTATCGGACGAGTGAACCGTCGAACCAAAATCATCGCCACAATTGGACCAGCCTGCTCTGATGAGGCGACCTTGAAGTCGATGATTGAGGCGGGCATGGACGTCGCCCGGTTAAACCTGTCGCACGGCGAACTAGATGAGCACATCACTCGCCTCAGACAGCTTCGAACCATCGCAGACTCAATGGGTAGCACTCTTGGGATCATGGCCGATCTGCCGGGTCCCAAGGTTCGTATTGGTGAGTTCGCAGAACCCGTCCACCTCGACATCAATGATGAGATGGAGCTGGTACCCGGCGGAGGGAACTCCGAAAAGGGTCGGTTGTCGGTTGGCTATGACGGCTTGCTCACCGATGTTCAGCTCGGCGATCGGTTGGCGATTGGGGATGGCACGATCGTCATGGAGGTTGTGGACCACAACGGTTCCAGCCTGCGAGCGCGCGTTCTCTACGGAGGAACCGTCCAAGGTCGACCGGGCCTGCACATCCCATCGGATCGTCTGAAGCTCAGCACACCGACCAGCGATGACCTTCGGCTCCTGGATGCCATGGTCGAAAACGATGTCGACATGATCGCGCTGTCGTTTGTTCGTTCCGCCCACGACGTACGTCGAACCGGGCTGGAGCCCGCTCCCCGGGGTCCACTGGTGGTGGCCAAGATCGAAACTCGGGCTGCGGTTGACAATCTGGACGGGATCATTACCGAGTCGGGCGCCATCATGGTGGCTCGGGGCGATCTTGGCACCGAATGCAGCATTCAGGATCTTCCTCATCTGCAGAAGGCCATCATCAGCAGGTGCATTGCACTTGGTCGCCCAGCGATCACGGCCACCCAGATGCTGGAGTCGATGATCACCGCACCGGCGCCAACTAGAGCTGAAGCCTCCGATGTGGCCAACGCCGTCTTCGACGGAACATCAGCGGTCATGTTGTCGGCGGAGACAGCCATTGGACATGATCCGGCACACGTGGTGGCAACGATGGCCAGCATCGCACAACGAGCCGATCAGGAGTTCAACTATGAAACGTGGGGCAAAGATCTCCGCCGCGAGCATTTGACAGAGCGGCAAGGTCTGGATGCTGCGGTGACCGACGTGATGACGATGGCCACCTGGCAGGCGGCCAAAGAGATCAATGCCAAAGCGATTCTGTGCATCTCCCGCTCCGGCTTCACCGTGCGGGCAATCGCTCGGTTCCGGCCGGAGGCCCCGATTCTTGGCATTACCCCCGAGGATCGCACCATTCGCCAGTTGAGCATGAGCTGGGGAGCGACCACCATCAAGATGGACCGAATTGACGACAACGTGACCACCGTTCACAAAGCGCTCGAACTGGCCAAAGCCCAAGGACACATTCGAACAGGCGATGCAGTGGCCGTACTCGCTGGGAGCACGGCCACCATTGGCGCCACGGACACCTTGCGGATGGTACGCTGCCCGTAGTCGGCCACGACCGGTCGCAGAACCGCTTCCGACCGGACCAGTAACCTTGGTCTACACCGACCCGCCCTGTGTTGTCCTCTGAACTCTTTGACTCCCGCTTGACCCCTCGAAGCCGGCTGGCTGGCATCGCCAGTCGTTTTCGCCCTCGTCGCACGGCGTTCGTGTTTTCCGGTGGCGGGAATCTTGGTGCCGTTCAAGTCGGGATGCTTAAAGCCCTGGTCGAAGCCGGGATACGCCCCGACTTCATCCTGGGATGTTCGGTTGGCGCCATCAACGGTGCTGCGTTCGCGGCTGAACCCAACGAAGACGGCGTAGCCCGCCTTGGACGCATCTGGGGCCGGCTGAGCGACGGTGAGCCTGACCTGATGCCGTCACGCTTTGTTCACGTTGCCGCCCAAATGGCCCGGAAGGGCGAGGCGCTGCACGACCCTGAAGTGCTGGCCGAACTGCTTCGCGAGGAGTTGGCGGTCGACAGTTTCGAGGCCCTTGACATCCCGTTCTCCTGCGTCGCCACTGATGTGGCATCGGCCGAGGAGCACTGGTTCGAACACGGTCCGCTGGTCCCAGCCTTAATGGCTTCGGCCGCACTGCCGGCGGTCTACCCGGCCAAACGAATCGGGGAACGAGAATTCATTGACGGGGGAGTGCTGCGGGAAATTCACGCTCACCGAGCCGTACTGTCCGGGGCCACCGATCTCTACGTTCTACACGTGGGTCATCTCAATGATCGCAAGGCGGAGGTAACCCGACCATTTGATGCCGCTACCAGGGCCTACTGGCTGGCTCGTCAGTATCGCATGGCCGACGATCTGAAACGGGTTCCCGACTGGTGTCGGGTCCATCATTTGGCGGCTGGTTGTTCTCCTCGTCTTCGTTTCGATGATTTCAGCCGAGGACGGGAGCTGGCGCAGTACGCCTATGAGGCCAGCGCACAGCTTCTTCGCACTGGGGTCGCTCCGCTTCCGGTGGCCGGTCCGTTCTCGAAGGACAACGGAGATGATGACAACTTCGAGAGTGAAGCGGTCGCAGAAGGGCTTACGTCCAGGCTCGCGGAATCCAGGCGCATCTTCCGGCGAGCCCAGTAGAACCCGTCGCAGCAGCGGTCAACCTCGCGTTGATGTACCGCTGCAACAGGTGTTCAGTTGGTGAGCTCACCACCGAGATAGGCGGCGATGACATCCGGGTGCTTCTGAACGTCCTCAGGTAGGCCTTCGGCGATCTTCTGCCCGAAGTCAAGAACCATGATTCGATCGGCGATGTCCATGACCAGACCCATGTCGTGCTCGACCAGGATCATGGCGATTCCAAGCTCACGTCGGATATCGAGGATGAATCGAGCCATGTCCTCGGTTTCCTCCTGGTTCATGCCTGCCACCGGCTCGTCCAACAACAGCAGCTCCGGGTCCATGGAGAGCGCCCGGCCAAGCTCGACCCTCTTCTGAATGCCGTACGGGAGCATGGCTACCGGATGCTTGCGGAACTGTTCGATCTCGAGGAAGTCGACGATGTCTTCGACTTTGCGCCGGTTCTCCATTTCCCGCTTCTTGGCGGGACCGAACCAGAGGGCGTCGGTCAACCAGGAGCCCTGCATGCGCACGTGACGACCGGTTAACAGGTTGTCGACCACCGTCATATTGGCGAACAGCTCGATGTTCTGGAATGTCCGAGCGATGCCCATTTCGGCCACGCGGTCAGGGCGCTCGCCCATGATGGACTTGCCCTTCCACACGATGTCGCCCTCTTGTGGGCGATACACCTGGGACAAGGTGTTGAAGATCGAGGTCTTGCCCGCACCGTTTGGTCCAATGATGGAGAACAGCTCTCCCTCGTTCACGTGGAACGAAACATTGTTGATGGCGGTAACACCGCCGAATCGGAGCGTGATTTCGTTGACGTTCAGAATTTGGGTCATGACAGCCACCGCTTGCGTCGCTTGTAGTGTTTTACGTCCTTGAAGCTTCGGCGCTCGCCGGACTCGTCGGTATGGAGACCAAGGTAGAACTCCTGGACGTCTTCGTCGGCCCGTAGTTTGGCCGCATCGCCGTCCATAACGATCTTGCCGTTCTCCATGATGTAGCCATAGTCGGCGATCGATAGCGCCATGGCGGCGTTCTGTTCGATCAGGAGAACGGAAACTCCCTGCTTGTTGATGTCGACGATGATGTCTCTGATTTGCTCGACCAGCAGGGGAGCGAGACCAAGCGACGGCTCATCCAAGATGAGAAGTTCAGGGTCGGACATCATTGCTCGGCCGATGGCCAACATTTGCTGTTCACCGCCGGAGAGGTACCCGGCAGTCGAGCTGCGGCGTTCCTTGAGAACGGGAAAGAGGTCCATCGCTCTCGCATAAGCGTCATCGCGGCTGGCCTTATCGGTATTGGTAAAGGCTCCGGTACGAAGGTTCTCGTCCACGGTTAGCTCGGCGAAGATCCGGCGTCCCTCCATCACCTGGGTGATGCCGCTCTTCACGATGTTGGACGCCTCGGAGGACTGGATCTCGGAACCCTTCCATGTCACCGTCCCCTTGGTCACCTCGCCCTCGTGAACGCCGAGCAGGCCACTGATGGCGCGCAACGTCGTTGTCTTGCCGGCGCCGTTGCTGCCGAGAAGAGCCACGATCTTTTCGTCGGGGACTTCCAGGGAGAGACCCCGTAGCACCAGGATTACGTCGTTGTACACGACTTCCAAATTGGCGACATCCAGCACGCCGTACCTCGTTTATTGTTGGTTCGGTTTCTTGGTTGGTTCGAAATGCGTTTAGCGGGACTTTGCCCGGAGTGGGGGTGTGAACGGTCGATTGCCGCTCACACCCCCAACCTCTCGGGTGTATGTCCCTTTAGCTATCTACGATCAGCTGGCCTTGAAGCAGGCACTCTCGTAGGCGTAGTTTGCTGCGGTGTCGGACACGTACGGTCCGTCCAACAACGTAAAGCCGGTACCGGCACCCTCATCGGAAACCGTTCCCTCTGGGGTGAACGTGTCAAGCGTGACGTCGTACAGGTAGGACTCACGGACGACGTAGTCGTTCGGATCGCCAGACCAGGTCTGGTTAGGAGCCAGACCCTGAAGGTCGACGGTCACCTCGTTGGCGGCAGCTACGACGCCGGCTCGAGTCATGTCGCCATTAGCGGCGGCCTGCTCAAGGATGGCCTGAACGATGTAGCCACCGATCCAGCTCTGAATGTAGGTGTCAGAGACCGGGGCGTCGGGTCGCTTGGCTCGCATACCTTCGACCATTGCGGTCATGCCCGGAGTGTCATCGGTGTTCCACAGGGCGGTGTAGGTCGAGTGAATGTAGTACTGATCAAGCGCCGGTCCGAGGTCGGTCCCAAGCAACTGGAAGTTGTAGGTCGGTGAGCTACCGGTCCACATACCGGTGTAGCCCTGGCCAACGGCCCCGCCCATGATCTCGGCCAAGGTCGACGGGTTCAGCGTGGCGAACACGAAGTCGGCTTCGGAGTTGACGAGTTCGGTGATGACCGGAGTCTGGTCGGAACCAGGCACAACAGCACCCTCGCCGTCGTACACGATCTCAAGGCCGAGTGCTTCAGCGGCAATCTTGGCGCCCTGGGCACCGTCTTGGCCGTACTCTCCGGGGAAGGAGATGATGGCGGCCGTCGAACCGTGGTTCTCCGACATGTAGGTAACGGCGTTGATGGCTTCGAGGCAATAGTTGGTCTGGACCTCAAAGACGTTCTGGCCGATGGCCGGATCGGCCCAACCGGAGTACCAGGACAGTGGGATGGCAATCAGATCATCCTTGACCAGGTCTTCGGCAGTTGCCGCAGTGTGAGGTGAACCGGTCGAGGTTCCGAAGATGACAACACCGTCGTTTCCTTCACCCGCGAACTTTTCATAGTTCTCCAGGTGCTTTGGAACGTCGTAGGCATTGTCAAGCACAACGGGCTCAACCATACGTCCGGCGATGCCGCCGTTTTCGTTGACGATCTCCCAGTACGCCTCGCTACCGTCGAGAATCTGGGTTGTCAGACCGGCGAAAATGCCGGAAAGGTCGGTGTTGTAGCCAACTTTGATGACCTCATCGTCGACGCCGATGTCGGTGGCAATTTCGCCTCCGGCATCTTCTTCCATGGCCTCGTCGGAGTCTTCCTCCATGGCCTCGTCGTCTTCCATAGCTTCGTCATCATCAGCTGTCTCTTCCGCAGCTTCAGTGTCGGAGCCGGAGTCCTCGGCCTCGTCGGATGAATCGTCACTGCCACCGCAAGCGGCGGCAATCATGGCCATTGCCATCAGCAATGCCATGATCCTCTTCCAATACTTCATCACTCTCTCCTTAGGTTTGGATGGTTGTACGTTCGACGTCGGGAGTACAGGACGTCAGAAGCGGGACCCGACGCGTGCCCGACACTGACGAAACGAATAAGGCGTGGGCTGGAATTAGTAGCTGAAGGGCCAGCCTTTCCAGTAGTTCCGGATCGAAATCCAGATGCCGTAGAGTCCCAGCGGCTCGAAGATCAAGAACACGATGATCAGCAGACCGTAGAGGGCAATGTTCCAGTCAAAGACATTGAGTGGCCAGCCCGGAGTCTGCGTGGCGATCGAGATCGGACCAAAATCGTCCGGGCCTTCAGTCAGCAGGAAGTTGGCTACCGGTGAGAAAAGGCCACCTTGATCAATTTGCTCGGACAGCCAGATCGTTAGCTCTTCAATCATGAGCGGCAACAGAATCACGAACACGGTGCCCATCACGGTTCCGGCCACCGTTCCGGCGCCACCGATGAGAATGATGGCGACGAACTCGACGGACAAGAAGAGGTTCCATTGAATGGCAGGCAACTTGCCGGCCAGCGAAGCAAACATTGCCCCGGAAACTCCGGCGAAGAACGACGAGACCGCAAAGGCGATCAGCTTGTACCGAAACTCGGAGACTCCCATGACCTCGGCTGCGATGTCACGGTCTCGGATGGCTTGCAGCGCTCGACCGGTCTTGGACCGGGCAAGGTTCTTGGCCACGAGCAAGGCAATGATGGCGATGACAAGCGTAAAGAAATACGTCTTCTGGCTGTCAGACACTTCGAACCACAACCACTTGCTGTCGTCGTCCATGAGTAGAAGAGGTTCCTCTTCCTTCCAAAGCCTGATGTCGAACGTCGGGAAGCTTCGGCCCAAACCAGGGTCGCCAGCGAACTTCTTGCCCCAACTGGTGTTACCCATATGGATCCCGATGAATACCAGCCCCAATGTCACGATGGCGAGATAGAGGCCCCTGAGCTTCACTGCGACCGGAGCGATAATCATGCCGACGAGGGCTGCTCCGACACCGGCACCGGGGAGCCAGATCCAAATGGGGAGGCCCAGGCCGTACACCGCATCGGTGCCTTCGCCGCCGAGAAATGCCGCGGTATAGGCTCCGGCGCCCATAAAGAAAGCATGGCCGAGAGATACCTGACCGGCAACACCGGCCAACAGGTTGAAGCCGAGAGCGCCGACCAGGATGATGAACATCGTCGCCACCGGCCGCAGCCAGTTGCTGTCACCCAAAAAGCGGACGATCGGTATCTGGCTGATGACCGGAACATCAAACGGCATCAAGAGCAAGATGATGATGGCAAGGGCGGCAAGGCCCCGCTGGGTCCAGGTCGGGAAGATCTGGTTTTCCGCCTCGTACGAGGTGTAGAGATTTGGTCTACGAAACATGTTCTACCCCCTAAACCCTTCGAATCTCAGGTGTACCGAACAGGCCGTAGGGCCTGATCAGTAGACCGATGATCATGACAACGTAGGGCACGATGAGCGGATACCCCGCTCCGAGAATGTCAGTCTGCCCCGAGGCGTACTGACCGGCCATGATCTCAGCGAAGCCGATGATCAGACCGCCGATTAATGCGCCCTGCACCGAGTCGAGACCACCCAGAATTACTGCCGGCAGCGTGCGGAAGGCGATCAACTGCGTTTCCACCTGAACGGCACCGGTTTGTGCCACTGGCGGTTGGGTAGCGAAGATTCCACCAATCGCAGCGAGGACCGCACCGGCCGCCCAGGCAATGGCGAACACCCGTCCGACGTTGATGCCTTGAGCCATGGCCGCTTCTTGATCGTAGGCCACCGCCCGCATGGCGATGCCCATCCGAGACCGATAGAAGAAGAACACGGCGACAAAGGCCACTGCGGCGGTGATCATCGCTGCAATGTAGCTCCACGAGACAAATGCCTCACCGATGTTGAACCCGTCAACACCCCACGGAACCTCAAGCGATCGAAACTCAATTTTGACCGCATCGTTGTTGAACACACGGAGGAAGATCTCAAGGCCCAGGGTGAGAACTGCCACCGAGAACAACGGTTCTCCCACCATGGGTCTGATCGTCAAGCGCTCGATGATCAAGCCGAGAATGGCCGCCACCGCCAATGCGACAAGCACACTAAGAAACCAGCCCAACCATGATGGCGACATGTCAACCAGCGGGTTGCGGATGGTGGTGAACGGAATGTGACCGTCAGACACCATGAAAGAGACAAATAGGGCGCCGCTCATGGCCAACGCTCCTTGAGCGAAGTTGACCACCTGAGTCGCTTTGAAGATAAGCACGAAACCCAGGGCGATAAGGGCGTAGACCGCACCAAGTCCGAAGGACTTCATGAGGGCCTGGAGGAACGTGTACGGATCGTTGGCGGCTTGCAGTACCAGGAACACGGCTGCTGCCGCCACGATCGCCGCCAGGGCCATCAAGCTTGGGCTTTTGATGAGTCCGGCCAACGGAGAAGAAGACGAAGAATCTGCCATTAGTACATTTCCTCGATGAGTTCATCGAACTGTGCGCTCATGGCTGATCGCTTGAGTTTCTGGGTTGCGGTCAATTCACCGTCCTCGTGATCCAGCTCCTTGGGGAGCATCCTGAACTTCTTAATCTGCTCGACGCGTGCGAACTTTTCGTTGGTTTCGTCGACGATCTTTTGAATCGCCTGCTCGACCTCTGGCTTCTCGGTGAGATCGCGGTAGGTCGTGTACGGGATGTTTCGACGTAACGCCCAGTTGCCGACCGTGTCCAACTCGATGCCGATCAACGCGGTCAAATACTTGCGCTGGTCGCCGATAACCATGGCCTCTTTGATCATCGGTGATGCCTTGAGGCTGTTCTCGATCTCCGACGGCGAGATGTTCTTGCCACCGGACGTGATGATGATGTCCTTCATCCGGTCCACGATCTTGACGTGGGTTCCGTCGACCCACTCACCAACGTCACCGGTACGCAACCAGCCATCGGCGGTAAAGGTCTCGGCCGTCTTTTCAGGCTTGTTCCAGTAGCCCTTGAACACACCGGCATGCTGTGACTGGATCTCGCCGGTCTCATCGTCGATGCGGAGACCGGTACCGGGGTACGGCTCTCCGACGGTGCCGAGCTTGAGGCGGCCGGGATAGTTACAGGTCGCCACGGCGCTGTTCTCTGTCATGCCGTACAGCTCGTACACATCCAAGCCGAGGCCCATGAAGAACTGCAGCACCTCCGGCGCAATCGGAGCGGCACCACTACTGGCACGTCGACAATGTCGAAGACCGATTCGTTCGAGCATGGCCCGGAACAACAGCGGATAGAACACCGAGTGGAGCACGCGGCTGACAGCGGTGTGTTTGCCGCCATTGTCCACTTTGGCTTGGCCTATGTAGGTAGCGGCCTTCATGCCTGTGCTCAGGACAAACTTCTTGAACCGAGAGGCGTCACTTCCACGGATCAGCACCCCTGCGTGCAGGCGCTCCCAAATACGGGGGACGGCGAAGAACAACGTTGGCTGGACTTCGCGCAGGTTGACGGCGACGGTCTCAATCGACTCGGCGAAGTTCAGCGTCGGTCCGCCCGACAACATGGTCCAGGTGGAGAAGATTCGCTCGGCGACGTGGCACAGCGGCAAGTAGGTGAGGATTTGGTCGGACTTGTTTGGAGCCTTGCCGTCGGGGTAGGCGTCAGTTTCCTCAATGATCCGGCCCATGGCGAAATCGGCGTTGGCATTGGTCAACATGGCGCCCTTGGGCGGGCCCGTTGTACCGGAGGTATACACCAACGTCATGACGTCGTCGGCCTCGGCTGCTGCCATTCGGGCTGCCACCGCCCCGGGATTGGCCTCTCGGTGTTTGCGGCCGACTTCCAAGAAGTCGTCCCAGTAGATCAGACGTGAATCGTCGAATCCGGCGAAGCCGCGAGCCTCGCAGTAGATGATCTTGCGCACATCGGGAATCTGGGCCTGGTCCATTTCGAAGACCTTGTCGGCCTGCTCCTGATCCTCGGCCATGTGCACACATGCTCCGGAGTCATTCAGCAGATACTCAACCTCGGCCATGGGGTTGGTGGGGTAGAAGCCGACGGCGATCCCGCGAACGGCGACTGCCGCCAGGTCCAAGATGACCCATTCAGGCCGATCTTCGGAATGGATCGAAACACGATCCCCGACCTCGACACCGAATTCAAGCAGGCCGTGGGCGGCCAGCTCGATGAGCTCCCACGACTCGGCCCAGGTGTACTCCTGCCAGATGCCGTAGTCCTTCTCCCGGAACGCGATATGCCCCGGATCGGTCTCGGCCCAAGCCTTGGCGCGGGCGGCAACCGTACGAAAGCCGGTGCCAGCTGTCCCAGCCGAAGGTGCCTCCTCGACGAGTGTCATGATCCTCCCCTTGTTGAATCCTGGACAAGTCCAAAGTAACGCCTGACGTTACCACGTCCGTGATCCTTGTCTAGCTTATGAGTGCGATTGATACGACGATGCGACCGAATCGCGACATAGCGTGACGCCCTGCCCCAATAAACCAAGCCACATTCGCCCCAACCGCGCTGTTGAGGAACCCAAGAGTAGCGACTGACGTTAGCCCGATGTCAAACCGTCGTGTCGACTTGCCCCCTTGCCCGGGCACAGCGAGCTGAACAGTGGCCCAAGGTGCCTAGGCTTTGGGCATGAGTAGCGTGAACATGTCAAGGGGACTGCCGGAAACGGTTCTGCCACCAGCGCCAGCGGACCTGGAGCAGCAACTACAGGTAGCGGTAGCACTCGAAGGGGACGAGCGACGCTCCGCGCTGGGGGACGTGATTCGGGCCGCTCCGACCTACCTGTTGGCTTGGGCGGAACTGGGCGACATGGGTCGGGACGACATCGAGCGATATGCGGCCTATCGGGTCGGTTACCATCGTGGGCTTGATCAACTGCGTCAGAACGGTTGGCGTGGATCTGGGTTTGTGAAGTGGTCTGAACCTTCGAACCATGGTTTCCTTCGTTCGCTGGACGGACTGCGTCGTACAGCCGCCGCCATTGGTGAAGAAGAAGAAGCCGCTCGCTGTCACACGTTCCTCGCTCAACTTGACCCCGGCTGGTCAAGCAACGCCTGACAACTACAACACCCGTCGAGATGGAACTTTCGTGACGCTCCTCTCCGGTGCCGTCCTTTGTGGCGGGGCGTCCTCTCGATTTGGGATGGATAAAGCCCTTGCCCCGGTCGCCGGCAAACCTATGGCCTTACGGGCCGTGCAGGCGATGAGGGATGTTGGAGTGGACCCCATTGTCGCCATAGCGGCCAACGAAGAACAGGGAGCTCGACTATCGCAGGTCCTATCTGTGCCGTCCATTGTCGATCGTTGGCCGGGAGAGGGGCCACTTGGGGGCCTGCTCACAGCGTTGCTTTGGTACAGGCGTGGCTCGGTTCTAACTCTGCCCTGCGATCTGCCGTTGGTGACCGGAGCCGATCTCGAGCCTCTGCGTGCACGCTTCGATGCCCAGGATGCGCCAGCGGTCGTTGCCGCTACGTCAGCTGGGCCAAACTGCACCATCGGCATCTGGCCGGCAGGCCTTGGGCCCGCTCTCAAAGCCAGGTTTGATGCCGGCGCTCGCCGGCTCGACACCGTCTTGGACGTTGCCGACTACGCAACGGTCACATTGCCCGAACGGTCGGTCGAGGATGCTGACACCGAACAGCAACTTCGGCGATTACTCGAACACGGGTCCTCGGGAACATCAGCCGAAAGGCCGCCGGATGGACCGTCGCCGTCGCCTTCTCAGTAGATGGCTGTTGGCCATCGCTGCCGGGCAAAGTTGTAGAAATAAGGAGCTACCGGCCGATGGAGTCGAGAACCCGGCTCAGCTGATGCTATGTTCAACAGTGGCCAAACGGTCGTGATTGCATGAACTCTCCCAACTACCAGCTGGTGACGACGGCCGACGACTTCGACTCCGTCATCGAGCAACTCGTCGATGCTGAGCGCTACGCCATCGACACCGAGTTCCACCGCGAGAGAACCTATTTCCCTCAGGTGGCTCTCGTACAGCTGACCGCAGGCGAAGATATCTGGCTCGTCGATCCGCTGGAAGTTGACCTAGCCCCACTGGCCAAGATCCTCGACGGGGACGGACTGTGTCTCATACACGCCGGTAGCCAAGACCTCGAGGTCCTCGACCTTGTGTGTGGCACTGCACCCAAACGTATTCTTGACACCCAGATTGCGGCCGGATTTGTCGGCGTTTCCAGTGGTTCGCTGGCCTCGCTGGTCAACCAGTTCTTAGGTGTGCATCTGCCGAAGGGCGACCGTTTGACGGACTGGCTTCGCCGCCCACTAACCGAGGACCAGCTGAGCTACGCGGCGTCGGACGTCGAACATTTGCACGCCTTGATCGCGACGCTGGAAGAGAAGTTGCATGCACTTGATCGATTCCCATGGGTCGAAGAAGAGTGTCAGATACTTCTTGACCGTCCTAGGGGTCGCCGGGTTCCCGAAGATGCCATCCTCCGACTCAAAGAAGCCCGGAGTCTGTCCGGGGAGGCGTTCCAGGTCGGCGCATCAGTGGCTGCATGGCGAGAGCGCCGCGCCGCTGAGTCGAACGTTCCAGTCCGTCAGGTGCTGTCAGATCTTGGGGTCGTCGCCATCGCACAACGGGCGCCCACCTCACCCAAACAGCTTCGTAGCCTGCGAGGTGTCGAGCAGCGTCATCTGAAGAACGGCGCCGACACGGAAATTCTCACTGCGGTACGTGCGGCCAAGACAATGGAGGTCGAGGTCGAGCCCGCCAGTAAGAACGCGCAGCTGTCGCGTCAGCTTCGACCAGTCGTCAGCCTCATAACGGCATGGGTCTCACAACTGGCACGAGATAACAAGCTCGATCCGGCCATTTTGGCCACTCGAGCCGATATCGAAGGCCTGCTTCGGAAGGATCCGGCGGGTCGGTTGAATTTCGGCTGGCGGCAAGAGTTAGTAGGCGGTCCGATTGACCGACTGGTCTCGGGAAGCGCAGCTGTCGCATTCAACGGTGATGGACGGCTGTTGTTGGAAGAACGGAGCGGGCGAGAGCTCCCTCTTGGGGGCAGTGACGCGTGAAGGCCGCTCTCAACTACTAGACTTGGGCTGAAGCGTAGGTAGTTACGGTTCGCTAGGCCCTTGATTCACCGTCTACAGTTAAGAAGCTTTAGATTCAATCTGGGCCGTCGCATTGACAGTCGAAATTTGCAGGAGTGTCCCATGAAAAAGGGGCGTCATCGCCGGTACGAAGAAGCACGAGCACTGAAGCGTTCCCGCGACGGAGACGACATTGAGTCGTTGATGGATCGATTGAGCGAAGACCCGTTTGACCTACCAACGACAGCTGAGGCCGAGCAGGTAGCTGGCTACGACGAAGACGAGTACGACGACTTCGACGAGGACTAACCCGCGGGTCGCTCTACGAAGTTCACGGGCGTAGCCCCGGTCGGCGTGGCAGGCGGGTGCAGTTGGATCAGTTCGGATACGAGCTGGTCGTAGATGTTGGCACCCACCATCTCCGTTAACTCGTCACGGCAGGTCACGTAGAGGCTCTTGTCGTGGTTGTAAGTCGACGCATCCTCGATGCACCACCAGTTGAAGTCGTCGCCCCCGGGACCCCAGTCTCGCCGCTGCCACGGTCTGACCATGACAGTCTCGTACCCGTAGTCATCGGTGTGAATCTCCGTTCTGATCGGGACCTGCCAGCAGACATCGGGTTTCCAATCCATTGGACGCTCGCCGCGACGTTCAGCTGCTGCGTGCAGCGCGCAGCCGGCGCCTCCTTCGAACCCATCGCGGTTCAAGAAGATGCAAGCGCCAGCTGCCTTCCGGCTGACCCATTCGCCCTTCTTGGTCTTGCGCAACGGACCGCCCTTCTTTGCCGCACGATCGGCGAACTGCCATTCGTGGGCTTCCAGGAGTCGAACCTTCGACTCGACGTTCTTGCGGTCCGTCTTGTCCAGAAGATGGGCACCGTGCACACAACAGCCCAGGGTTTCCGACCGATCGACCTCTGTGTCGATCGACTTGCATCCTGCGCCGTAGATACAACCAAAGCCCGACAACATGAAGTCGATGTCAAACATCCAGGTGGTCGTCGAGTCGGCGTCTTCGATAGCCAGCCAACGGATGGCCGATTCAGATGTAGGCACCAGCGCTAGGCTACCGCTGCCGGCCACAGTCTGGCCGGTGTAGCCC
>CALJMD010000122.1 GCA_937981915.1 uncultured Acidimicrobiales bacterium
CGACAACCAATGCCTGGGCTACGGCATCTTGGCCATCGAGCGGATCATCCCGACACTGGTCACGCTCCACCATCCGATCACCGTCGATCGGCGGCTCGAACTGGAAGCAGCCGAGAGCCGGTTCAAGAAGTTCAGCGTCGGGCGCTGGTACTCATTTGTCAATATGCAAGGTCGAGTAGCCAAACGCATGCCCCGAGTGGTCGTCGTCTCGGAAAACTCCATCGACGACATCAACCGGGACATGGGCGTACCCCGCGAAAGCATGCGACTCGTGCACGTCGGCGTCGACCCCGACCTGTTCAAACCCATGCCGGGTGTTCAACCAACCCCCGGGCGCCTCATCACCACCGCTAGCGCCGACGTGGAGATGAAAGGCCTCAAGTTCCTTCTCGAAGCACTGGCCAAGCTGCGGACCGAACGAGACGTCACTCTCACCGTCATCGGCAAGGCCAAAGAAGGCGGCGAATCAGCCCGACGCATCGCCGAGTTGGGCCTGGCCGACGCCATCGACTTCGTCACCGGAGTACCCGACGAACGAATCGTCGAACTGTACGCCGAGTCCGAAGTGGCCGTCGTCCCCTCGCTCTATGAAGGCTTCTCGCTGCCTGCGGTTGAAGCCATGGCCACCTCAACCCCACTGGTAGCCACCACCGGCGGCGCCCTACCGGAAGTCACCGGCACCGACGGCGAAACCGTGCTGCAATGCCCGCCAGGAAACGCCGACGCGCTGGCCGACGCCATCGGTCGATTCCTCGACGACCCCGAACTACGACAGCGGGTCGGAGCAGCCGGACGAGAGCGAGTGTCCAGCCTGTACACCTGGCGCCAGACCGCTATCCGAACCGTCGAGCAGTACCGAGAGGTGCTGGCAATGCGAGCCGAAAAAGACGCCGCCGCTCTCGCTGACGGGACCGCCTGATGCTGACCGTCGACTACGACCGCCTCGAACTCGAACCAGGCATGCGAGTACTCGACCTGGGTGCCGGCTTCGGACGCCACGCCTTCGAAACAGCCCGCCACGGCGCTCACGTAGTGGCCGTCGACTTGGCCTTCGAAGAACTGGAAGCAACCAAAGAAACCTTCGTAGCCATGTACATGGCCGGTGAGCTTCCGGACACTCTCAGCACCACGTGCGCTCAAGGTGACGGCCTCAAACTGCCGTTCGCCGACGCCAGCTTCGACCGCATCATCGCATCCGAGGTACTGGAACATGTTCCCGACGACCTCGGCGTGATGGCCGAACTGTTCCGAGTCCTCAAACCGGGTGGACGCCTGGCCGCCACCGTGCCGTCCATGCTGCCCGAACAGGTCTGCTGGTGGCTGAACTCCGACTATCACGCCCCGGCATCAGTTGGTGGACACGTCCGCATCTACGGACTCCCCGAACTGCGCATGAAGTTGGAGTCGACCGGGTTCCGACCGGGCGACCAGCATCGAGCCCACGCGCTGCACAGCCCCTACTGGTGGCTCAAATGCGCTGTCGGTTTAGAAAACGACGACAACCCAGCGGTCAAGGCGTACCTCAAGTTCCTCACCTGGGACATCACCGACGCCCCCACCGTGACAAGAACCCTCGACCGAGTACTGAACCCCGTATTGGGCAAGAGCCTGGTCATCTACGCCGACCGACCCGTCGCCCTGCGGTCGGTACCCGCAGCCTGAAGTGGCAGTATCAGAAGTACTAGCGTGATTATTCCCTCCGTTCCCGGCGTCGTCAGCGTTGACGACATCGCCGCCACCGCCGATTCGATCGCCCGCCTCCAGCTGCCGTCAGGCATGATCGAGTGGTACCCGGACGGTCACGCCGACCCGTGGAACCACGTCGAGACAGCTATGGCCCTGGCCACCGCCGGCCGTGTAGCCGAAGCCGAGCACGCCTACCAGTGGCTCATCGACATTCAGCTCGACAACGGTGCATGGCACAACTACTACGTGGCCAATGGCATCGAGGAATCGAAGTTCGACACCAACTGCGTGGCCTACTTCGCCACCGGTGTGTGGCACCACTACCTGGCCACCGGTGATCGAGGTTTCCTGGAACACTGCTGGCCCACCATGGACCGGGCCGTCAACTTCGTTCTCGGTTTACAGAAGCCCCGGGGCGAAGTGATCTGGGCGCAACGGGCCAACGGCGAAGCGTGGAGCTATGCCCTGTTGACCGGCTCGTCGTCGATCGGTCACAGCCTTCGATGCGCTATCGCCGTGGCAGCTGAGCTGGAGTTTGATCGAGCCCACTGGACCGACGCCCGAGGCCGCCTAGTGGATGTGATCGCCAACCAGCCCGATGCGTTCGAACCGAAAGACCGCTGGGCCATGGACTGGTACTACCCCGTCCTCGGCGGCGCGATCGTCGGTGACGATGCAGCGAAACGCATGACCGAAGGCTGGGACACGTTCGCCATGATCGGCGACGGGATCCGCTGCGTGTTCGATCGGCCCTGGGTGACCGCAGCCGAAACCTGCGAATGCGCCCTAGCCCACCTGGCCGTAGGCGACCGCACTCGGGCGCTGGAGTTGTTCACCTGGGCTCAACGGCTGCGCGACGTCGACGGAAGCTACTTCACCGGTATCGTCATGCCAGAAGAGGTTCACTTCCCGGCCGAGGAACGCTCTGCCTACACCGCGGCTGCCGTCATCCTTGCCGCCGACGCCCTCGAAGGTGCCAACCCCACCAGCGACCTGTTCACCAAACACTAGGGTCGACCGGCGGTGCCTTGACCGGTGGCGGCTGCTCCACTACACCGATGGCCATGTCGCCATCGAACCGCTCAGGCAACTCATCGTTCGGCAAACCGGCCGAACACATGCGAAACATCGGCACCAGTCTGGAACCGGCCACTATGGAACTCGGCGTCGACCAGACCCCGGTGGAGCAGTTCTTCGTGTGCTCCGGTAGCCCCGCTCCCCTGGTGGACCCCGACCGTTGGCGGCTGCGCCTGTTCGGCGACGCC
>CALJMD010000123.1 GCA_937981915.1 uncultured Acidimicrobiales bacterium
CGTTGGCCTCGGCCTCTTCCCGAGCCTTCTGAGCCAGGTACTCCTGGCTTGGCTCCGGGCACGGCCCAAGGGTCGTCAACAACTCCTGACCCAAGATGCGCTGGTTGGCGTTCGGTGACTCGGTGGCGATCTCGCAGGGCTCGTCATTCGCCGTGGCCTGCGTCATGAACTGCTGCCACAACTCGGCGGGCACCGTGCCGCCACTGATTTCGTCGTAGCCCTCGCCGAACAGCTCCTCCATGGTGGGGAGCAAGGGCTGGCCTTCCGCTTCGCGCTCGGCATTGGCCTCGATGATCCAATCATCGTCCATGTAGCGGGGCGCCTCGCCCTGTTTACCGGGGTAGCCGACCCACACTGCGGTGGTCAGCTGGCAGGAGAATCCGGCGAACCAAGCGTGGCGGGCGTTGTTGGTGGTTCCGGTCTTGCCTGCGGCCGCCTTGGCCACACCTTCGCCGTCGATCAACTGAGCCGACTTGCCGGTGCCGTTGGCCACTACGTCAACCAGCGTGGCGTTTACCTGTCGGGCCACCGACGCACCGACGACCTGCTCACCTTGGCGTTGGCCGGAGCCGACGTCGTCACCTGAGCAGTCGCCCGGCTCAGTGGGATACCAGCACAAGACGTTGCCATCGGCGTCTTCGATCCGGTCGATGAAGACCGGGTCCTGACGGACACCTTCTCGCTTCAGCGTGGAATAGACGCTGGCCACGTCAAGCGGGCTGGTCGTGTTACTACCAAGCACGAAACTCGGGACATTGTCGATTGACGAGGTCAGGCCTAGACGCCGACCCATGTCGGTGGCCTGCTCGATACCAACGGTGAAGATCATCTGGGCGAATACCGCGTTCGACGACCACCGCATTGCTTCGGCCACTGTTCGGTGGTTCGGAATTCTTGACGTGCCGCCGCTCGGGTTCCACTCCCACTCGGGGTATTCGACCGGCTTGTTCTCGTAGTACGAAGCCGGAGAGAAGCCCTGCTCAACAAACTCGGCCATGACAATCGGTTTCATGGTTGATCCGGGCTCGTAGCCGGAACCGCCACTGCCGCCCTCAAACAAACCGCTGCCGCTGACGGCCAGGTTGACCTGGCTCACATCAAAGTCGGCGCCGGCCATCATGGCCACCACCCGACCCTGATCGTCCAGCGACACCAGCGATCCGAGCGGCATGTCCGGGTTGTTGGGGTTGAGTCGCCCCACCACGGTTCGGTGAGCCAGCTTCTGCAGATCGTGGTCGAGTGTGGTGTACACCCGAAGGCTGCGCTGGAAATACTCGTTGTTGGGGAAGACTTCGGCCAGCTGACGCCGCACGATGGTCAAGAAGAACTCGGTGCCGTACTCAGCGCCGGCCACGTCGCCCAAACCTTCGGCCGAGGCCGTCTCACGAACCAACGACGACCACTGGTCATTATCAGCGGCGATTCGCTGATCCTCGGTGATGTAGCCGAGATCGGTCATCAGCGTCAGAGTCACCGATCGACGACGGGCCGCCTCTTCAGGATTCTGCACTGGCTCGGCGTTGTTCGGGTTTCGAATAAGTCCGGCCAGGAACGCTGCTTCCGGCAGCGTGACGTCAGCCAAGTCCTTGTCGAAGTAGGCCCGGGACGCTGCGGCCACACCAAGGGCACGTCGACCGAAGAACGCACGGTTCAGGTAACGCTCAAGGATCTCTTCTTTGGCCGCCTGTTTCGAACCGAACTCGGGGTCGTCAGCCAACAGCTGTTCCAACTTGATGGCCCGGACAACCTCACGGCCCTTGCGGGAGAGTTCGTCAGCCGAGTCTTCGGTGATCAGCTTCACGTACTGCTGGGTGATCGTAGAGCCACCCTGCACGCTGCCCTCACCGGTGAAGCGACGCTTGATGGTCTGATACGACGCTCGGGTCAGACCGACCGGGTCGAAACCCTGATGTTCGAAGAAGCTTTTGTCCTCGGTGGCGATGACAGCCTGAACCAGGATTTCGGGGATCTCCTCGTAGGTGACGACCAAACGGTCTTCGCCTTCAAAGGCCAGCTGGTTGACGGCGTTGTCGGCATTACATTCGAACCCGACTTCGGACGTACAAATGTAGGAAGTCTCGGTGAGATCAACGGCCAAGTTCGCTTCATCGAGATCGACCTGGCTGGCGAACGACCACACCACTGCCGCCGCGGCAGCAACCAAAACGGCGAGCACAAAGAACAGCCGCCGAAACCGCCAGATCGGGTTACGACTCCTGTCGCGTAGTGGGGCCGGCCCGGAAAGGGGTCCTGGAACATAGAGAGCCATAGAGATGCAGTTCCTGAGTGTATCGGGGCCTCTGTCTTCGAGGCCCTCTCAGTGCGGTTGAGAGCAATCCGTTCAGAGCAGGCCGGTCAGGCCACGCTGGTCAACCCGAGATTTCGAATGACTCTCTCAGGTGATTCCACCAACACTGCCTACAGACTTCGATCACGTACCAAGTAGAAGGTTTACCACGGTTTCGCAGACGCCGGGCTTCGCCCATGTCGGAAACAACCCGACCGGAATTCGGTAGACCGGATCCAAAGGCAAACGTTACCGCAACAAGGTCGTCGCCGTCGCAGAGCGGACAGGCATCGGGTAGCACTGTTCCGTGGTTGTGGGCCACCCGCCTCAGCTCAGGCTGGGCATCGCAAACCTGTTCGGTGTCTTGACGCCCGTCGGTGACGGCGTCAACTACACGCTGACGGGCCAGCCGATAGCTGACCACACCCGACGTGGTCGGGGCGGCGGATACAGACTCATGCGGACCGGGAAGGCTCACGGGTTCCAGGTTAGCGAATGCACACGCCACGGTCCCCTTCAACGGTTACGGGAATGTAAATCCCCTGGTCACAGCGGTAGGTCGGGTGTCACCCGGCTACAAAACACCGTCCCAGACGATGCGAGCACCCTCGTGACCGGTCCGAACGATCCACACGGTTGCCGCCACCGCCACCAGGGCGGCGATCGCGGCCAGAGCGGTAGCTGCCTTGGATTCCGAACGGCGATACTCGACGCCCACTGAACCGAGCGTGGTAAGCAGGTACACAAACACGAGCAAGGTCGTCTGGTTGCCGAGCTCACCATGCTCTACGGCCAAGTCACCGATTCGGTCCTCCAGAACGGCGTTGAACGCTTCACCGGATTGATTGGCCAGGATGGTGCTCGCAAAGGCGACTAATGCGAGCACCACCCAGGCCAGACCTTGCCGTCGCCGCCATTCAGGGCGGACGGCCAGCGCAACAGTCACGAGCGCCGCGAACGGCACAATAACGACTGCAGCATGAAGTAGTAGCGGGTGGGCGGGAAGCCCGAACAGTGATTCCATTATGTCCCCCGTGTCTGTCCGGCCGCCGTCGGCTGCTTACAACCTAGCCTTCGACCGTAACCGACAGAACCTGGCCGGCGGCCGCATGGCTGTTGGGACCGGCCTGAATGTTGCAAACCAGAACGTAGTTGCCGGGCTCGAGCGTCAAGGTCAGGTCACCTGATGCTCCAGCTTCGATGCGGTCGGTCCGACCGAGGAAGTCGGCGCCCAAGGCATCCTCATCAACGGCTCCGTTGTCGAGAAGTGGGAGCGTCTCGTAGCTATCACCGCGAACCACGGCCAACTCGTGAGGGAATTCGCCGTCGTTGCTGGCGGTGAAGGTCACGTCGCCCCCGGCGAACGACGTCGGAGCGATCAGTTCCCAC
>CALJMD010000124.1 GCA_937981915.1 uncultured Acidimicrobiales bacterium
TGCAGCCGTCCCGATGCGGCAACAACGCTTTGGACCGCCTCGTTCTGCTTTACTTCGACGTAGACCTCGGCCCAGGTGTTGGCGATGATCGCCGCCTGTTCCGGGGCGTCTGCAAAAGCCCGGAAGGACAAGATGTCGGCCTCTTCGTCGGCTTCGATGTCGATGTTGGGGACACTTCCAAGCTTGGATCCGACCATTGCAGCGACCGTGTCACTCATGGCCAGCGAGATCTCGTTTGACAGCTCGCGGTTCAGAAACCAAGGGTTCTGCGAACTTGGGTCCAACGTCCGCTGAGCCGCCGTGTCAGAAAGAAGAACTTCCGAATTAGCGGCAAATACATCTTCCTGATTGATGGTATATAGCCAACATGCACCGACAACCATCGCCAGTACAGCGCAGCACCAGAGCCACTGTCGGCGGATAATGGCTAAATAGTCAGCGAGGCTGAACTCGGTTGGCGGCGGCAGGGCGCGGCGGGCGTCCACAGCTGCCGATTGTATTGAGGCGGAGCGCCGATCGATACATCGACCCGACCGTGCCTAAGAGATAACCCATAGAGCCCACGTCCTTGAGCAATAGTCTCTCTGCTTCGCCAGGCTTCACGCTTTAGTCGACCACAACCTGGGTAGCCATATATCTCAATTCGGCGTATCTGCTCCGTCGAGTTGACCACTGTGATGCCCCGCTGAAAGAACAGCAACCACCAACATCATCCAGCCGGCGGAGTTGTTGCTCATCCCCGACTCGCTAATCGACACAAGAATGGCTGACGAGATGAACACCACTGGCCACAACCCGGCACCCCCGGACACCACCTGAACAACATTGGTTGCCCGCTTCAGTGCTCGAAGCAGCGAGAACAAGTAGAAGCAGACCCCGACCAGTCCGACTTGCAGCCACAGGTTGAGGAGCTCATTGTGGGCGTGGGACGGGTTCCAACGTTCCAGAACCCAGACCTCATGTATCGGTCCGAAGTAGCCGGTGAACACGGCCTGGTAGCCGTAGCCGAGCAGCGGCTCCGCCATGGCGAACGGCAGGAGCAGTTCCCACAGTGGTATGCGACCGGTGAAGGTAACGTCTCGGTCCAACAACTCGGTCAAGTCGTTCAAGTTAATCATGGTCAGGGCAATCATTCCCCCGACGACACCGAGCAACGTCAGGTAGAGGATGCCTCGCACCGTTTGTCGCCCTCGAAACAATCGGTAGGTGAACATCAACCCGAGTGTTCCCCCGGTGGCCAAGAGCATCGTTTTGGACTGAGAGCCAAGCAGGAGGCCACCCATCCCGACCGCCGAAAGATAGTAGGGCACACGCATTCGGAGCATGGACCGGCCGGCCAGCAACAACGTTGGGATCCCGACCAGGGCTATCCACCCGAGCGCGTTCTTCTGGGTGAATACGCCGTCCCACTGCCCTTGCTCGGCTACCCCGTATACCGGTAGCGCGAAGATGATGGCGTAGTTGACGGCAACGCTGGCTACGAATACCAGAGCCCAGATCTGCAGGATCTCAGCTAACGCGAACCGGAGCACAAGATAGGCACCGAACAGGGTCACCGTTATCAAGATGACGGCTTGGCGAAACGTCTCTCCGGGATCAGCCGACCAAAAGGTGGAGAGCGCCGCCACCGACACAAATCCGAACAGCGCGGCGTCAAGGCGAATGACTCGAAGGATCCAATCGAAACTGCCGATGACGCGCAAGATCCCGAGGCTCATCAACGCCAGCTGCACAATCACCATCCGGAGATTTCCCTCAACGGCCAGCGATTGCTCGCGGGTTTGGAACCAGTCAAGGGGAAGTCCGTGAAGCAGGGTAAACGAGGCGGCCCACACAACAATTCGCTCGATTGTGCCAGGTAGCGTCAGGCTGATCGGAGAGCCATCACCGATGCTGTCTTCGACAGCTATCTGCGGTGAAGCTACCGCTTGTTCAAACGAGGGGGCGGTCACTGCCTAGACCACGATCTAGTAGACGTAGTGATCTTTGCGGCGGAAGATGCTGCCCCGGTTGAACTTCTGGCGATTCATCACCGAACCAAGGATGGTGGAACCGCTTCGCTCAAGATCAGCCCGTACTCGAAGCAGGTCTGAGGTGTCCGTTCGCTCAGTGTCGACGACCACGATGACGCCGTCCACGAAACGGGCGGCCGACACCGCGTCAGCGGTGCTGAGAACCGGCGGCGTGTCAACGACGACAAAGTCGACGCCTTCACGATCAAGTTCTTTCATCAGCTGCTCGAACCGGTCTGAGTTCAACAACTCTCCCGGGTTGGGGGGCTGGCTGCCGGCTCGAATAAACCACAGGTTTTCGATGCCGGGGGTGAGTTCCACATTGATTTCACTGGTGTGGTTCAGGTACTCGGACAGGCCGGGTCGGCTGCCCTCGATTCCCAACATCTTTTCCAGCGTCGGTCGCCGCATGTCGGCGTTGACCAACACCACTCGCGACCCGTTCTGAGCGAGCGCCACGGCCAAGTTAGCCGACGTGAGGCTCTTGCCCTCGCCGGGGGTGGAGCTGGTGACCAACACCGAACTGACCCCGGAGGACGTCTGGAGGAACTGGAGCGAGCTGCGCAAGCGACGGAACGCTTCGCGGGCAGCGTGGAAGCGGGCCGAACCCCCGCTTGAAAGCATGACCAGTCCACCGGCTCCGCTTCTGACCCCGACTCCTAACGTCGGCACGGAACCAAGAACTGATGTGCCGAGCGCCAGGGCAATGTCGTCGTCTTCACGAGCGGTGGTGTCCAGGCGCTCCAACAAGAATGCGGTTACCACCCCGGCCAGCGCACCAAGCAGGAGGCCGGCCAACATGATCAGCCGTCGACTGAAGCCATCAGCGGCGGACGGGGTGAGCGCACCTTTGAGAACCTCGGCGGCTGCTAGACGTGCGCCGTCTTGTTTCTCTAGGTCGCGCAGATCCGACTCGGCGTTTCGCATTTGGGATGCCACGTTGGAGGCGCTGGCACTGGCGACTGCGATGGCGGCATCGATACTGGTGACGTCGCCTCCAGCGGCGGAGACCGACGCTCGCTCGCGTTCAAGGTCCTCGCGCTCAGAGTACGTTTCTTCCAACGTCACTCCCAGGGCGGCAAGATCATCGCGGTTCGACTGTTGAAGCGAGCTGAAGTAACCGGCCGCTTCGCCCTCTCGCAGGCTGGCGTAACGGGCGGCGAAAGCGTTGGCCACAGCCGCCGCGTCGTCGGCGTTTTCCGATGTGTGGCGAACCAGGAGCACTTCGGAATCGGGACGAAACTCGACGCTCAGGTTACGTTGGAGGTCTTGTGCGGTGCGGCCTCCCCCGAGGTCGGCCACGACATCGTTGGCCACCTTGTTGCCTTGCAGCACTTCACGTTCGCGCTCGAGGTTTGGTGGCTCATTTTGGCCGGGGACACGGGCACCGACCGGCGATGAGCGGACCAGCACCGAGGCTGTCGCCGTGTAGACCGTCTGCCGTGTCGTTGTATAGAAGTAGGCGGCCAGGAGTGCAAACAGGGTGATGCCGAGCACCAGCCACTTTCGTAGCTGAACGGCCCGAATGTAGTCTTCGAGGCGCGCTACATCCGTGGCCTGACCCACACGCTGTTGCATCATCGCCTAGGACCCTCGGGCGGGTAGGTGGAGATCGGGTCGAATTCGCTCAGATGACCGTTGTCGACCGGGTCGTACTGTCCGTTGCCATTGCCGTTGTGGCCGTTGCCGTTCGAGTAGGTGCCATTGGAGTAGACGCCGTTCGCTCCGTTGTTGTGGGTGGGCGGGGGCGCCGTCGAGACGTTGTTCATTCCTTCGAATCGGACGGCTCCGGGATCAATATCTCTGGTCTCGCGTACGTCAACTACCTCGGGGTAGCGATCGTAGGGT
>CALJMD010000125.1 GCA_937981915.1 uncultured Acidimicrobiales bacterium
TGCCCGGTCGTGCCGGTCACGCTGAGGGTCGTGGCGGACAGTTCCTTTTACGAAACCCTTACAAGATCCGATCTATCTCTCAACAAGTCGATCGTTACAATCGGAGAGTAATGCCTGCTAAGACCCCGCGGTTCGCCGTGCAGTCCCGCTATGCCGAAGTCGCGGGTTACACCCGCCGCTCGGTGCTTGGCATCGGCCTTGGGGCGTTGGCCACCCTGGTGGGCTGCCGCTCGTCGGACGAAGACGTGTTTGCCAACGGCAACAGCCCAACTGAAGCCGCTGTTGGGGATACGTCGACTCCTCCCACTTCCACCGCAAGTGGTGAGATCCAACAGGGGGGCGATGCAACTCTGCAGGTCCAAGTAGACGGCGATGCTTCCACCGATCCCGCCGGGTCCGCCTCCGGCACTGCTGCGGTTGAGACCACGGGTGGGACGGTTGACGGCTCCACCCCCGGTTCCGGTGAGACAACGACCCCGGCCACCCCCGGCTCCGGTGAGACAACGACAACGGCCATGGGCGGAGAGTCGACGACCTCGCCAACGACAAGCGCTCAGAGTTCGACAACGGCGTCAACCGCGGCGCCCACCACAGCGCAGGCAACGACGACCGCCGCCCCGACCACCACCACTAGCACTACAACTCGCCCCGCCGGTCCGGCAACGGCCCTGCCAGCCGGAGCCGACCTGGTGGTCGATTTCACGTACACGAAGGCTGATGGCGGCAAGAACGTACCGCCATACATTGCAGTGTGGATCGAAGACGACAGCGGCGACCTGGTCGAAACAGTAGTGCTGTGGTACCAGCAATTCGGTCGAGGCGAAAACTGGCTTCCCGACTTGCGGCGCTGGTACAACACCACCGGCGGTTCGGCAACCGACTCGGGTCCAACCCGGGCACCCGGCCGACACCAAGTGGCGTGGGGCGGATCGTCAGAGTTCGGCGAGCCCATGCCACCCGGCCGCTATTACGTTTGCGTTGAATCGGCTCGCGAGCGAGGGCCATACTCGCTGGTTCGCACCGCTGTTGACCTCAACGGCTCCGCCGTCAATGTCCAGCTCGGAACCGACGGGGAACTCACCGCGGCGTCGGCTCGAACAGCTTGAGATCAGGCCACAGTCGGCCACCGCTAGCCTTGACCCGATGGATTATCAGTCGGCTGATTTGGCGGCACGCATCGAGGAGGCCAACGTCTACGGAGCCGCGGTCCGTAGCTCGCTGAGCGTCGCCCCGATTCTGTCGGAACGGCTGGGTAACCGGATCCTGCTGAAGCGAGAAGATCAACAACCGTCGTTCTCGTTCAAGGTTCGCGGCGCCGCCAACAAGATCCTCAGCATGGCGGACGCCGACCTTGACCGTGGCGTAATTTGCAGCTCGGCCGGCAACCACGCTCAGGGCGTTGCCTTGGCCGCGTCCAAACGTCAGGCCGCAGCGTGGATTGTCATGCCGGAGAGCACACCGGAGATCAAGGTGCGAGCAGTGGAGTCCCTGGGTGGCAAAGTGATTCTGCATGGCGCCGACTACCACGAAGCCCAGAGCCTGGCTCTCGAACGGTCCGAGGCCGAAGGCCTCTGTTTCGTTCACCCGTTCGACGACCTTGACGTCATCGCCGGGCAAGGCACTATCGGACGTGAAATCCTGGATCAGTGCCCGGGTGATCTTCACGCTGTGTTCGTGCCAGTGGGTGGCGGCGGCCTGGCCGCCGGGGTCGCCACGTACATCAAAGCCAAACGTCCCGACGTCGCCGTCTACGGCGTCGAGCCAGTTGATGCCGCCAGTATGCGTGCCGCCCTCGACGCGGGGGGTCCGGTCGAACTTGAACACGTTGGCACCTTCGCCGACGGCGTAGCGGTGCGGCGGGTGGGCGCGCTCACCTACGACTTTTGCGCTAAACACTTGGACGGTGTCTTAACCGTGGATACCGACGAATTGTGCGCCGGTATTCGAGACATCTTCAACGACACTCGAACGATTGTCGAGCCGGCCGGAGCGTTGGCGGTCGCCGGTGCCCGCCGCTTTGTCGACGACACCGGAGCGACCGACCAGACGTTGGTGGCCATCAATTGCGGCGCCAACATGAACTTCAACCGGTTAGGTCACGTGGCTGAGCGAACGGCCATCGGTGACCGTCGCGAGGCTCTGTTGGCGGTCGAGGTGCCGGAACGCAAAGGCAGCTTCCTGGAGTTCTGCCAGCGGATCGGTGACCGACATGTCACCGAGTTCAACTACCGAAGAAACGATGCAGATCGGGCCCAAGTGTTTGTCGGCGTGGAGCTGCTAGCAGGGGTGGAAGACCGCCACGGCCTGATTCAAAGCCTCAACGACAATGGCTATGCCGTTACCGACCTCACCCACAATGAGATGGCCAAGCTGCACGTTCGGCACCTGGCCGGTGGAGTTGCCGGTGATGTCAGCCACGAGCGGGTGTATCGCTTCGAGTTCCCTGAGCGCCGTGGCGCTCTTCTGCGTTTCTTGATGTCGGTCGGGGTCACGTGGAATATCACGATGTTCCACTACCGCAACCATGGGTCGGACTATGGCCGGGTACTGGTAGCGGTGGAGGTTGCTCCGGAAACCAAGGCCGAGTTCGACCGACACCTCGACGAGCTGGGCTATCGATTCTGGGATGAGACCGACAACGACGCTTACCGCCTCTTTCTGAAAGGCTGAAGTGGCTCAACACCATGTTCGCCACTCCCCGCTACTGGGGACCACGGTGGAAATCATGGTTGAAACCGGTGGCTATCAAGTTGGGCGTCGGATCACGTCAGCGCTGGTGTGTGAGCAACGGATAACCAACGAGTTGCGACGACTCGAACGCATCTTCAACGTCTACGACCCGGACAGTGAACTCTCTGCGCTGATTCGCGCGGTGGGCGAGCATCACAATGGTCCCGGCGGTGTTGAGAGTCCGGCTGCCGTTGACGTCTCTAGCGAACTGGCCTCCGTGCTCCAACTGTCGTTGGAATGGCACGATCAGTCGAACGGACAGTTCAATCCCTTGCTCGGCAAGGCGGTGATGTTGTGGGCCTCCGGAGGAGACAGCGACATGGTGCCTGAACCGGGGCAGATGGAGTGGGCCGTTGCCGGAATCGACGAAATGCCGTATTCGGTTGAGGGCCAAACGGTTACCGCCAGCGGTCGCCTCGACGGCCTGAATCTCAACAGCCTGGCCAAAGGCTGGATTCTCGACCGAGCGGTGGACGGCTGCAATCCATCCGGCGCGATTCGGTCGGTGTACGTGAATGCCGGTGGTGACATCTGCCGACGAGGGCGAGGAGAACTGCAGGTCCGGATTGAGAATCCATTGAAGCCCTACGACAATGCGGAGCCTCTACTCACTGTCGGATTCGCCGAAGGTGGACTGGCCACCAGCGGTGGATCGCGGCGGCCGGTTGAAATCCGGGGCCAACGGTACAGCCACCTGCTCGACGCGAAGACCGGTCGTCCGGCCAACGAGGTAGCGGCCGCCACCGTTGTCGCCGCTGACACGGCGACCGCCGATGTTCTGGCCACAGTGCTGGCGGTCAGCTCACTCCACCACGCTGTGCAGCTTCTCTCGTCCGACCTGTTCGATCGTTACGGGGCCGCTGCCTTGCTTGTCGCCGCTGACGGTCAGCGACATGAGAACGCCCATTGGGCGCAGTTGCCGACCGCGGACGGCTAACCGTCCACGTCAAATGTCGCCTCGTTGATTTAGCCGGAAAGCACGAGGGAGAATTCCATTACCGCGGTGTCGGAGACGTCGGCTACTGAAGGGGCCGACGGTTTCTCGATGTCGAAGTCGGCCAATGCGACGTCGGTGGAGCCGACCACGAACAGTAGTCCTTCGCTCACCGTCGCCTCAAGGGCGATCGTGACCGGCTGGTCGACGCCATGGATGTGAAGTGAGCCGGAGGCATCAACCGAAAGAGCGTCGCCGTCGGCGGGTAGTGCGTCGATGACGATCGGCTCGCTCAACGAGAAACATGCTGTGGGGAACTTGGTGGTTTCGAGCGCCTGACGTTTCAGCTGCTCGTCTCGAATACGGCTGTCACTGGTAAGACCGACAAGGTCAACCGCTATCTGAGCCTCGTCGATGCTGCCACCTGCGATTGTTACCGATCCGCCTACACCGCTGGAGCGGCCGACTGCGGTGAAGTCAGCGCCCGACAGGATCTCATCGATCCGATAGCCGGCGAACGTCGATTCTGCCTGGCGAACCAGCCAGCGGCCGTCCAGCTGGGCGACGTCGCTGATATCGTCCGACGGCTCGTCACCGACCGGTTCGGGCGGTTCGTAGACGCAGGGGGCTTGAGAGTCGTTGGCAGCCGCGGCCGTAGTCGACGTCGTTGCGTCGCTCTCGGTGTCTGTAGTGTCCCCCGTATCCCCAGTGTTGTCAGAGCTTTGGTCGTCGTTGGTCTCTGTTTGAGTGGCGACAGCGTCGGCCAGGTTGACCTCGTCGGGCTCCGGTGTCAGCAGACCCAGTTGCCAGGCAATGACAAGGACTATCAGACCAAAGACAGCGAGGGCACCAAGGACACGGCCGTTCATGGGCTCAGCCTAGTGCTACACCATTGGGCCAGGTGAACGGACGAGAAGTTGAAGCAGTTACAGGTCGGCCATGGCCGAGGAGATTTCTTCAACGGCGGTTCGACCGTCGCCGAACAACATCAGTGTGTTGTCTTTGGCAAACAGTGGATTGGGGATGCCGGCGAAACCAGGACTGAGAGATCGCTTGATGACGACGACGGTTCGAGCCTTGTCAACGTCGATGATCGGCATACCGGCGATCGGCGAGTCGGGGTTTTCCCTGGCCTCCGGGTTAACCACGTCGTTGGCACCCAAGACGATGGCAAGATCGATCTGGGGGAACGTCGGATTGACCTGATCCATTTCCTTGAGCTGGTCGTAAGGAATTTCAGCTTCGGCCAACAGCACATTCATGTGGCCGGGCATACGACCGGCCACGGGGTGAATCCCAAACACGACCTCAGAACCTCGCTCTTCGAGAACCCTGGTCAGATCCCTGACTGCGTGTTGAGCCTGGGCGACCGCCATTCCGTAGCCGGGGATAATCGCAACCTTTTCCGCAGTGTCGAGCAGCATGGCTACTTCGTCAGCCGACGAGCTTGTTATTTTCCCGTCGTAGACAGCGTCGGCGTCGAGACCGGCACCGCTGGCGTCAATCGAGCCGAACAGAACGTTGCCCAATGTTCGGTTCATCGCTCGACACATGATGAAGGTCAAGATCAGGCCGCTGGCCCCAACCAACGCTCCGGCGATGATGAGCAATGAATTGCCCAACACGAAACCGGTGGTCGACGCTGCTAGCCCAGACATCGAGTTCAACAAGGCGATGACCACTGGCATGTCGGCCCCGCCAATGGGCCAGACCAGTGTGATACCGGTGATCAGGGTGACAAGCGCCAGCAACCACAGCCACAGATTTGACGGCGATAGCACCAACAACACGATCAACAGGACGGCCAAGGCTACGAGAATGACATTGGCCGCTCGGACAATGGCAACGCTGGCCGCCGAACCCTTGAACAGCTCCTGCAACTTGGTGAACGCAATAACGCTGCCGGTAAAAGTGATGGCCCCGATTGCGACCGTTAGGCCTCCGGTGGCCAGATCGGTCATCGCCAATGAATCGTCGCTGAGGGCGGGCTGTAGAGTCGCTGCTCCAACCAGCAGCGACGCCAAGCCGCCGAAACCATTGAATAGAGCGACAAGCTGCGGCATTCCGGTCATAGCCACTCGCGTGGCCAAGAGAACTCCGACTGCCGCACCGACTGCGATACCGGCGGCAATGACCGGGAGGTTGACCAACTCGAAGCCGAGCAAGGTAACCAGAATGGCGACCAGCATGCCGGCGGAACCCAACATGTTTCCCTGGACCGCAGTTCGGGGGCGGGACAGGCGCTTCAGGCCAAGGACGAAAAGGACGGCGGAAATCAGGTAGCCAAGTTGAACAGTGGTGGACATTCGACCCCTAACCCTTCCGCTTGAACATGCCGAGCATGCGATGAGTCACCAGGAAACCACCGACGACGTTGATGGTTGCCAGGGCGATCGCTCCGAATGCCAACACGGTGGTAAGGGTCGAGTTTCCGGCACCGGCGGCGGCGATCGCTCCGATTACCGTGATGCCCGAAATGGCGTTTGAGCCTGACATCAGCGGCGTGTGAAGCGTCGGTGGCACCTTGCTGATCAGTTCGACACCAAGGAAGACCGCGATCACGAACAGGGTGAGAGCGATAACAAATGTCATTGATGAGCCTCCTTGCCGGTACTCCCATTTGAGGTGGGGGCATCGGTGGGTGGTAGGTCCTCAGTCTCGGTGGGCGCGGGATCGGCTGTGGGAGGCGTGGTAACGCTTCCGGGTGTTGCTTGGTTGTCGTCTTCGGCAGCGACCATCGACGGCTCATCGTCGAGTTCGAGAGACGGCAATTCGAGGAGCGTTCTCAGTCGAGGATGAAGCACCTCACCATCCCAGCCAAGCAATGTTCCGGCGGTGATCTCATCATCGAGATCCCAGACCAGTTCGCCGTCCGGCGACAGATGCTGAAGCAGGTTCACGACGTTGTTGGCGAACAGGTTGCTGGCGGTCTCGGGAGCCCGCGATGCCAGATCGGTAGGTCCGAGGAGGATGACACCATTACGAACGACCTCGTCGTCGGGAACGGTCAGCCGACAGTTGCCACCTTGCTCGGCGGCCAGATCGACGATGACCGAACCGGTTCGCATGGCATCGACCATTGCGCTAGTGATGAGCTCGGGGCTGGTAGCCCCGGGAATCGCCGCAGTGGAAATCACGATGTCAGCGTCGGCGATGTAGGGGAGTAGCGCTTCGTGCTGGCGAGCGGTGAAGTCGTCCGCTTGCGCGGTGGCGTAGCCGCCAGCGTCTTCTGCCGCAGCGGCAGTCAGATCGAGCTGAATTGGCTTAGCGCCAACTGAGGTGATCTGTTCCATTGCCGCCGGGCGGATGTCGTACGCTTCGACCACCGCCCCCAGTCGCTTGGCGGTAGCAATAGCTTGAAGTCCGGCGACCCCGGCACCCAACACGACGATTTTCGCCGGTGGGATGGTGCCGCCGGCCGTCATCATCATTGGGAATAGTCGGTTCGCCTTGGTGGCACCGAGAAGGACGGCCTCGTAACCGGCAACAGTTGCCATCGATGACAACACGTCCATCGACTGGGCTCTGGTAATACGAGGAATAAGTTCGAGCGAGACTACGGCTGCCTTTGTCTGCAGCAGCGCTTCGGCCCGAGCGAAGTTCCACAGCGGGTTCAACATGCCGACAAACGTGTGATCGTTGCCGAGTTGCTCCCATCCGGGCTCTGTCAGCTCATCAGGTTGAGGCGCTGATGTTTGGACGATGACACCGCTGGAACCGATGACGGGCGCCCGCTGATCGACGGTGGCGCCGATCTCACGGTACTGGTCGTCGGTGAATCCGGCCTTGATGCCCGCTCCCACTTCCACCGAAACCTGATGGCCGGCAGCCACCAGTTTCGAGGCGGCGAAGGGACTGATAGCCACCCGACGCTCTCGCCGATCTGTTTGTCTTGGTACTCCGATACGCATATGTCGCTCTTGCGTTGTGCTGTTTGGTCATTGCACAAGCCAGCACAACTGTAGAGCCTCACACCGTTCAAGCCTCCACCAAAGAATGGGCATTAGGCGCCGTTTTGCCAGCCGCTAGGGGGCTAGAGCACTACGGAGGCCTAGAGCCAGCCTGCCCCGAGGGCGACAATGGCCGCGATGCCGATAACGATGCGATACCAGCCGAAGATGTCCAGCCCGCGCTCCTGAAGCCATGACACCATCCAGCGGATCGAGGCCAGGGCAGAAACAAAGGCGACCGCCATGCCGATGAGCGGGGCGGTCCATCCGAACAGATCGATCAACTGCGAACCGTCTTGCGCCGCGGTGACCACCGTCGCGGCGCCCAAAGTGGCAAGGCCGAGCAGGAAGGAGAACTCCACTGCTGCTCCCAGTGACAAGCCGACAACAACGCCGGCCACAATGGTGATCAGGCTTCGGCTGGTCCCTGGCCAAAGAGCCAACGCCTGGGCCAAACCGATGAGAACGGCTTGACGCACCGTTATCTCGGCCAACTCACTGCCGGCCCGCTTCAGTAATCCGCTGCGGGTCAGCGCAAGGATGGCTACCCCTCCGATCAACCAGGCGGCGGCAACCGGCGGCACCCCGAACAGTCGTTCCCGCACCGTGTTGACGAGGGCCAGGCCGATGATGGCGGTCGGCACGAAAGCGGCGATAACGCCGATCAGTACTCGGCGACCGTCGTCGCTGCGGCCGAGCAAACCGTCGAACATTTGAGCCACCCGCTGGCGGTAGAGCACAAAAACAGCGGCGATTGCGCCTGCCTGAATGCAGATGGCGTAGGTGTCCAACGCTCGTTCAGTTTCCTCGGTTTGCCCGATGCCCAAGATGGCGTTGGTGACCAGGAGGTGCCCGGTCGAGCTAACAGGGAGGTACTCGGTGAGACCCTCGACCAATCCGAGAATGATGGCGGCCCCGATCGTCAGGTCCTCGGCCCCGGCGGGTGATGCCTGGAAGCCGGCCCCGATCGCGGCGAAAGCCGAGACTGGTGACAGGAGAACAAGAGCAACGGCGGCACCAAAGACCGCCAGCGTCGCAACGGGAATACCGGACAGTCTGCCGGTGCGCCATGGGGGAAGAGTGTGTTGTGGTTGAGCCTCAGAAACCTTCACCCGAGACACCCTAGAGTGTGTCGCACCAATCCGACGGTCATTGAGGCGACCGATCCTCTTTTGGATCATGGGGATATCGTCGGCTCCGGACTCGAATTGTTGAAGTCCGATTTGTCCGCCAACGCGACCAAGAGGCACGGATATGGCAGGAGAGCAATCAGCACCCGAGCTTCTGTCTGAGGCGTGGATGGAAGACACACTGTCGATGATTCGCTCCGCAAGCCGATTGTCGCTCGGTTGGTTTCGTTCGGACCGCCACCAGCGGGACGCAGTCGAAAACAAAGTTGTCGGCGAGGTTCAACAGGGCGGCAATGAGGCAGCGTACGATCCGGTCACCGAAGCCGATCGCATGGTCGAGCGGCGGCTGCGCGACGATATTGGGCGTCGGTTTCCGGATCACGGCATCATCGGTGAGGAGTACGGGACCCACACCGGCACGAGTCGCTACTCATGGATTATCGATCCGATCGATGGGACCAGGGCATTCATTGTTGGCCAGCCGATGTGGGGGACCCTGGTCGGCTTGTTGGACGACGGGCGACCGGTGGCCGGGTGGATGCACATTCCCTGTCTTGACGAGAGCTACATCGGCGTCGTTGAGAGTTACACCGAGACAGTGGGTTCAGTGGCGCTCAATCGGGTTCACGGCTCGTCGCCCCAGACGGTCAACGCACCGTCGGTAGAACGGGTGGAGGTTGATCGGCGGTTGAACGTCAGCCTGACGACAACGCTCAGCCAAGCCATCTTGGCCTCCACACACCCTGACATGTTCGACGACGACGCAACCGCAGCGGGTTATCGCTCGCTCCGTTCATCGGTGCGGATGACGCGTTTCGGTGGTGACTGTCTCAACTATGGACTGCTGGCGGCCGGACTAGTCGACCTTGTGGTCGAAAACGGATTGGCCCCGTACGACATCGCTCCGCTGATTCCAATTATTGAGGCGGCGGGAGGAATCGTGACCACCGTTGACGGGGGACCGGCTGCCGCTGGAGGTTTCGTTGTAGCGGCCGCCACCGCGTCGTTGCACGAGGCCGCACTGCGTCACCTGACCACCAACCGCTGATCGCTTGTAGGACGCTCGAACGCCGCTAATCGGCCCGCTAGGGATCTTCGGGCTGCGCCCCTCGGAGGCCAGCCCAGATGAGGGTGGTGACATCGGCGGCCAACATGGATCGGGGGTAGTGCTGCCCCTCGTCCGACAGCGCGAACCTGGTCATTGTTTCAGCCAAGCCGATGACCCCATGAGCCAGCGCTTGTCGACGTGTGGCCGCCAAACCCGGAACATCGATGAACTTGGCAATCGTTCGAGCCAGTGAGTCCTCAACGGCCGCAGTCAGGCTGGACCATTCGGGATCGTGACGGTTGGCGCCACTGAACAACAGACGGAACCCGGCTTCGTCGGTAGCCACGAAGTCGACGTAGGCGGCGATGCCCTTCTCGACTCGCTGGCGGGGTAGCTCGGTTGACGACGCCGCCTGCACAACAGCGCTCTGCAGCCGATCACCGATGTCTTCAAGAACGTTGCGGTAGAGGTCTCGCTTGGACTGGTAATGCTGGTAAAGAACCGGCTTGGTGACCCCGGCCGCCGACGCGATGTCGGTCATGGTGGTCTCGTAGTAGCCCTTTGTGGCCAGCACCTCGCGAGCTACCTCAAGTAACTGCTTCTTGCGTTCAGGTCCCGGTAGTCGAGTACTCACCAGCTTCCCTCTCTATCAGCCCGGTTCGCGGCCTTGATGGCGTAGGCGAACACCATGGCCGGAGCCAGAACGAGTGAGCCACCTATGAGGCTGATTGTCGCCAAGAGTGTGAGCCGCTCCGTAAAGCCCCTCACGATCGCCCAGAAAAACAACACAACCGCCAGTGCGAACAAGCCAGATCCTAGCCGGATCCCGAGTTTCACGACACGCTGAACTTTGGCTCGGCGAACGAGAATCGGATCGTTCAACGTTTTCGAATCTGGATTGGTCATATTTCTACTCACCCGGCCGGAGCGTCGCCGGGTGAAGGTCACTGACTCACCCGTCGTGCGCTTGCACAGCTGTCACCGTGCCTAGGACCTCTATTGTGTGTTCATTCTGCGCCCGTCATTCGATATTCGTACCGAAATTTGGAATCTGTCCTGCGGGCGGATCTATGTTGGCTCTGGTTCCCAACCTGCCTCGGCGAAAAGGGTAGCGATCGCTTGGGTGGTCGCTTCAAGGGTCAAATTGCGGTCGATGACGGAACGGTTGTGCTCGATGTCAGCCGAGGGGCGACCGAGCGAGAGACGCTGGTCGTCGAGAGCCCTGGTGATGCCGTCGACGTCGTGGGGGAGCGGCCACCGGAGCCCGAGTTGCCGTAACTCGTCGGCTACCGGGTAGTCACCGACGACGGCCGGTCGGCCGTGAATTGCGGCCTCGATCGGAGGGTTGCCAAAGCCCTCCCAGGTCGACGGAAACACCACAAGGTCACATGCGGCGTACAGGTCGGCGACGGAATGTTCGTCTCCGAGAGGAGTTCGGAGTACCCGACAGTCGGCGTCGCGCAGAACCAGGTCGAGCGTGTCCTGGTAACCCTCTTCCGCCGGTCCGGGGAGCCAGTAGACGGCGTCGTATTGCTCGGCCAGGCGGATTGCCGCGGGGACATTCTTGCGGGCGATGGCGCGCACCGGATGAACGAAGAGCCGGTCATTGTCGGCGATTCCGAGCGCACGTCGGGTGCGATCACGATCACCGAGCGTTGGACGGGTGTCGAAGCCGTTGTAAATCGTGGTGGCCTGTAGTCCTCGGGCCGCGAACTCCTGCTCGGTCATTCGGTTGATAGTGACGTGACGCCAAGCGGGGTCATCGGGTGGGAGTTCGGTGATGTGGGCGAACCGCTCTCGCTGCCACGGCGGATCGTGATGATGTAGCAAGGCTGCTCGACCAGCCAGAACGCTGGCCAAGGCCCGACTGGCCACCATGTTGAGCGGTATGGACAGGATGTTCTCGGCGATAACCAGGTCGACATCGTCGAGCGCTGATACCAGCGACGCTTCCAGGTCGGCCTGGTTCAGCGCGGCCGTTACTTCCACTCCGGCCCCGATGCCCAACTCGGGCACGAGGCGATCCACGGGGCCACCCCCGGCCACCGTGACTGTCTCCCAACCGAGCTCCTCGATCGACTGCTTCCACAGTTGAGCGACCGCCGAGACGCCGTCGCTCAGTCCGAGCCGGAAGGAAACGAAGGCACAGGTAGCCACGGGCCGACTATAGAAACCGTCAGGCCGTGGCGTGGGAAGTGTGACAACTGTTGCTAGTCAGAGAACATGTCCGATCATGACAATCTTGACCGTCAGCTGCTGGAGGATCGGGTGTCATCCATGATGAACGGCGCCTGGCGGCAACCGGGGTTCTGTGTGCCCAACGGTGAGGTGTATCCCCATCAGTGGCTGTGGGACTCGTGCTTTCACTCTCTGGTGTGGATGGATATCGACGAGGGTCGTGCCGTGCAAGAGCTGTCATCAGCATTGGCCGGTCAGGCCGACTCCGGGTTTGTGCCTCACATGACCTACTGGAGTGACCCGACAGCGGGGACGGACTTCTGGGGCCGGCCCGACACGTCGAGTATCACTCAGCCCCCGATGTTCGGTCACGCTCTTGCCCAGCTTCTTGAGCGTGGCATTAGGCCCGACGATCATGGCATCGACGGGACGGCGCTGGCCGACCGGGTGCTGCACGGACTCCGCCACTTGTTGTTGGACCGGCGACGCAGTTCCTCCGGTCTGGTTTGCGTGTTTCACCCCTGGGAAAGCGGCTGCGACGACAGTCCCCGCTGGCCCGGAGCGGAGATGAGCGCGCAGAGTTGGCAATCGAGCGGACGGTCGCAATGGCGGCAACACAAGACCGAGATGGTGTCAGCGTTGGTGTTCGACGGTCTTACGCCGATCGGTTCTCGGCTGTTCGAGGTTGGTTCGGTCGGCTTTAGTGCCCTTGTCGCCTGGAACGCGGTGCAGGTCGGTGCCGCACTGGGCGACAGTCACCCGATGACGGCAACGGTCGTGGCCGAGGGGCACAGATTGGCGGAGGTGGTGCGGTCGCGTTGGACCGACAGCATCGGTACCTGGCTCGATGAGCCAATGGTGGCGACCGGGGTAACCGATGGCGATGTCGAGCGAGCGCGAGCAGTGCGGACGTCCGATGCCTTGCTGGCGCTATTAGTCGACCCGCGTGATGAAGGGTTTTCGCAGTTGGCCAGGGCGAGCGACTTTGCCGGCCGCTTCGGTCCGTGCGGGGTTCACCGTGAAGAACGAAGCTTCGACCCGAAGACATATTGGCGCGGTCCCGCATGGCCTCAGTTGTCGTATTTGTTTCGCCAGGCGGCTTGCCAGGCCGAACGGCACGAGCTGGCCGATCGTCTCGGCGAGGCCCTTTCGGGCGGTGCCGCTGCCTCCGGGTTGGCCGAGTACTGGCACCCCGATACGGGTGCGGGGTTCGGGGCGGCGCCGCAAACCTGGGCCGGGCTCGCCGCGTTGGCGTGACGCCGATTAGTCGCCTGCTAGACAGCAGGCAGCATCTTGTCCAGATAGGTGAAGGTCCAGAAGAGGCAATACAGAAACGGACCGGCGGTTGCTGCGTAGGCTGGCCAGCGTCGCCAACGTCTGCTGGTAAGCAATCCGGCGAGGAAGATTGACGCCGTTAGCGCGGCCCACATCGCCGTGGTCGGCCAGTGTTGCGGCTGCCACCCCAATGATTCGGCCACCGTGGTCGGTTGATCGGCTGCGGCAACCTCAACATAGGTTTCTGAGGGTTCAACGTCGGTTGCAGAGTCATCGACGACAGCCGTTTCAGAGCTGTCAACTTCGGTTTCGGTTTCGGTCTCGGTTTCGGTGTAGGCCAGATCGCTGTTGGCGGTTTCGTCGGTGGCCGCCGGGTCTGCGATTTGTTCGCTGACCAGTTCGGCGGGCAAGCCGGGATCAGGCAAAGCGAGGGTGGGCGCTGGCTCCGACACCAGCTCAGCGGTGACGATGAGCCGTTGGGCGGCCGAGTAGCGAGGGTGGCAGGCGGTGAGGGTCAGGCGGTTGTCGCCGAAGTCGTCGAGCACATCGACTTGATATGGGTCGACGATGAAGTGGCCCTTGTCGTGGCCCCACTGGTCTTCATGGCTCTGCACCTGGTAGTGGAAGACCCCTTGCACGGTGTGGACAAAAATGTCGTCGCCGGGCGACAGTCGATCAAGGTTGAGGAACGGGGCACCATGGGTCGTTCGGTGACCGGCGATCGCCGCGTTACCTTGCTGTCCCGGCCATGGCGTAGCGGGGTAGTGGCCGGGCCCTAGGCGGAGGTCGTCCCTCGATACGCCGTGGACGATTGTCTTTTCGACGTCGAGCGCTGGAATGTAGATACGTCCGGCCGCCTCACCCTCGTCCGGTAGCTGGTCGGCTCGTATCTGTCGTACCAGCGGGGTGTGCTGAGCCTCGTTGACGACACCGATTTCCGTTTGGGCCTCGGGGGCAGTCCCGATACCACCGTCGGACGTCTGGTCGATGTTGGCCAGCATCGAGTCGAACTGACCCTGCAGGTCATCTTGGGCTTGTGCTTCGGCCAAGCCGGTTCCCCAGAGCTGGAACACGGCAAAAGAGAGGACCAATAGCCCCGTTCCAACCAGTAGTCGCCCGACTAGGTTTGCCGCATCAGCTGCCTTCGCCATGTCTGTAGAGCTATCGGCATCATCACCCGGGGTATTGATCAAGATCTGGATCGGATCGTTGCCGGTTCGACAACAATGGTGGAACGGCTAGCAGCGGCGAAGGCTTCGGGCCTGGCACCGTTACCCTAAACGCGGTGAGCGAACCAGCGAGCGACGACATGGCTGACCCGGCCGGCCGCGTGGTGGTTGACCTTGATGGCGTCATCAGCCTCTTGGGTCGCTTTCCGGCTCTGTCTGGACTCAACTTGTCCGTTCGCGATAGCGAGATTGTTCTCCTGCGTGGACCGAACGGTGCAGGCAAGACCACACTTCTGCGTTTGTGTGCCGGTCTCGCACCTTTGAGTGGCGGCACCGGCCGCGTTCTCGGCTACGACTTGTCAGTGCGTAAAGACCGGCGGCGACTGCGGCGAGAGAGTGGGTTGTTGTCTCACCAGACCTTCCTCTACGACGAACTGACCGTGGAAGAGAACCTTAAGTTCTGGGCGCAGGCCAACCGTGTGGAGTTGGACACCATCGAACCGGTCTTGGATCGTCTCGATCTGGCCGGTCGGCTCCGCAATGTTTCGATTTCCGCTCTCTCCACCGGTCAGCGTCGTCGTGCGTCGCTGGCGGTCATGGTGTGCCGTCGGCCGAAGCTTTGGCTATTAGACGAGCCGCACGCCGGACTTGATCAGGCCGGACGGGACTTCGTTGACGACATTGTGCGTCACGCGGTTCGTTTCGGTGCGACGGTGATGTTGGCCTCACACGACCTTGACCGTTCGATCGATCTAGCCAGTCGAGTAGTGCAGTTGGCCGGCGGCCAACTGGTTGGATCCGACTCGGCCGACTCCGCCGTCACCGAGTGGGCTCCGGCGCCCGGTTACCTTGGCACCGATCTTGATGCTGATCTCGATACCGATCTCGATTCTGGAGAGGCGTCCAATGCTTCATGACGCCTGGATCATGGCTCGCAAGGACCTGCGAATCGAATGGGTGACCCGCGTGGCCACCGGTCAGGTGCTCCCTTTCGGTGCTCTTGTATTGATTCTGTTCGGCCTGGCCCTGAACCCTGATCTGGTCATCGTCGGCGAGCAACGCCGGTCAATCTTGGCCCAGGTCGCACCCGGATTGTTCTGGATCACGGTGCTGTTGGCATCGCTACTGGCGTTAGGACGATCATTCGCTCTCGAGGCAAACGATGGCAATGTTGACGCGTTGAAGATGGCCGGACTCGATCCGGCGGGCGTCTTCTTGGGCAAAGCCATGGCGGTGGCCGCACAACTCTTGGCTATCGAGGTGGTTCTCGGGTTTGGGGCCTTCGTCCTGTACGGGACGCCTTTGGCCAACTTCGTCATGCTGGTATGCGCTGTGATTCTGGCCACAGTGGGAGTCGCCGCCGCGGGGACGTTGTACGCCGGGATAGCCTCTGGATTGCGGGCTCGTGACACGCTCGTGCCCCTGCTGGTTCTACCGATTCTGTCCCCGGTCCTGCTCGCGGCAACGCTCTCGACCGAAGCCGCAGTGTTTGGCGGCTCTGGCGGATGGTCATGGGTCATGCTGCTCGGCGTTTTCGCTGTGATTTATCTCGGAGTGGGAATGCTGGCCTTCGGCCTGGTAATGGAAGAGACATGATCGAATCCCCGAATCTGACACCATCAAGTCCGACACCGCCAAATTTGTCGACGGCGTCGAAGGCGACCCGCATCATCGGCTGGGCCGCGCTGGCGGTCACCGGACTGGCGCTGCTGTTCGGCCTGGTTATCTCCGGCCCCGAAGTCAACATGCGTGACTCGGTTCGACTGCTCTACGTTCATGTTCCGTCGATCTTGACGGCTTACACCTGCTTCGGCATCACGCTGGTCGGCAGCGTCATGTACCTGCGTACGCAGAGTCAGTTCTGGGATCTGGCTGCGGCCTCGGCCGCCGAGGTCGGTGTGGTATTCCTCGGACTCGGTCTGGTAACCGGAGCCTTGTGGGGAAAGCCGACGTGGGGCACCTATTGGGAGTGGGACCCCAGACTCACGTCGACCGCGGTCATGTTCATCATGTACATCGGGTATCTGGCTATCCGGCGAATGGAATTTTCACCTGAGGTACGTTCTCGGCGCGCTGCCGTGGTCGGCATTATCAGCATCCTCAACGTGATCATCGTGCACTACTCGGTGCAGTGGTGGCGTGGTCTTCACCAGGGGCAGACCTTCGGCCTCGATCCCCAGATTCGCGACATGCAGTACTTCTCGTGGTTCCTTGGAACCGTGGCCATGGCCTTGGTCGCCTCGTGGCTACTGATCCACCGATTCCGTGTCTCTTGGCTCGAGCGTCAGGTGGAGGAATCGCAGCTTGTTCGGGCATTGGCCGAGCGACGACGAGAGGCGGGCGAATGACCGCTCAGACCAGCTCCAGGGAGATGAACTAGCCATGTATTGGGGTTTCGTAGCCGCCGGGTATCTTGCCGTGATCGGTGTGCTCTCCGGATACGCCTGGTGGCTTGTCAATCGAGGACGAGCACTAAGCCGAGACGTGCCGGAAGAGAAGAGGCGATTCCTTGACTGAGCTTGATCTCACTCCGCTGTCGCCGGATTCTGAACCATCGGGAATCCGCTCGTGGCGAAACTGGTTAATAGGCGGTGCTCTCATCGCTGTTGCCTCTGTCTTGATCTACCAGGCCCTCACCACGGCGCGAGTCTATTTTCTCAACGTCGACGAGGCCATGGACCGCCGGGGCGAGCTGGCCGACGACACCTTCAACCTTCAAGGCACTGTCACGACAGAGCCTGCAACAGCCTCGGACGGGACGATCACGTTCACGATGAGCTTCGGGGGCGCCGACGCGGAGGTTCTTCACGTCGGAAACGCTCCGAGCGGACTGTTCAAGATGGGCGAACAGGTAGTGGCCGAAGGCCGCTGGCAGGGCGACGAATTTGTGTCCGACCGTTTGCTGGTCAAGCACTCCGAAGAGTACGTGGAGGACAACCCGAGTCGCGTCGATTACGAACTGGATGGTTCCGAAGCCGACATCGGAGCGCCGGCGTTCGATGTAGCCGGGTTCTGACATGAACTCAATTCTTGGGTTCGGTTTTGTCTCCCTTGGCTTGGCCGCCTCCGTACTGGGCTTCGCCGGTGGGTTGTACGCGTCACTGACCAACCGAACCAGCTTGTTGCGAACGGTCCGCCAATGGTGCTGGCTTGTGTTCGTGGCCGCCTTCGGTGCCTTTGTCGTGATGGAGGTAGCACTGTTCCAGCGCGACTACTCGGTCAAGTACGTCTCGGAGGTTGGCAGCGCGACGACACCACCGCTGTTCAACTTCGCTGCACTTTGGTCTTCGCTAGAGGGTTCGCTGTTGCTGTGGGCGCTGGTGCTGGCCGGCTACCTGGTGGCCGTAATCATCAAGTTCCGCGATCGAGCTGATGACCCTCTGTTGGGCTGGGCGCTCACCGTGATGTTGGCGGTCAGCGCGTTCTTTTTTGGTCTCCTGGTCGGTCCGGCCAACCCGTTCGTAGCGGTCGAAGTGCCCGCTGGATTCGTTGGCCCAGGCCCCAATCCGTTGTTGCAGAATCACGTGTTGATGGCGATACACCCGCCAATCCTGTATTTGGGATATGTCGGGTTCACCGTCCCGTACGCCTTCGCTATGGCGGCCCTCATCACTGGTCGAGTGGGGGAGGGGTGGCTGGCCGAAACTCGCCGCTGGTCGGTTGCCGCATGGGGCTTCCTCACGCTCGGCATCATTCTTGGCGCCTGGTGGAGCTACGAGGTGCTCGATTGGGGCGGCTATTGGGCATGGGATCCGGTTGAGAACGCCTCGCTGTTGCCGTGGATCACGGGAACCGCCTACATCCACTCGGTCATGGTCCAGGAGCGACGCGGCCTGCTTCGGGTGTGGAACCTCTCGTTGGTATGCGCCACGTTCTCGTTGACCATCCTGGGAACGTTCCTGACTCGGTCGGGCGCGGTGGAGTCCGTGCACGCGTTCAGCGCCGGTGCCGTCGGCCCACTGCTGCTTATCTTCTTTGCCGTGGTGTCGGCCTTGGCCATCGGTCTCATCGGCTGGCGGGGCGATCAGCTTCGATCGGCGGGCGGAATAGATGCGCCTCTGTCCCGGGAGGGCTCCTTCCTGGCCAACAATGTGGCGTTCGGCGCCCTGGCCTTCGTGGTGCTCCTCGGCACGGTCTTTCCACTGATCGTTGAAGCGTGGGACGGGACGAGGCTGACGATTGGCAGCCCCTATTTCAATTCGATGGCCCGGCCCATCGCCATGGTGGTTCTGTTCTTGATGGCGGCCGCCCCCGTTCTCCCGTGGCGCAAGGCCGCCCCCGAAGTCCTCTCTCAGCGGCTGTTCTGGCCTGCCATTGTTGGCGTAGTGTCGATGGCGCTCGCCCTCGTTCTCGGCGGCCGGGGTTTCTACCCGGTGTTGACCTTCGGCCTCGGCGGCTTCGCTGCGGGCTCCGCTGGTCGTCAGGTGCTGCTGGCGGCAAAGCGGCAAGGCTGGCGCGGATTTGTTGGACGTACCAACGGCGGCATGATCGTGCATTTTGGTGTCGTGCTGTTGGCGGTCGGCGCAGCGGCCAGTGAGTCTTACCGCAGCGATCGAACCCATCGCTTGGATGTGGGGGAGACGGTCACCGTTGAGGATCACACCTTTACCTACCTCGAGCCCGGCGCCGACATGAACGACCGTCGCATCCGGGTGTTCGCCGCTGTTCAGATCGATGGCGACTCGATCCACCATCCGGCTAGGACCAACTTCCGAAGTTCGGGCCAGATCTTGGGAACGCCCTCGGTGCGAACCGGTTTCAGTGAGGACGTGTATCTGGTGTTGGCGTCACCGCCTGACCCCGAGGACGACTCGATTCGTCTGCGGGTGATTATCCGACCGATGGTCAGTTGGATCTGGACGGGCGGAATTCTGATGGCCGTCGGCACTGTGCTGGCCCTCTTCCCCGGCCGAAGGAGGCGGGGAACAGAGGCGGTATCGGCGCCGGTTGCCGTGGATCGCCCTGACGGGCCCGACGGAGACACAAGCGGTGGAGACGCCAAAATAGTGGACAAAGCCGGTGTCTGATCACGACGCTCCTCTCGATACCGACCTGCCCTCCCAACCCGGTTCACCTCCATCATCAGGCGGGCCCGGTCCGGCCCGCATTGCCGCTATTGCCGTCGGTGTGGTGCTCGCCGGGTTGATCGCCATTTTGGCTCTCGACGCCGGTGAAGGGGGCCGGGAGTCGACGTCGCCGTTGGTCGGCCAGCGGGTGCCCACACTGGCTGGAGAGACGCTCGATGGGCAAACTTACGACATTGACGACCAACGTGGGTCTTGGGTCCTGGTGAACTTCTTCGCCACCTGGTGCCCGCCTTGTGTCGCCGAACATGACGACCTGGTTGAGGTCAGCGAATGGGGTCGAGAGCGTCAAGGCCCCGAAGAGTCACCGCTGGAGATCGTGTCACTGGTCTTCGATCAGAGTGAACGCGAACAAGTTGAGACGTTCTTCGCCGAACGGGGCGGCGACTGGCCGGTGGCGGCCAACACCCAAGCCGTTGTTGATTTCCAGGTGGCGCAAGTCCCTGAAACCTTCGTCGTAGCCCCATCTGGCGTCGTGGTAGCCCGCCTTCGCGGTGGGGTCACCGCCGATCAGCTCAAGCAGTTGGTCATCGACATCGAGTCCTCGGGTGGCGGTTCGTGAGCGGCCGGGGCACTACTCGTTTCCGGTTGGTGGCCTGGATGGGGGTTGTAACCGCCGCTGTGGCCTTGCTGGTGGTGGCCGTCGTTGACCAAGGCGGTGTGGAATCCGAGGTCGAGCGAGTCCAGAGGCTCAACAGTACGTTCGCCTGCCCTACCTGTGACGGTCAAGCGGTTGCCGATTCCAACGCCCCTGTTTCGGCGGTGATTCGCCAGTTCATTTCCGATCGGGTCGCTGACGGCGCAACCGACCGCGAGATCCGCGACGAACTCGTCAACGCCTACACGGTCGAAGTGTTACTCAACCCTCCGGCGGAAGGCTTCGTCGCTCTCATTTGGATTCTTCCGGTGATGATCGCCATCGGGGCATCAGTTGGGGTGGCCACCGCGGTGACCGGTCGGTCCCAGGCCGAAGCAACGCGTGCGGTGTCGGCCGAGGACTTGGACTACGTGCAACGCGCCCGCGACCAGGTGGGCGCCACGCCAAGCGCCAGTGCCCCGGAACCAATGGCAGCGGGTGATGACGTTGACGGCGACCCTCCAGACGAACGGTGAGGTGAGCCAGTGAGCGATTCGCCGTACTACCGAGACGACGAGTTGGCGTCGTTGGTTGCCGCCCTTGACGACCTCGACGAAGAGTTCGCCGCCGGTGACATGTCGACTGAAGACTACGAGACGCTCAAAGGCGACTACACCGTACGGGTGGCTGAGACAATGCGTCGCCTGGAGCGTGATCAGAAGCGGGCCGGAAAGCGAACGGGGACGTCTTCAAGATCATCGATGACGGAGAGTCCGGCGACCAGACTCAAAGCTGAGGCCGACGGGCCATCCGGTGGGCGACGGATCTTGACCTGGCTTGCCGTTGTGGTGTTCGCCGCCGGGGTGGGAGTTTTGTTGGCTCAAGCGGCCGGAGAACGAGGAGTCAACGACACCTTGACCGGATCAATCGGATTCTCGTCTCGGCAACAGATTCAGCAATGTCAGGAACAGGCGGCGGCCGGCGGTGATCTGCTCGGCGCTCTGGAATGCCTCGACTCCGTCTTGGAGGAGGATCCCGAAAATGTCGAAGCGTTGTCGTATCGAGCGTGGTACCTGGTGTTGGCAGCCGGGGGTAGCGCGGAGAGCGACGAGGCGCAGGCAGCCGAACTGTTCCAATCGGCCGAGGTCTACCTTGATCAGGCCATCGACATAGACCCGACGTACGCCGACGCCCGAGCGTTTCGAGCGGTGGTCCACGACCGGCGGGGGGACGCCACCGCAGCATGCGCCGACATCGCCGCCCTCTTGGCATCCGATCCGCCACCGTTCTTCATTGACCAGACTCGACCCATCGTTGAGCGCAACGGGTGTGCTGGCTGACCGTCTAGCCTTGAAGCGCTCCGTCGGTCCCGTAGTCTTTGCGTGGACTCAGGTAGTTGGCCCGGACCGGCCTGGAACCGTCGAACGTCAGAATCCAGATTGAGGCTCGTTCGCAGCCTCGACCGTCGATGTCGGCTCCCTCTGCGGCCGCCCATTCGACGATGGGCGGAATGATGTTGCCGTGGCTGCAGGCGACGACGGCCGCTTTGCTGTTCTGAACGTCGGCCGGGACGCTTTCATTGAGGTGAGTGTTCACACAGCGGGCAACCTCGTCGTCGGTCGAGGTCTCCCAGAGTGCTTCATCTTCCACTACCTCGAGGCCGTGAGCTTCCGCTAGCGGCACCACGGTTTGGACACAGCGCGACGCTGGGCTGCTCAGAACCCGGACGACCTGATAATCGGCCAGGACCTGGGCGATTGCACGAGCTTGGGCCTCGCCACGATCGCTCAACTGGCGGTAGCGGTCACGACTTCCAAAGCCTCGTTCTCCGGCGTGAGCGTGGCGGATGAGTATCAGCTCCATGGTGGGACGAAACGATAGCGCTAGATGGCGGTCCAGCCTCCATCAACGGCTAAGACATGGCCGGTGACGAAAGAGGAGGCATTTGATGCCAGGAAAAGTAGGGCTCCATCCAACTCGCCGGTTCGCCCCGATCGACCCATCGGGGTGTTGCTCTCAATAAAGGACTGACCGGACCCGGTCTCAAACATTTCGGCGGTCATCTCGGATTCGAACCATCCGGGTGCGATGGCATTAACCCGAATGTTCTTGCGGGCCCACTGAGAGGCCAGTTCTCTTGTCAGATTGTGAAGGCCACCCTTGGCTGCCGCATAACCGGCTGCACGGAGCCGACCACCACCGCCGAAACCCAGTACCGAACCGATGTTGATAATCGAGCCGCCGCTGCCGTCACCGTCTTGCCCCAACATGGCGCGCGCCGCAGCCTGGCAGACCGAAAAAGGGGCGATCAGGTTGGTGTGAACTTCGTCGGCGAAATCGTCGACGCTGTCACTCAACGCTGGCAGTACCCGGGAGATGCCTGCGTTGTTCACCACAATGTCCAGCTGGCCGAATTGCTCGACCGCTCGGTTGACAACGCGATCGACGGTGTCTTGATCGGTGATGTCACCCGGCTCGTAGACCACTCGCGAAACCTGCGACTCGTCGTTGAGACGCGAGGCCAGAGCCTCGAGCCTCTCGACCCGACGGGCGGTAATGACCACGTCGGCACCGGCCTGGGCCAAGACGTTGGCGAAACGACCTCCGAGGCCCGAACTGGCGCCGGTGACAACCGCAACTTTGCCCTTCAAGTCGAACAAGTTGGTTTGAACTGCCGGGCCTTGCGTCTCGTGCTTCATCGTTTCCTCCCCGAAACCAGGAGCTCAGGATAACGGCCGGGCGAGGTGGCACGAGTTCGGCTACCCGACAGCGGCCGACCCGGCGCCGAGTACAGTCTGCGGTATGAACAGGCCCGTTCGCCCTGCTGGTGTTGGTGCTCCGTCGGCCAACTATGAGTTGGCCGTGTTGTCGTCGAGCCATCCTGAGCGGCCGACGCGCCAGCTGTTCACCAGCGGCATCGGGCCGACATTGCCCGACGGTACGGTTCCGGACGCCATTGAAGACCAAGCGGCTGCAGTGTGGGCGACGCTGGCATCGCTCCTGGCCGACGCGGCACTTCAGCCGTCCGATGTGGTGCAGGTCACCACGTTTGTTGTGGATCCCCGGTCGCCTGAGGCCGAGGACGCTGATTGCTTGTCCACTCGGCTGGCCGCGGCGATGAGTGCCCGGGATCAGGCGCTGCGAGGGCATTCCTGTGCGTCGGTGCTCGTGCCGGTTCCGGCACTGGCCACCGGGACGTGGAAGATGGAAGTAGCGCTGGTGGCGGTGTCGTCCGACTGACTGCTCTTGAGGTTTGCGACGTCTAGCGCGACTCAGACGGCCGCTCATCCGTCCTAGTAGGAGAAGTGGATGCGTGTATCAGCCGGTCGAGTCAATTGAGCTTTGCTAGAATGGCCGAAACGTTTGCGATGGCGGGATTCGTTTTGAGTTTCGTCTCAGTCCACAGAACTGCAGGGGTGTGGGTATGACGGACGCGACCGTCGATCTCGGCATCGACGGGCTCACCAATGTTCAGGTAATCGGAGCCGGTGGCTCCGCGGTGGTCTACCGAGCGGACCGGGTTCACGACGGCGTCGACGCGCCCGACCTGACCCCCGACACGATTGCAGTACCCGACACCATCGCAGTAAAGGTGTTGCGACTGTCATGGGACCCATCGGCCCTGCGGCGATTCGAACGTGAGCAGAGGGTGATGAGCCGCCTGTCACAGATGCCGGGCTTCGTCTCCATCCTTGAGACCGGCGAGGCCTCGGACGGTTCGCCCTACATCGTCATGCCGTTCTACGCCGGTGGCTCGTTGCAGGATCGGATGCGCAATGACGGTCCAATGGCGTGGCCCCGAGCGGTGCGTCTGATCGAGCAGGTTGCTCAAACCCTGGTCGAGGCACACCGCCGAGATGTTTACCATCGCGACATCAAGCCGGCCAACATCTTGTTGTCGGAGTCGGGCCAAGCTCATGTGGCCGATTTTGGGATCTCGCTCATTGCCGATGAGAATCTGGGTCGCAGCACCGTGGCTGCTTTCACCCCGGCGTACAGCCCGCCCGAATCGTTTAGCGACGGCTTGCGTCCGGTGTCGAGTACCGACGTGTACGGCCTAGCCGCCACGCTGTGGGCACTGTTGGCCGGTCACGCGCCATTCAAAGAGAAGGACGAGAATGTCACTACGGCCACCATTTTCGGCCGGGTGGCAACCCAACAGATCGGTGACCTTCGGCCCCGTGTGCCGAGCCCGATTTGTCACTTCATCGAGCGGTCGATGGCGAAGTCTCCATCCGACCGTCCGGTGTCGATGGCCGCCTTCTTGAACCAACTGCGAGAGGCGAGAGAAGACTCGTACCGCGGCTTGGAGAGAGCTCGCTTTGCTCACAAGCCGCTTGACCTTCCCGAGGAAACCCCGGAGCTGGCCAAGGCCCCCATGGTAGATAGCGAGGGGCCAACGTTGGCCGGGCCGATGGCGACCAACACGGTCGGTGATGCCCGAGGTCCAGATCTGGTGATCTTGGGCGCCGGTGTCGGCCGGGCCGCTATGCCGTACGGCGTCGTTGAGGAAGTCCGTCCCGCACTCGCTCGTGTTCCACGGTCTGAACCAGGCCAAGGGGTTCAGCCCGGCTACGCCAGCTACGGCGATGACCCCTATGCCCAACCGGGGCCGGTCGATTACGCCGACCAGCCACTGCCGGCGCCACCGCCTGACGGCTACTACTCCGATGAACCCGGACTCTCCGACCACCCGCCGGCTGTCTCTGCATTGTCGATGGTGATGACGGCATTGGTCGCGGCGCTAGTGACCTCTGCGGTGGTTTTGGCGGTGTGGTTCATCGGGTCTCGCCTCCTCGGTGGGGACGAAACGGCAGCGGCGTTCGGGCTTGTTATCGGGGCCCCACTGCCGGTCCTACACCGTCGAATGAGCTCCGGGTAGCTCAAGTCGACGACCGACCGGCCGACCGGGCGTTCAAGCATCGGTAGATTGCCCCACCGCACTGCATCCGGCCACGACTAGCATCGGCCAGATCGGCGGCCCGCGGGCTTATGACTCCGACGCGTATTCACGTCCGGTTTCGACCAGCGCGCCCGCCAACCGGCACGGCCACAGAAGGACATATCGAGATGACGACCAGATACGGCATTATTGGCGTTGGCATGATGGGCCTTGAGCACATCGGCAATATCAACGCCATCGAAGGGGCGGAAGTCGTTGCCTACAGCGATCCCTACGAAGGCTCTCTCTCCGCTGCGGCAGAAATGGTGCCGGGAGCGGTCGGCTTTGAAGACCACGCTGACCTGCTGGCTGACGTCGACTTGGACGCTGTCGTCGTCGCCAGTCCCAATCACACCCACCGGTCGGTGATGGATGATGTCTTGACGTCCGGTAGACACGTTCTGCTGGAGAAGCCGATGTGCACAACGGTCACCGACTGTGTTGCCGTCGTCGAGCAAACGGCAAAAACGGCCAAGCAGTTTCCGGACCGGGTCGTACAGGTCGGTCTGGAATATCGCTACATGCCGGCTGTCGCCCGCATGATCGACGAAGTGAAGTCCGGGTACGTGGGAACACCACGCATGGTCTCCATTCGAGAGCACCGATTTCCCTTCCTGGAGAAAGTCAATAACTGGAACCGGTTCTCGTCGAACACCGGGGGAACGTTGGTGGAGAAGTGCTGCCACTTCTTTGACTTGATGAATCTCATTGTTGACCAGCGCCCGGTTCGGGTACTTGCCTCGGGCGCACAGGATGTGAATCATCTGGACGAGGTCTACGACGGCAAGCCGTCGGACATCATGGACAACGCGTATGTGATCGTCGACTATGAAAACGGTGCCCGAGCGATGTTGGACCTGTGCATGTTCGCCGAAGCCACCTACAACCAGGAAGAGGTATCAGTCGTTGGCGAGAAAGGGAAGGTCGAAGCGTTCCTTCCCGAAGGTGCACTCCGTCGAGGCCTCCGCGGCAGCCACGGCATCGGTCAGGTTGAACAGGAGTTGGTCGACACCAGCCACATCGCCTACGAAGGTCTGCACCACGGCTCCAGCTATGTGGAGCACCTCGAGTTCATAGCTGCCATAGAGAACGGCACACCTCCTCCGATAACGGTCACCGATGGTCTCTGGTCGGTCGCGGTCGGTGCCGCCGCTCATCTTTCTATTGAAGAGGGGCGATCGGTGGAGCTTGCCGAGCTTCTCGGGGCACACGGTCTTGAAGTCGGTTCAGCCGCTTCGGGCTCTGGCGACCACGGGTAGAGTGATCGGCGATGGCCCCAAGTGAAATCAGCTGGTTCAGTGCCCTTTGCGACGATGACTACGAGTTTCTCGGTGTCCCCGACGATGAGCTGAAAAGCTCGTGGGAACATTGCCGAAACATCGTTATGGCCGCTGACCGGTATCGGTTCGACAATGTGCTGTTGCCATCGGGCTATGCCCTTGGGATCGACAACACGGCATTCGCCGCCGCTGTCGCTCCACTGGCCCAACACATCAGATTGTTGTTAGCTGTCCGCTGCGGCGAGCTGGTTGTTCCTCAGTTGGCCCGACAGATGGCAACTGTTGACCAAATTCTTGAGGGCCGCTTGACGATCAATATCATCTCGTCTGACCTGCCGGGCGAAAAGCTGGACAGCGAGCCAAGATATCGACGGTCAACCGAAGTGATGTACGTACTTCGCGAGCTGCTCAATCGGCAACCGGTCAAGTTCGAAGGCGACTTTCTCGACATCGAGATCGAACCGCCGCGGGTGTCAACCGTCAGCGGGCGCTCCCCGCTGTTTTACTTTGGCGGCCTTTCTCCCGCAGCGCGCCAGTGCGCGGCGGCTGGAGCCGACGTCTTCTTGATGTGGCCCGACACCACCGAAGGCGTGCTGGAAGTGAAGGCCGACATGGATCGCCGAGCAGCCGACGTCGGACGAACGCTGAAGTACGGGTGGCGTTCACACGTCATCGTGCGCGAAACCGAAGACGCCGCCCGTGCCGCCGCCCGTCGACTTCTGTCCCGGCTTGACGATCAGTTGGGCACCGAGATTCGCCAGCGTTCATTGGATTCCGCCTCTGCCGGTGTGGCCCGCCAGGCCGAGCTGCGGGAAGGCTCCGACGACGAGGGCTACGTTGAGCGTCACCTGTGGACCGGGGTGGGTCGGGCTCGATCCGGTGCTGGCGCAGCGATCGTCGGTAACCCGGATCAGGTTGCGGCTAAGATCCGTGAGCTTCAGGGAATCGGTATCGACGCGTTTATTCTCTCCGGTTATCCCCATCAGGCCGAGTGTGACCTGTTCGCTCGATACGTTCTGCCGCAGCTGGATCATGGCCGACTTGAGTTTGAACCGGACCCGGTGAGCGTCTAGCCGTCGACGTTGTTGAGAACGGGGGCGACGCTGTCGAACACGTCGGTGACACAGGTGTCGTCGCCTTGAGCCACTGATGAGTTGAGGGCTACTTCGGTCGCGCCGTACAGCGATCCAAGCAGGCCTCGAACCATTCCCCGGTCCACCGCGCAAATAACCGGATGCTCGATTGCGACGTCCCCGAACGGGCAATGCCCGGAGACGATCCGCAGCTCTTCACCTTCCCGCTCGGCGTGGGCGGCAAACCCGTGGGCTGAAAGCGCGTCGGCGACCACGTGGAGCGCCGACCGAAACGACCGTTGGGTGTCGGTGGTGTCGCCCATGCGGTCGGCCATCTTCTTTCCGAACTCTTCGCCGACTTCCTCCGCCATTTCGGCGGCCTCCTCCGGAGGCAGTTTCGACAGCACCTTGCCGAGCAGGGTGATCAAAATGTCGTCGTGACCGACATCAAATTCGACCGGAAACTCCGAATGTGAGGCCCGGTAGACCTTGGCCGGACGACCGGCCCCGCTGGGGGAGCGGTGGTGGATCTCGACGTAGTTGCCGCCTGTGAGCTTTTCCAGGTGGTGTCGGGCCACGTTTGTGTGCACGCCGATGGAGTCAGCCACCTCACTGGTCGTCAAACCCTCATCGTGATCACGAAGCAGCAGGTAGATACCGCGCCGCGTAGGATCGCCGAAGGCGGACGTGATGGCGTTCACAAGATTAGTGAACTCCGTCGGGCTGAGGGCTCTTTGGGCCACATCGGTAGTCTAGCAGGAGAGCAATTCACGGCCCGTAGGAGCGTTTGTGACCGTCAGCGAAGATCAAGTAATCGAGGCCCTCCGGCCCGTCGAGGACCCGGAGCTGCATCGCAGCATCGTGGACCTGGGAATGGTGCGCTCGGTGGACATCGGTGCGGG